>MVRU01000001.1 GCA_002067745.1 Syntrophus sp. PtaU1.Bin005
GAGCTCGCCGAGGAGGAGGCTGAAACGATCCTTCCCGGCTATACGCATCTGCAGAAGGCTCAGCCGGTCCTTCTTGCCCATTACCTCCTGGCTTACCGGGAAATGTTCGACCGTGACGAGTCGCGTCTTCGGGACTGCCATCGCCGGGTCAATGTGATGCCTCTGGGGGCTGCCGCTCTGGCAGGCACCTCTCTTCCCATTGACCGGGCCTACGTCGCCCGTCTGCTCAGGTTTCCCGAAATATCCCACAACAGTATGGATACGGTTTCCGACAGGGATTTTATCGCGGAGTTCCTTTTTGACGCCTCGTTGATCATGATGCACCTTAGCCGTTTCTGCGAAGATCTCATTCTCTGGTCCACCGGGGAGTTTCATTTTGTGGAAATTTCCGATGCCTTCACGACGGGCAGCAGCATCATGCCGCAGAAAAAGAACCCGGACGTGGCGGAGCTCATCAGGGGAAAGACGGGCCGGATTTACGGTAATCTTGTGGCTCTGCTGACCCTGTTGAAGGGGCTTCCCATGACCTACAACCGGGATCTCCAGGAGGATAAGGAGCCCCTTTTCGATACCGTTGATACGGTCAAAGCCTGCCTGAACATCCTGGGGGAAATGGTCCGGCATCTGAACTTCAACCGGGAAAAAATGGTTCAGGAGGCCCAGGGAGGCTTTTCGACGGCGACGGATCTGGCCGAGTATCTCGTCATGAAAGGCGTCCCTTTTCGAGAGGCCCATGGAATCGTCGGAAGGCTGGTCCGTTTCTGCGTTGATTCTCAGAAGGATCTGGCCTCGTTGTCCATGGAGGAATTTGGCCGCTTCTGCCCACTGATCGGCGAGGATGTGTACGATCGCCTTTCCATCCGGAGTTCGGTGCAGAGCAGGACAAGTTATGGGGGGACGGCAGGGATGCAGGTTCGGGAGCAGATCCGGCGCATTGAGGCCCAGGGCCGTTCTCGTCCCGGAAGAAGGAAGGCGCCATGACGCCTGTTCCGATGCATTCGCCGGGAAGGAGGCCGTCCATGGGGCGTTTCCTTGCCGTTCTTCTGCTGGCCGGGGCCATTCTCGGATGGATTCCGGGCTGCGGGAAAAAGGCCGACCCTGTTCCGCTGAGGATGGTCGTACCTTCCGCCGTTTCCGATCTGCGGGCGGAAAGGAGTGGGCAGGGAATTGAGCTGCGCTGGAGTGCGGACATCCCCGAAGGACGCTTCAAAATTCTGCGCAGCGAGCAGTTCCCAGATGAAGACCTCTGCGAGGGCTGTCCGCGGAATTATGTGGTGATTCAGGAGTTGAATCCCGGGGACCCGGGGCAGAAATACGAGGGAGCCGGACGCCGCTACTTATGGACCGATACCGACGTGAAGGTTGACAACAGCTATTTTTACCGGATTGTGGTATGCAACGCCCTGGGATACTGCAGCGAGCCTTCCGGGAGCGTGGCATTGCAAACGATGCAGCAGGGTGATTTAAAAGAACATGAATGACTTTCTATATGACAATCAGCAGTTGATGTGCGAGAAGGTCCCGGTTTCCCGGATTGCGGAAGAGGTGGGCACCCCCTTCTATCTCTACAGCTACGCGACGTTAAGGAATCATTTCCGCGTCTTTAAAGAGGCGTTTGCCGACGTGCCCCACATGATCTGTTTCGCCGTGAAGGCCAATTCAAACCTGGCCGTCCTCAAGGTGTTCATCGATGAGGGGGGCGGAGTGGACATTGTTTCAGGGGGGGAATTGTTCCGTGCTCTCTCGGCTGGAGTAGATCCGGGGAAAGTCGTGTATTCGGGGGTAGGGAAGCGCGTGGATGAGATTGAATACGCCCTGCGCTCGAACATCCTGATGTTCAACGTGGAATCCTGGCAGGAACTGGAGGTGATCAACCAATGCGCGCAGGGCCTCGGGCTCAGAGCGGGCATTGCTTTGAGGGTCAATCCGGATGTGGATCCAAAGACCCATCCCCATATCTCAACGGGACTCAAGGAAAACAAGTTCGGGATCGACATCGAACGCTCTCTGGAGACGTACCGCCTGGCGAACTCTCTGAAGCATGTCGATATCAAGGGAGTGAGCTGCCATATCGGTTCCCAGGTGACCCGCCTGTCCCCGTTTGTCGAAGCCCTGGATCGTCTTTCCGGTCTGGTGCGCCAACTCAAGGAGGAGGGTTTCGACATCCGCTATATTGACCTGGGGGGAGGGCTTGGCATTACCTACGATTCGGAGACGCCTCCTCACCCTTCGGAATACGCGGAAGCGGTTTTGTCGGCCGCCCGGGACCTGGATTGCACCTTCATCTTCGAACCGGGAAGAGTCATTGTCGGCAATGCGGGAATTCTCGTCACGAAAGTCCTCTACACGAAAAGTACGGACAATAAAAACTTCATCATCGTGGACGCAGGGATGAACGATCTCGTCCGACCGAGCCTCTACAACTCGTTTCATGCAATCCGGCCGGTTGCCTTGGACAACAGGAAGGAAATTGTGGCCGATGTGGTCGGTCCCATCTGCGAATCCGGAGATTATCTTGCCAAGGCGAGAAAAATAGCCTCTTTCGAGAGAGGCGACCTGCTGGCTGTTTTCAGCGCCGGAGCCTACGGTTTCACCATGGCTTCCAATTACAATTCGCGGCCGAGAATTCCGGAGATCATGGTCCGGGAGGATCGGTATCATATCATTCGTAAGCGGGAGACTTATGCCGATTTGATATCCCATGAGGAAATCCCGCCGTTTCTGATCAAACAGCCAGGGTAATCCTGAAAAAAAAGGGAGGCGGACAGGAGGAATATGTTCAAAGGAGCGATTGTTGCGATTGTGACGCCGTTCAAGAATGGCGAAGTTGATGAGCAAGCGTTGAGGGAGCTGATCGAGTTCCAGATCGAATCGGGAACGGATGGTATCGTCCCCTGCGGAACTACCGGGGAATCGGCGACACTTTCTCATGCCGAGCATGACCGGGTTATCGAGATCACCATTGACGCCGTGAAAAAGCGGGTTCCTGTCATTGCGGGAACGGGCTCCAACAGCACGGCGGAGGCCATGAGATTGACCCGGCACGCCCACGAGGCCGGCGCCGACGGCGCACTGGTGGTGGCACCATACTATAACCGGCCGAGCCAGGAAGGGTTGTATCAGCATTATAAGACCCTGGCTGAGAGCGTCCCCATGCCCATCGTCCCCTATAACATTCCCAGCCGCACAGGAGTGAACATTCTTCCGGAAACCGTGGCCCGGCTGGCGAAAATCGACAACATCGTGGGGGTCAAGGAAGCCTCGGGCTCTCTGAAGCAGATGAATGAAGTGATTCAGCTCTGCGACAGCACCTTTTCCGTTCTATCGGGAGACGATTTCTTTACGCTTCCCCTGTTGACGCTGGGAGGAAAGGGCGTCATCTCCGTGATTTCCAATGTCGCCCCGGCGGATATGGCAGGGCTCGTGGACGCCTTTGAAGCCGGAGACCTGAAAAAAGCCCGGGAGCTGCACGACCGGATGGTTTCCCTGATTGATGCCCTGTTCCTTGAGACCAATCCGGTCCCGGTCAAAGCGGCATTGGCAATGATGGGAAAAATGTCGGCTGACGTCCGTCTTCCTCTGTGCCGGATGTCGGAGGGGAATCTGGAAAGGCTGAGGCAGGCCATGCGCCATTATCGCCTCATTGCCTAGCAGCACAAGCCGTTGGATACGTTAATGAAATTCGCGATTTCTGTCCCGTGACGGGAATCGGCATGGCAGGGAGTGGAATCCATGGTGAAAGCCGTTGTGACCGGTGCCGGTGGACGAATGGGAGGCCGGATAATCAGTTTAATGGAGGCCGAGGAGGGGATCGATCTGGCGGCCGCCGTTGAAAGAGGGGATCATCCTGCAATCGGGCGGGATGTGAGTGAAATCCTGGGACTGGGAAAGCGGGGGGTGGCTATCGAGAGCGATTTTTCCGACTGCGTATCCCGGGGGGATGTCGCCATCGACTTTACGAGCCACGCGGCCTCGCTGCAGAATCTCCGAATCGCCGTACAGCATGGGAAGCCCATGGTCATAGGCAGCACGGGTTTTTCCCCGGAGGAGATGGAGGAAATCCGGGATTTAACCGGGAACGTCCCCTGTGTCCTTGCCCCCAACATGAGTGTGGGCGTCAATGTCCTGTTCAAGGTGATCAGGACGGTGGCGGAAATACTCGGTGACGACTATGATGTGGAAATCCTGGAGGCCCATCACCACTTGAAGAAAGATGCGCCCAGCGGGACAGCCATGAAAATGGCCCACATCATTGCAGAGGCGTTGGGCCGCGATCTGGACGAAGTGGGGATCTATGAGCGAAAAGGGCTCATCGGAGAGCGTCCGCGGAGGGAAATCGGGATCCAGACCCTGAGGGCCGGAGACATCGTGGGTGAACACACGGTCCTTTTCGGCGCCGTCGGTGAGAGGCTGGAATTGATCCATCGCGCCCACAGCAGGGACAACTTTGCCAAGGGGGCCATTCGGGCGGCGAAGTGGGTGGTTGAGCAGAAACCCGGGCTCTATGACATGCAGGATGTCCTCGGGCTCAGGACGTAGAAAATCCGGGAAAACGAACTAAGTAGCGTAACCGTGGGGCAGGCGGAAGAGATTCTTTTGGAAGAGACCTCGGGGGTCATCTGTTATATCGGGATCGGCTCAAACCGGGAAGGGCCTGTGGGGCAGTGCCTGGAGGCCGTCAGGCGCATTGGTGACGTGAGCGGCGTTAAATATTTGCGCTGCTCATCGCTGTACAGGACCGAACCCGTCGGATTGAAAGACCAGGATGATTACGTCAACGCCGTTGTCGAGGTGAGGAGCGTCCTGAGCGCCAGGGAGCTTCTCAACGCCCTCTCGAAGATCGAGGCCGACATGGGGAGAATTCGAACGGCCCGCTGGGGACCACGGATCATTGATCTGGACCTTCTTCTTTACGGACAGGAGGTCATTCAGGAAAGCGATCTCGTCATTCCCCACCCGGAACTTCATCGAAGACGGTTTGTTCTTGTTCCTCTCAACGAACTGGCATCCTATGTCATCCATCCGGGCTTCGGGGTGTCCATCCGGGGATTGATGAAGAGGCTTCAGGACGAAAGCAGAGTGGAACGTATCGTACAGGGTTGAATTGACAGCATGATTTTTCGTTTTCTTTTTTTTGTCGTTGTCGCTTATCTTCTTTACCGGCTCACAAAGGGCCTGCTGGGCACTGCATCCAGAAAGAAGCCTCAGGTAAGCCACTCTCTCGACGGACGAATCATTCAAGGGGGGGATCTCGTTCAGGACCCTTACTGTAAAACGTACATCCCCGAAAAGGATGCCTATAAAGGGACTCTCAACGGGGTCACCTTGAATTTTTGCAGTGAAGCCTGTTTCAAAAAATATGAAAGGATTCAGAAGAAAGAATCCTGAAAGGAAATGCCATGAAATTTTTTATCGATACGGCGAACATCCGTGAAATTGAGGAAGGCCTGAGCCTGGGAATGGTGGATGGCGTAACCACCAATCCATCCCTGATCGCCAGGGAGAAAAAGCCTTTCAAAAACGTCGTCGCAGAAATTCTGGAGAGGGTCAGTGGACCGGTCAGCCTCGAAGTTGTGGGGCTGAAAGCGGAGGAGATGGTTGAAGAGGGGAAAAAGCTGGCCAAGCTGGGTGAGCAGGTGGTGATCAAAGTTCCTATGACCACGGAGGGGTTGAAGGCAACCAAGATCCTGTCGTCAGAGGGGATCTCCGTAAACCAGACCCTCGTCTTCTCGCCGGTTCAGGCCTTGATGGCGGCCAAGGCCGGCGCCTCCTATGTCAGCCCCTTTGTGGGCAGGCTCGATGATGCAGCCCATAACGGCATGGATATTGTAGAACAGATTCTAGCCATCTATGATTGCTACGGGTTTGATACGGAAGTCATTGTGGCCAGCATCCGCCATCCCCGCCATGTTCTTGAAGGGGCGCTTATGGGAGCCGATATTGCGACCATACCCTTCAAGGTCATCGAACAGCTTGCAAAGCATCCCTTGACGGACAAGGGCATCGAATTGTTTCTCGCGGATTGGAAAAAGGTTGTTAAACTTGAAAAATAGGAAAGCCCCGTTTTGCCAGAGCATTAGATGACTATCTCGCAGAAAAAAATGAATCGACATCCACTGATTTCATCGGGGGAGAAAATCTTCAATCTGCCCAACATCATCACCATGGGGAGGATCGGTTTTATTCCGGTCCTCTTTTTCCTTCTGATGGACCCGGGTTTGACGTGGAGCCTGGTGATTGCATTCTGTTTTGTTGCCGCGGCGCTGACGGACCTCCTGGATGGCTATCTGGCGAGAAAGTATGAAATTGTCACAAAAATGGGCCAGTTCCTGGATCCTATTGCAGACAAGCTTATCGTGAATACGGCCATGATTCTCATGATTCCCATCGGCCGCATCCCTGCGTGGGCTGTAGCGATTACGATCATTCGGGATATTGCCGTAGACGGCATGCGCAGCATAGCCTCCGGGGAGGGACTTGTGATTGACGCCAGCTCCCTGGGAAAGAAAAAGACCCTCTGCCAGACCGTGGCCGTAACCGCTTTGATTATTCACTATCCATTTCTGGGAATCGACGCCCATGCCGTGGGCATGGTAATCCTCTATATTGCCCTTTTCTTTACGGTATATTCCGGCTTGGATTACTTTATCAAGTTCTATCACAGTACCCTCATGGGCAGGGAATAGGGGTGCCGGTAAGATTTCTATTGACAAAACAGGCCATCTATTATATTCAGGCCACCATTGCTGGGATTGAGGAAGCGGGCGTAACTCAGCGGTAGAGTGCCACCTTGCCAAGGTGGACGTCGACGGTTCGAATCCGTTCGCCCGCTCCATTTTTTTACGGCGGCATAGCCAAGTGGTAAGGCAGCGGTCTGCAAAACCGTTATACTCCGGTTCAAATCCGGATGCCGCCTCCATTTTAAGGGAAAATCGGGCGTGTGTTTTCACACGCCTTTTTATTTTCTTAAGAACGCCTTCCATTCCAGATGACGGGGATTTCCATGAAGCCCTCCAGGTCGTCCCCTCTTCGTCAACTTCCCACGATTGTCCTGAGCCCGGTTTCACGTTCCCGAAATCCATCGGTACCGTTCAACCGTTCCCAGGGGGAAGCATCCGCCCTGCAGGGCTCCGAGAGGATCCGCGGCCTTAGAATTTCCGGCACTGCCGCCGGGCGGACCGGAAAGTCCGGGAGCCATTCATCAAGGAGAGACAATGCCGTTTGACAATCTCGAAAAGAGAAAGTAATTAGATGGCCTGTGACAGGCATGCAGGAATTCGGTTTGTCCCGGGGGAAAGGAGCAGACAATGGAGATTGTGGTCAAATCGGGCAAAATATCCGAGACGGGGAGCGAAGTATTCGTGCTGACTTTTTTTGACGGCGAGGAAGGGCTGAGCGGAGCGGCAAAACATCTCGATGAGATGTACGCCGGCAGGATCGATCGCATGATCCGGGAAGGAGATTTCCAGGGGCGTCTCCATCAGGTTTCCCTGCTGTATCCAGGCGGGGAACCGCCGATCCGGAGAATCCTTCTTCTGGGGTTGGGGGAGAAAAAGGCCTTTGATCTGGAAAGACTGCGCGGGGCCTTTGCCAAGGCGGCCCAGTATCTCCGCGGCATCAATATAAAAACGATGACGTCCTTTGTCGATTTTAAAAAATGGTCCGGTGAACGTTTCTCTTTTGAAGAGCTTACCGAGGCCATTGTTGAAGGAGTTCTTCTGGGCCTGTATCAGTTTACGCCTTTCAAGACCCTGGAGCGGGATAAGATCAAGGAATTCGAAGCGTTCACGCTCGTAGAAGAGCAGAAGAAGAACCTTCCCGCCGTACGGAAAGCGGCCCGACAAGCCGAAAGGATTGCCGGGGCTGTCTCCTTTGCCCGCGATCTGGTTTCCGCTCCGGCAAACGAGATGACGCCGGGAATCCTGGCTGACAAAGCCGTTGAAATGGCCATGTCCCGTCCCAGGATCAAGGCGGAGGTCCTTGACGAACGGCAGATGGAGGAAGCGGGAATGCATGCGCATCTTGCCGTTGCCAGGGGCAGTCATGAGCCGCCCCGCTTCATCATCCTCACGTATAAAGGGGTGGAGGGTCTGAAGGAAACGATCGTCCTGGTCGGCAAGGGAATCACCTTTGACAGCGGCGGCATCAGCCTGAAACCCGCTGAAAATATGGGTGAGATGAAATCGGACATGGCTGGAGCCGCCGCAGTGATCGCTGCCGTCCGGGCGGCGGCGGATCTGGAATTGCCGGTTCATATCGTCGCTCTCATCCCCGCCACCGAGAATCTTCCCGGCGGGCGGGCCTACCGGCCCGGTGATGTCCTGACATCCCTTTCGGGAAAAACGATAGAGGTGATCTCCACCGATGCGGAAGGGCGCTTGATCCTGGCCGATGCCCTTGCCTACGCCGGAAGGTATCAGCCCGGGGCGATCGTGGATTTGGCTACGCTGACGGGAGCCTGTGTCGTCGCCCTGGGAAAGGTCGCCATCGGAATGTTCGGGACGGATTTCGCCCTGAAGAAGGAACTGGCCGCTGCGGGAGAAGCCACGGGTGAGCGGGTATGGGAATTGCCGCTTTGGGATGACTACCTTGAACTGATCAAGAGCGACATTGCCGATTACAAAAATACGGGCGGACGCTATGGCGGCGCCATTACCGCGGCCATGTTCCTCAGCCGGTTCGCCGGGGATTACCCTTGGGTGCATCTTGATATCGCCGGCCCCGCCTGGCTGGACAAAGGCCGGCCCTACGTCCCGAAAGGGGCATCCGGCGTCGGCGTCCGTCTTCTGATTTCATGGCTGAGGAACCGGAAGGGAACCCGTTGATGCTCCTTCTTCCGGAGAAGACAGACCGCCCTTCGGGGACGGTCCTTTAACGATGTGCGGGAAAGGAAGCGGCGGAGACAGGGCATGCCCCAGCTTTTAAAGGTTGAACATCTGTCTGCAGTCTTTGAAACCTCCCAGGGGGTCATTCGAGCGGTCGATGGGGCGGACCTGGAGCTTCAAAAAGGGGAAACGCTCGGCATCGTAGGAGAATCGGGATGCGGCAAGAGCGCCCTGGCTCTGTCGATCATGCGTCTTCTTCCTTCCCCTCCCGGAAGAATCGTTTCCGGTTCCGTGTTTTTTGCAGGGCGCGACCTTCTGCTTCTTGGCAGCGAGGAAATGCGCCGGGTCCGTGGGCGGGACATCAGCATGATTTTCCAGGAGCCGATGACGTCGCTGAACCCCGTCCTCCGGGTTGGCGATCAGATTGCCGAAGTTACGCGCCTTCACCGTCAGGAGAGCAAAAGGGAGTCACGGGATCACGCCGTGGAAATGCTGCACCTGGTGGGCATTCCCGATCCGGAAAAGCGCGTTCGGGACTATCCTCACCAATTGAGCGGGGGAATGCGGCAGAGGATCATGATTGCCATGGCCATGGCCTGCAATCCCCGGCTGCTGATCGCCGATGAGCCGACAACGGCCCTGGATGTGACGATTCAGGCCCAGATTCTTGATCTTATCGAACGCCTGAAATCGGAAAACGAAATGTCCGTTATTCTGATTACCCATAACCTGGGCATTGTCGCCGACACGGCACAGCAGGCTGTTGTCATGTATGCGGGATGGGTGGTTGAAAAGGCGCCGGTCAGGGAGCTGTTTTCTTCTCCCCTGCATCCCTACACGAAAGGGCTGATGCGCTCCCTGCCCAGGCCGGAAAGGGATTACGATCGATCCGCCTTACTCCCCGTCATTCCCGGGGGGGTCCCCGATCTCTACCTCCTTCCGCCGGGATGCCGCTTCCAGGATCGGTGCGGGCGGGTCATGAAGCTCTGCCGGCAGAGGGAACCGAGCCTGCTGGAGGTGAGCCACGGCCATGCCGTCCGCTGCTGGCTGTATCATCCGGAAACCCAGGCGGACCAGCCGGCGGGAGCTCCGGGAAGGGCTGAGAGAGGATACGAAGCAGGACTGAACGGCCATCATCATGGATAACAGAAATCCGTCTGGACATTCGAATAAAGGGGAGGCGCTGCTTGAAGTCATCGGGGCCAAGAAGATCTTTACCGTCCAGCGGGAGATTTTCAGCCGGGAACCGATCAGGATCCACGCCCTCAACGGGGTGAGCCTGACGCTCTTCAAGGGGGAGACGCTGGGGCTGGTTGGTGAAAGCGGCTGCGGCAAGTCAACCCTGGGACGCCTGATCATGCATCTGGAAAAGCCGACCGAGGGCCGGATCTTGTTTGGCGGGCAGGACATCCTCGCCTATGGACGGCAGGAATTGAAGGGTTATTTTCGAAGGGTTCAGCTGATCTTTCAAGACCCTCAGGCCTCGCTCAATCCACGCAAAACCGCCGGGGACGCCATAGGGGAGCCGCTGATCATTCACCGCGTCATGCACGGGGAGGAAATCCGGGAGCGGGTTTCCGTACTGCTGGAAACGGTGGGGCTGGCGAAGGATTCCATAGACCGCTATCCGCATGAATTCAGCGGGGGGCAGCGTCAACGGATCGGCATAGCCAGGGCCCTTGCCCTGCAGCCGGAGTTGATCATCGCCGACGAACCCGTGTCAGCCCTTGATGTATCCGTGCAGGCCCAGATATTGAACCTTCTGAAGGAACTTCAGCAGTCCTTTGGCTTGACGTATCTCTTCATCACGCATGATCTCGCCGTCGTCCGGCACATGAGCGACAGGATTGCCGTCATGTACCTGGGGCGAATCGTCGAGCTGGCGGAAAACCGGGAACTTTACAGCCGTCCGCTCCATCCGTACACACGGGTCCTTTTTGCCGCCATTCCGGGACTGTATCCGGGCAAGCCGCATCGGCGGATCCTTCGGGAGGACCCAGCGGCCCGGTTCACAACGTCCGCGGGCTGCCCCTTTTATCCGAGATGCCCTGAACGCATCGACCCCTGCAAGGATTCGAACCCGGAACTGCGTGAACGGCTTCCCGGGCATTTTGTGGCCTGTCATTTAGACATTGGACAGCACCCTGTTCAATGAGGAGGAAGAAGGAGCTTTTTATGAAAGAGGACACCGTTTTTTTCCCTTCAGGGAATTTGCAGCTGGAAGGTTCCTATGCTGAAAATGCCGGAGACAGGGGGGGCGTGGTTTGTCATCCCCACCCGCAGATGGGAGGTTCAATGGACAACAATGTTGTGGAATCCCTGGTTGCGGCCTTGTTCTTCAAGGGGTATTCGACTCTGAGATTCAATTTCCGCGGTGTGGGCCGCAGCGAAGGGGCTTACGGCAACGGGATCGGCGAACAGGAGGATATCGGGGGGGCCGTATCCTGGCTGAGGAACAAGGGGAAAGGCGATATTCTGCCTGCTGGATATTCCTTTGGCGCCTGGGTCGGAGCGAAATGGCTGGCCAATCATGACGGCGTGCGCCCCGCCGTGCTCATTGCACCCCCCATCAATCTGCTGGATTTTGATTTTTCCTCCCTTGCCGGCAAGATAGGACTTGTGGTCTGTGGCGGGAGGGACCCGTTCTGTGCCCATGAGCGGATGAGGGATATGGCGCGACAGATAAACTGTCGCTTTGAGCTTATTCATGACGCGGACCACTTCTTTTTTGGCGACGAATCGAAGCTGATCGCTGTTTTGGATGACTTTCTGAACCACGAAGGACATGAAAAATAGCGAATTCGGAGAAATGCTTCATTTCACCGGACGGATCCGACCTCCCGCAAAGCGTAAAACCCCGCAAATCGTAACGTCCTGAATTGCCTTGATCCTCTCGTACCGCATGGAGCGGATTGATGCTTCGCATCGATCCGCCTTTCAGGCCCGTCCTGGATCGGCGTCCCCCCAAAAATACTGGAATTATTATTGCAAGTCTTCCGTGGAATCACAACTATTCCGATCACCATTTTTACATATTAATGACAATCGCATTAAAAATTTGCCGGAGACACATGAATATGACTGAAAGCGTTCGGGAGAGAAGTATCTGTAATAATAACGCCTTATGTGACAGTCGTTTGCAGGTGGAAGAAATGGGACCATCCTGGCTATTCAGACATAACAACCTGATCCGGGACGTCATGTCCGGAGAATACATCAAAAAGCAGAAACTGACCAATATTATCAACCACATTCACTTCAAAGGGGATCCCCTTTATGCGCTCCTGAAGCATCCCCAGTACAATGAAGAAATTCTGGTCAAGGTTCATCCCGAGCCCTGCCTCGGTGACGAAGTGGTATGCCGCTGGGATTCGGAATACGAAGGATACCGGCTGGAGAGATATCATTTTGAATATCTGGTCATCAACCATGATCAGTCCATCATCCTTGCCAGACCGAGGAAACTTACCACCAATGATGGCGGATTAACGATGCAGCTCCCCGACTCCAGCCCCATCACGAGCAAACGGCAGGTTCCGCGCTTTCAATGCCATCAGATCAAGGTCGAATTGATGCAAAACGGCTTTCAGGCCACGGGAGAACTGGTTGATTTCAGTGCCCATGCCTTTCGCCTCCGCCTCAAGACGGGACTGTCGGCCCTGTTTTACTGGTTCAAGAGCGATGTGCCGGCCAGCATCAGACTGTTCAACGAACACGGCGTCTTCTACTCGGCAACCTGCCGCCATATCTACCAGCAGCAAAGCGTTGCCGGTGTTGAAATTGTCGTCAGTCCCATCCAGGTTGAAGATGAACAGCATGAAGAGAGGGTGATCCGGAATCACCGCACGCAGAAATTACCATCGATTTCGGCCATCTTCGAGCATCCCTTCATGGGCAAAACCTTCCAGCGCAAAATTATCGATATTTCCACCTCGGGCTTCGCCATCAGCGACAAGTCCGATGCGGCCGTTCTGATCCCGGGATTGATCATCCCGAAAATGACGATCAGTTACGCCGGGCTTTTGAAGATTCACTGCAAGGCGCAGGTCATTTACCGCAAGGACGAATCATCGGTCCGTTTCGGGGTAGCGATACTGGACATGGGGATTGAGGACTACAATAAATTGAATCAGCTGTTGAACAATTTCCCCACAGACGATGAAGACATGATCAACGAGGTGGATACGGAACAGCTCTGGGATCTGCTGTTTGACAGCAATTTTATCTATCCGGCAAAATACCAGCATATCCAGGCGTTCCGAGAGAATTTTCAGGATACTTACAGAAAGCTCTACAGTGACTGTCCTGCCATCGCCAAGCATTTCACCTATCAGAAGGATGGGCGGATCTACAGCCATATCTCTCTGCTTAGGGCCTATGAAAAAGCCTGGATGGTGCACCACCATGCCGCAAGGACGATGGACGGCAGCCCGACGGGCCTGATCGTTCTGAAGCAGATGATCTCCTACCTTTACGATCTGAGGCGCTACCCGTCGGCCATGCTCGACTATTTCATCTGTTATTTCCGCCCTGGAAATAAGTTTACCGATAGGATATACACGGGTTTTGCAAAAGGAAAATTCAATCCGCGGGTCTGTTCCCTCGATCTTTTCTCCTACATCACTCATTCGGTCGGCGATGTGACGTTGCAGATGCCCGAGGGCTGGTCCGTGCGGGAATGCTGCAAGTCCGATCTGTGGGAACTTGAGCAGTTTTACATGCACCATTCCGGCGGAATGCTCTGCGATGTGCTGGACATGAAGAATCACAAGCAGCATTCCCTCGAAAACATCTATGCGCAGCAGGGTTTGCACCGCAAATGGCAGGCCATGGCATTGCATCATGCCGGTGAGCTCAAGGCTGTGATCATCAAGGAGGAGTCCGATGTGGCCATTAATCTGTCGGACCTTCTCAACGGCTTCAAAGTGTTTGTCATCGACCCTGAGACTCCGATGGATGCAATCCTCGCAGCCGTTGAGAACATTACCAGGGTGAAATCGGCGGAATCATATCCCTTGCTTATTTATCCGGCGGATTATACAAAGGACAAAGACGTGAATGCTGAGAAAGATTACATCATGTGGATCCTCAATGCACAGTATGCCAATGAATTTATCGAATATATCATGAAAAGATTCCGGATGATCATCACCTAGAAACCGATGGACGCAAACCTGTACAACAGTCGAGTCATTATTACCTTTCTCGAATATCTTCGGGAAAGGCGTCCCGATATTGACATCGAAGGCATTCTCAAGGATTCCGGGATCTCCTCTTACGAACTGGAGGATGAGGGGCACTGGCTGACGCAGAGGCAGGTGGATGGATTCCACGACGCCCTCATGGAAAGGACGCAGGACGCGACGATCTTTCGCGAAGCCGGGCGCTTCATGTCGGCCTCCAAGTCCGCCAAGGCGATCCGTCAGTTCATTCTGGCCTTTCTCTCACCCATCCAGGCCTATTTCATGCTCGGCAAAATCGCCTCCTATCTCAACCGCGGCACCACTTTTCATATCCGGAAGATCCGGCGGAACACCGTAGAAATCATCACGACGATCAATGAAGGCGTTCATGAACGGCCTTACCAGTGTGAAAACCGCATGGGCAGCCTTGAAGCTGTCGCTGAGATATTTACGGGCAAACTGCCGATTCTTGAACATACGGAATGCCTGCATCGAGGAAGCGGGCAGTGCCGTTACGTCGTAACCTGGCAGGAACCCAGGTACATGAAATGGTGGCGCTGGCGGAATTATCTCATGATCCTTTCCATCCTCGCCATTGCAGGGTGCTCGTTCCTTTTCCCCTCCCTGAAACTGGCCGCCTTCATCGCCCTGCCGGCGGTAACCGTGATTGTAGGCATCGCCTTCTATTCCCAGTATCTTGAGAAAAAAGACATCTATGAGAGGACGGAAAGGCAGGGTGATGCGGCAAACCGCCTGCTCGATCAGATCACCATCAGTTACAACAATGCGCTTCTGGTTCAGGAAATCGGCCAGGCCGTCTCAAACATCATGGATGTCGACAGCCTGTTGAAGTTTGTCATGGAGACGCTGCAGAAGAGGCTTAAGTTCGACCGCGGCATGATCATGCTTACCAGTCCGGACAGGACGAGGCTTATCTATGCAAGCGGATACGGTTACAGCTCAGAAATTGAAGCCGTGCTTCAGAAGACTCAGTTCCATCTGGACAAGCCGGATTCCAGGGGCCCATTCGTTGTTGCGTTCAGAGAGCAGCACCCCATCTTCGTAAATGATATCAAAGACATTAAAAATGATATCTCAGTGAGAAGCCGGGATTTTGTTGAAGCCTTGGCCGTCAACTCCTTCATTTGCGTTCCCATCATCTATGAGGGAAAATCGGAAGGCGTCCTGGCTGTTGACAATTACCGTTCCCACAGGCCTCACAATCAAAGCGAAGTGAACCTTCTCATGGGCATCGCGCCGCAGATAGGGATCAGCATCAACAACGCCAAATCTCTCCGCAAGATCAAGGAAAGTGAAGAGCGGTTTCGAAACCTCAGCGAAAACTCTCCGGACATCATCTACACTACAGACAACGGCGGATTCATTACCTATATTAACCCGGTGGCGGAAGAAATCCTGGGGTACGCGACGCAGGAAATGATGGGGCGCTTTTTTTCGGAATTTGCCATGGCCGACGGTGGGAAGACCTTCAACCAGTTTTTTGACCGCGTGTGGCAGGGAAAAGAAACGATCAAGAACATGGAGGCCAAACTTCTGGCCAAAAATGGAAAAGAGCGGCTGTTTTACATGAGCGGCGCCCCAAACTTGAACGCCATGGGAGAGATGATGGGCGTCGTGGGGATTTTGAAGGATATTACCGAGCAGAGAAAGCTGGAACAGCAGCTTCACCATGCTTCGAGAATGAACGCCATCGGTCGCTTGACAGGGGGCATCGCCCATGACTTCAACAATATCCTGCAGGCGATTAATGCATACAACGAACGGTTGACCATGCGCAAAAGCGATGGCGATCCGGAGCTGAAGTATCTGATCAACATCAAGGAATTGATCAAGAGGGCAACGGACCTCGTCGGGCAGCTTCTCATTTTCAGCAGGAAGGCCGACAGCAAACTGGAGCCGATCGACATCAATGCGGAAATTCGAAAATTTTACGAGCTTCTCATAAACACGCTGCCGAAAAAGATTGATGTGGAGCTGGATCTGGACGAGCCTCTTCACACCATAAACGGGGATTCCGCTCAATTGGGCCAGGTGATCATGAATCTCACGGTCAATGCAAAAGATGCCATGCCTGACGGTGGAAGGATACGGATCAAAACAAAAAACATCGAATTTCCCACGGCGACCTATCGAAGCAGCGTCAAGATTGACCCCGGCCGATATGCCCTGTTCTCGATTTCCGATACGGGATGCGGAATTTCCAAGGAGAACCTCGATCACATCTTCGAGCCGTTTTTTACGACCAAGGAGGCGGGAAAGGGGGCGGGAATCGGGCTGTCCGTTGTTTACGGCATCGTTAAAAACCACAACGGGTTCATATTCTGCACGAGCGAACTTGGATTGGGGACAACTTACGAGATTTATTTTCCTGAGACCACCGCCACCGCCAGTGTGGAGGTGTTTGAGGAAAGGCGGGAACCCGTTAAAGCAACGGCGCTGTCCGAGGGTCAGGAAACGATCCTTCTGGTGGACGACGAGCCGGCACTTCTTGATATCGGAAAAGAACTGCTTTCCCTGCTGGGTTATTCCGTTTTGACCGCCAATTCCGGAGAAAGCGCCTTGAGTGTGATTCATGAGCAGAAAGGGGGCATCGCCCTTGTCATCCTGGATCTCATGATGCCCGGTATGGGTGGCGAGAAATGCCTCTCTGAAATACTGAAAATCGACCCCGCTATGAAGGTGCTAATCGCCAGCGGCTTTGCGGCAAGCACGAGCCAGCAGGATCTCCTCCGTGCGGGCGCGGTGGATTTTATTCAAAAACCCTATCAAATCGATTTCCTGAGCAGGAGAATCCGCTCCATTCTGGATCAGCCGGCGGCATCCTCATGAGGCCGCATCCCCTTGCATAAAATGAGCGGGGTGTATGTGAAGCGGCGCGGATCCAGGAAAAACTTTCTGAAATCGGCAATAAAGGCCTCTGCCCCTCCCGGATAGTCCTTGAAGAAACACTGCATTTTTTCCGTTCCGATTTCCACCTTTTTCAGCCAGTTAAAAACATCCGCATGACGGGCCTCACCGTAGATGAGATGATGGGCCATCAATTCAACCTCGATATTCTGATATTTCTGATCATAAAGATACGAATAGAGTTTCCGTCCGGCATACGTGTCAAAATTGAACTCGTCGTCCATGTAGGTCATGAGTTTCGGCAACAGGGCATTCATCGGTTCGGGCATTTCATAATGGCCGAGGCAGTTGTAGTCAAGGTCGATCAGGCAGAGATAGCCTTCCGGTTTGAGCAGACTCCGAAGCCGTTTGACAATTTCCGGGCTTTCCTTGCGGAAATACTCGAGGACAAACCTCACCCAGATCACATCGAACTGGCCCAGGTCATCAATCGGGGCGGTCAGATCGCATTGGACGAATTCAATGCCCGGCCTACCAGCGTGATGTTCCCGTGCGTAGGCAAGCCGTTCAGCCGAAAAATCCGCTCCGACAACGCTCCCGGTCGGGGCGACCATGGAGTGCAGGATTTCCGTGGTGATTCCCGGTCCGCATCCCAGATCCAGGACCCGCAGGCCGGCTTTTACACCACACCAAAGGGCCTGTTTCCGAACCGCATTCGCGTCGGTTTTCAGTTCCAGGCGATGGGCCTCTTCATCGTTTTCCATGAGATAAGCCTGCTTGTGCTTCATGTTGTCACCTCCGAGTCCACACGGCAATGTCTGACCGCGCATCTTCTCCCTGTTGAGAGGGGAACAATCGTGTTCAATGAAAAAAAGGGGTCCTTCATGTTACATTAAAACAAGTAACGAAGGCTCATGGCCAGCAGATGAATGTCCGAATCATATTCGCCATTGGCAAAGGCTCCGTAGTGGTTGGTCGATTTGGTCCTGTCTTCCTGAAGCTGGTAGGCATAAGCCATCGATAAACCCACCTTGCCGAACCTGGCCTCGCCGCCCAGGCAGAACAGATGAACGTCGGAATCCGGGATGGACGGGTCGAAGGTCGTGTCGGGAACGGGATTTTGACCGTACAAATAGCCTGCATGGATGGCATACCTGCTGTTGATCCGGTATTTTCCCCCTGCATTGAAGGCGAAGGTGCTGCGCCAATTTCTCGGCGAGACGGCAAGGGTCTGTCCTGCGCCTTCGATCTTCAATTGGTCGAAGGATGACCAGTCCTCCCAGCGCAGACCCACTTCCAGGATCAGCCTGTCCGTGGGCTTATAGGCAATGCCGACGGCTACCTGCTGGGGAAGGGTAAGCGTGGTTTCGCCACTGATATCCTCCGGCAGAATGCTCATCGAAAGAGTGCCGTCAACATCGATCGTCACCTTGCTGCGATACGATACGCCTATGGAAAGGGTGTCTGTAGCATGCAGCAGGAGGCCCAGGTTGTATCCAAGTCCGTTTCCCGACCCTTCAAATTTCTGGTCGACATCAAAAGCGATATTCCTGCTTTGAAGGGTGGAATCCAGCAGGACGAAATCCAAACCGGCTGCGATCGAAAGTTTGGGTGTGATCCGCCAGGATACAACGGGATTGATGTTAAACGTGGTAAGCTCGGATTTTGTGGCTACATACCGGCCTTCCCAGCTTTCAGGCCATGTCGTGGCCAGGCCGAAAGGGTTGAAAACGCCGACGCCGGCGCTGAACGTCTCATTGAACCGGTGCGAGAGATAGAAGGTGCTCGGATAGAATACATCGTCCTGGGTCTCGGATTTTTTCCCGGTTGCGGCGCTTGTGAACTCCCGATCGGCAAAAATCAGGGTCGTTCCGACCTCGACCTGTGTTCCCGGAAGATCGTTCAGGAGTGCCGGATTGTAGAAAATCGCTTCGGGAGAGTCGGAGTGGGCGATAACGGCGGCCCCCTGTCCAAGAGCGGACGCCCCCTGGGTAAAGATGCCGAAGCCTGAGCCGAACGATAAGGAAGGGAGGGACGTCAGCGCAGCAATCGCAAAATAGAGTATGACACGGAAGCTTAGTTTCGTATGTTTCATTCCCGGGCTCCTGGTTAATCAAGTTTCAAATAATAATCAATAATTATGCCACTGAACAAAATAAATTCTTTCCGGAGCGCATTTTTCAGCAAATAATGTGTCAGGCCCGGGTTGTAAGAGGGGATAGAAAAGCAGGAGGGCTTATAGATCAAGGTCTATAAGCCCTCCTGCTTTTCCCGATGCGCCGGCGGAATTCGAATCTGTGATGATTGGACGCACGGCGTTGTTGCCATCCGCTTTTCCCCCGCACCTGAAATGGTTTGGGCGGAGCCTAGCTCAGGTTGTGTTCTTTCGCCCATGCGAGAACATCAATGGGGCTGTCCAGGACTGTCACACCCGCGGCCTTGAGCGCTCCCTGCTTTCCAGAAACGGTTCCCGAGGCTCCCCGGACGATCGCGCCTGCGTGCCCCATCCTCTTCCCCTGAGGTGACTGCCGCCCGGCGATGTAGGCTGCAACGGGCTTGGTCATCCTTCTCGCGATGAAACCGGCCGCTTTCTCTTCCTGCTCTCCGCCGACCTCGCCGACCACGATCACGGCGTCTGTTCCTTCGTCCTCCTCGAAGAGTTCGAGGATATCGGCCAGGTTTCTCAGAACCACGGGATCTGCACCCATACCGACCACGGTGCTCTGTCCCACGTTTCCCTCCGAGAGGATGCCGGCGAACTCATAGGAAAGGGTCCCGCTTCGCGATATAATGCCGACCCTCCCCGGTGCGAACATGGAAGCCGGCATGATGCCCATTTTCCCCTTTCCGGGGACGAGAATTCCCGGGGTGGTCGGACCCAGTGCGAAGACGCCCCTGTCGAGGGCATAGCTTCGCATTTTCATGACATCCCGGACAGGGATGTGTTCCGGGACAATAACGATGAGTTTGATCCCGGCATCGATGGTTTCCATGAAGGCGTCCAGGACAAAGGCGGCCGGGACGAAAAACACGGAGGCGTTGGCCCCGGTCTCCTTGACGGCCTCCTGCACGCTGTTGAAGACGGGAAGCCCCTCTACAATGGTGCCGCCCTTGCCGGGAGTAACCCCGCCCACAACCTTTGTTCCGTATTCAAGCATCCAGTGAGCCTGTGCCTTGCCGATTCGTCCGGTAATGCCCTGCACAAGAACGCGTGTTGAATCGTTGATCAGTATGCTCATTTTCAACCTCTCCCCACCAGTTCATACAAGCGATCAATCGCTTTTTCAGTTGCCGCCTCCGTCACCACGTGGATGCCTGCGGAGCGGAAGATCTCCCAGGTTTCTTCCTGGCGGTTGCCAAGCGCCTTGGCGACAATGGGGATCTTGACGTTATGCTCATTGATATAGCGAACGACCCCTTTGGCGCCTTCGTGGATCGGATTGATCCCGCCGTACACGTTGATGAAGACGGCCCGGATGCCCGGTTTCATCATGATGAGTTCCATGCAGCGATAGAGTAGATCGGCCGTAATGCCCCCGCCGGTTTCCAGGAAATTGGCGGGCTTCATCCTTTCGCCGATGATGTCCATGGAGGCCATTCCCAGTCCGGCGCCGGAAGAAATCAGTCCGATATCTCCGTCCAGGTCCACATAGGTGACGCCGATTTCTCTGCCGCGGCGTTCGAGGGGATTTTCGATCCGTTCGATGCGGTCGGGAAGGGGGAATCGCACCCGTGACAGGGCCGAGTCGTCTATCTCCAGAACCGCATCCACGGCGATCAATCCGCCATTGGGGAGGACAACCAGTGGATTGATCTCGCAGATCAGGGACTCATGGCTCATGGCGATGTGGTACAGTTGCCCGATAACGTCCGTCCAGGAGGTGAGGAGCTGCTGGCTGACCCCGATTCTCGACAGGAGGGTGCGGGCCTGATAGGGATAAAATTCCAGGGAGGAGTCGACATGAAAGGAGGCGATCTTGTCCGGCGAGGACCTCGCCGTTTCTTCGATCCGCACACCGCCTTCCGTGCTCGCCACGATCACCGGCTTGCCGGAATACCCGTCAACGGTAATGCCCACATAGAGTTCCCTGGCGATCTCCACTTTCTCGCAGACGAGAAGTTTCAGGACGGGCAGCCCCTTCACATCGGAGGAAAGCAGGGACTCGGCGACCTCCTTGAGTTCATCCGGCGAAGAGGCGGTCCTGATGCCGCCTGCGAGACCGCGGCCTCCAACGAGAACCTGGGCCTTCAAAATAACGGGGTATCCTATCTCGCCTGCCACATGGAGCGCCTCGTGCATCGTGGAAGCAACGCCGCGGCGGGGAACGGGGATCCCGTTCTGCTCAAAAATATCCAAAGCCTCGTATTCATGTAGTCTCATAACGGTTTACATCCTTACGAAAATGAATGATTGCGGAAGGAGATTCTCCCTTTCGCAGTGCGCAAACATAAAATCGATGCGCCAATATGTCAATCGAAATAACTTCACTTTAAATCACAATTTTGAATTAATTTTTAATCCATATTAAAAATAAAAATTTGATTGCATAATTGATTTGATTAAGCTAAATAAGCCGCATGATCACCGATAAGAAAATAACGCGAAAAAAACAATCGGAAGACAGTGCCCAGATCGCCTATCAGGGGATCAGGCATATGTTGTACACCAAGGAACTCGTCCCCGGTCAGCGGATCCTGTACCGTGACCTTGCGGAAAAGCTGAAGCTGAGCCCGACGCCTGTCATTCAAGCTCTCAAGTGGCTGGAGCTGCAGGGATTCGTTCAGCATGAACCCCATCGCGGCTATTCCATGGCGCCCTTCAGCCTTAAGGAGATTGAAGAACTTTACGAGATTCGTGAATTGATCGAACCGTCCCTTGTCTCTGCGGCCATTGAACAGATCGACAAGAAGGGACTTGCCGAGCTGAAGGCGGCACTCGAAGCCCATCTTGCTGCGGAAAGGGAATCCTATCTCAAGGAAAGGCTTTTTAAAAACAGGGAGTTTCACATGACTCTCGCCTATCTTTCCGGAAAAACCACCCAGGTCCGCATCCTTCAAAACGTCTTTGATATGCTGTTCCTGAAATACGGCGGCAATTACTTCCCTATCTCTTCGCTGTCATCCAGCGACCAGGCCCACCAGGAAATTTATGACGCCGTGGCGCTGCGGAGCCTGGAGCGGGCGCAGTCCGTCCTCAAAAATCATCTGACCAATGTAAAAATTCAGGTCATGACGAGCATCCGGAAGATTCTGGAAGAGCAGGAGCGGACGGAATTCTGAGTCCTCTCACCGTGAGCTGTACAAGAAAAAAAGGCAGGGTCCAAAAGGGCCCTGCCTTTTTTGATCGGTGAATCGAACGGACCAGTGGTTCGGCATCGGATGAGCTTTTTCTTGACACGGCCCTGAAGGACGGCTAAAAAGGCCTTTGAGCTCTCGTTTTCCAGAAATTCGGCGCAGCAGCCGTTTCGGAAATGCTGGACCAGAGCAATCCTATGGAGGTAACCGATGAGATCCTACGTTGTCTTTTCATTCATGGGCTCGGATCGTCAGGGGCTGGCACGGCAGATAGCGGAATTTTTCACGGCTCGGGGGATCAATATCGAGAGGTCCCGCGGCTGCGTTCTGGGAGGGGAGTTCGGCATGATCATCCTCACCTCGGGCAGCACCGATGCCATCGAGCGGCTTATCAAGGACCTGGACAGCCTGCGCGAGAAGACGGATCTGGATATCCATGTCCGGAAGACCAAGGCACCTCTCCACCGGGAGGTTACCCCGTTCATTCCCTACAGGCTTATTGCCACCTCCGTGGACCGGCCCGGGATCATCAACCAGATCTGCAGAGTCCTTCAAGGTCGGGGAATCAATATTGACGATATTTCAACGAATGTTGACAACAACCCCGTTACGGGGGCCAACGTCTTTCAGATGGTATGCTTCTTCTCCCTGCCGCCTGCCGTGAAGATCCTGGATCTGAAGAACGACCTCAACCGCATCGGCGATGAATCCAATATTGATATCCGGTTCGAAGCGCTGATCTGCAGGTAAACCCATGACCCGTTACAACATTCAAAAGGCGGCGCATGTAAAAAAACCCATTGCGGAGGTTGCCGCCTCTATCGGACTTGAAGAAGACGACCTGGAATACTACGGGCGGTACAAGGCGAAAGTAGGGCTGGAAGCGATTTCACGTTTTTCGCGGCGTTCTGAATCAGCCCTTGTTCTCGTGTCGGCCATGACGCCGACGCCGGCGGGCGAAGGGAAAACGACCGTGTCCATCGGGCTCGCCCAGGCGCTGGCCAGGCTTGGAAAATCGACCATTGCCGCGCTCCGGGAACCGTCGCTGGGGCCCGTTTTCGGCATGAAGGGTGGAGCGACGGGTGGAGGGCTCTCCCGAATCCATCCAGACGATGATATCAATCTCCATTTCACCAATGACTTTCATGCGGTAGCGAGCGCACACAATCTGCTGTCCGCCCTGGTGGACAACTCCATCTACCATGACAACCCCCTGAACATCGATCCTCGGAAGATAACCTGGCGTCGTGTTCTCGACATGAACGACCGCTTTCTCAGGGATATCGTTGTCGGCCTTGGCGGTTCAATAAACGGCGTCCCACGGGAAACGGGCTTTGACATCGTCCCCTCCAGTGAGATCATGGCGATTCTATGTCTTTCACGCTCCTATACGGAACTGAAGGAAAAAATCCGGAAGATCCTAGTCGGATTCACCTATGACAACCAGCCGGTCATGACCGCCGATCTGAAAGTCGAGGGGGCCGTTACAGCGCTTCTGAAATATGCCCTCCTGCCGAACCTGGTCCAGACAACGGAGAATGTCCCGGCCATCGTTCATGGCGGTCCTTTTGCCAACATCGCCCAGGGGACGAACAGCATCATCGGAACCGACCTGGCGCTCCGCCTGGCCGATTATGTCGTGACCGAGGCGGGCTTTGGCTTCGATCTGGGAGCGGAGAAGTTTTTTGATATCGTCGCCCCTTACGGGGGATTAAATCCGCGCATCGTCGTTCTCGTGGCAACGGTGCGGGCCTTGAAATACCACGCAGGCATCGCCAGAGAGGACCTCGATCGGCCCAATCCGCGGGCGGCCGTCCTGGGCATGGCGAACCTCAGGAAGCATTATCAAAACATTGACAAGTTTCACGTCCCCTGCATTATCGCCCTGAACCGCTTTTCTACCGATGCGGACGAGGAAATCAGAGAGGTTCTCAAAGCGGCGGAGGACGAGGGGATGAACATCGCACCCTGCGACATCTTTCGCCTGGGAGGTGAGGGCGGTGTTGAACTCGCGGAAAAGACGGTGGCCCTTCTGGCGGGTTCCACCGGTCACTATCGTCCATTGTACAACTGGAACCTGCCCGTGGAAGACAAGATCTTCACCGTGGCCAGCGAGATCTACGGCGCCGTTTCGATCGATTACCAGCCCCTGGCCCGGCGCAACCTGGATCTGATCAACCGGTACGGCTTCGATAAGCTTCCCGTCTGCATCGCTAAAACCCAGCAGTCCCTCTCAGACAACCCGAATCTCCTGGGCCTTCCCCGTGACTTCATCGTGACGGTGCGAGAGATCAAGATCTCCTCCGGGGCCGGATTCCTCATTCCCATCACCGGTGAAATTCTCCGAATGCCCGGCCTGTCCAAACACCCCGCCGCCTATTCGATTGATATCGACGACTCGGGCGTTATCAGCGGTGTCAGCAATCCCGGCGACATGGCACCTCTTCTCTGAGACCTTTCCTTTGAGCGGTCGTGAAATAAGAAATGTCTTGAAAAAATTTTCATTAAATGTTAGTCGACTGACACCCGCTTTTTTATGAAGCAATCTCAAATGTTTTGTTTAACTCATCCGGGCGGGGCAGGCCAGAGTTGAATAAGAACGTATTGCTGCAGATTTGGTAAAGAGACCACCTTTGACTCCTGATGTCCTCAGGAAGCGGAGGTGGTTTTTTTGTTTGTCTGCTTCAATATGATTAGTGAAATAAAAAAAGGAGGGTACGGCTTTGGCAGAGGGAAAAGTGAAATGGTTCAATGACAAGAAGGGGTTTGGGTTTATTGAAAATGATGAGGGGGGCGACATATTCGTCCACTTCAGCGCAATCCAGGGAGGAGGCTGGAAGACGTTGACCGAAAGCCAGCGGGTCCGTTTTGAAATTCAGCAGGGCCAGAAGGGGCCCAGCGCAGTAAATGTGGAACTGATCTGAAAAAAACAAGGTCAGGCACAAGGAGGCATTTTTATCAAGCATAACGTACCAAGGAAAGGTAAAAATGCTTGACAAGTAAGTTCTGAAAAGATAAACGGAGAAGTCTTTTTTTTCAAATCAGCAGGGCATCTCACGGCTCCCTTATTTGAAACGTGCACAATTCAAATAAGGGGGTTTTTTGTTTTTATATGTCCCCACGTGTTAAAAAAACAGCAATAGAAAGCATCAAGAAGGATTTTCACAATGAAGCATGACATCCGGCAAGTAAGGAACATCGGAATCAGCGCCCACATCGATTCCGGAAAAACAACCCTGACCGAGAGGATTCTCTTTTATACGAAACGCATTCATGCCATGCATGATGTGAAGGGGAAGGACGGCGTGGGAGCCACCATGGATTCCATGGAACTGGAGCGGGAGCGGGGAATTACCATCTCTTCCGCGGCAACGTTCTGCACCTGGAAAAATCATGAAATCAACATTATCGATACTCCGGGGCACGTGGATTTCACCATCGAGGTGGAGCGGGCCCTGCGTGTCCTCGATGGGGCGATCCTGGTCCTGTGTGCCGTAGGCGGCGTCCAGTCCCAGTCCATTACCGTCGATGCCCAGATGAAGCGCTATAACGTCCCCTGTGTGGCCTTCATTAACAAATGCGACCGGAGCGGCGCCAATCCGGCCCGCGTCGTGGAGCAATTGAGGACACGCCTCGGGCACTCGGCCATCCTCATGCAGCTTCCTCTCGGTTTGGAAGCCAACTTCCAGGGTGTGGTCGACCTGGTCTCCATGAAGGCTTATTATTTTGACGGACCCGGTGGTGAGATCGTTCGAGAGGAAGCGGTTCCCGATGCGATCCTGGCCGAGGCGACGGCCAGGAGGGAAGAACTTATTGACACCGTTTCGCTGTTTTCAGATGTCCTGACGGAAGCCGTTCTGGAGGGGAGGGACATCTCCCCGGAAATGATCCGGGAGGCCGTGCGCCAAGGAACGGTGAATCGCAAAATCACGCCGGTCTTTTTGGGGTCGGCCTATAAGAACAAGGGGGTGCAGCTTCTTCTGGATGCGGTGACCCAGTACCTGCCCTGTCCGGAGGAAATCGAAAATACGGCTCTGGATCTGGCGAACGGCGAAACGCCGGTCCGGCTGACGAGCAACCCTGAAGATCCCGTGGTGGCGCTGGCCTTCAAACTGGAGGACGGGCACTACGGCCAGTTGACATACATCCGCGTCTATCAGGGAACGCTGACCCGTGGCGAGACGGTCGTCAACGCCCGGGACGGGAAAAAACTTCGGATCGGCCGACTGGTTCGCATGCATGCCGACCAGATGGAGGATATCGAGTGCATCCCTGCCGGTTATATCGGCGCCCTCTTCGGTCTGGAGTGCCAATCGGGGGACACCTTCGCCTCGCCGGGGCTGAATTGGGCCATGACGTCCATGTTCGTTCCCGAGCCGGTCATTTCACTGGCCATTGTTCCCAAAGACAAGAAGTCCATGGTGAACATGTCCAAGGCCTTGAACCGGTTTACCAAGGAAGATCCGACCTTTCGAACCCATCTCGACGCGGAGACCTCCGAAACGATCATCGAGGGGATGGGAGAGCTGCACCTGGAGGTCTATGTGGAGAGAATCCGGCGCGAATACTCGGCGGAGGTCACCACGGGCAATCCCAGGGTGGCTTATCGGGAAACCATCACCCAGAAGGCTGCGTTCAATTACACCCACCGCAAGCAGACGGGGGGATCCGGTCAGTATGGCCGGGTAGCCGGGTATATCGAACCTCTGGCAGAAGAGGAATTCCTCTTTGAGAACAAAATAACCGGTGGCGCAATCCCGACTCAGTTCATCCCCGCCTGCGAAAAGGGCTTCCGGATGAGCATGGGCAAGGGGCCGAAAATGGAATTTCCCGTGACGGGCGTGAGGGTGGTGATCGATGACGGCGCGTTCCATGCCGTGGATTCCTCCGACATGGCCTTCCAGGCTGCCGCAAGAGGCGCTTTCCGGGAAGCCTATCTGCGGGCCAAGCCTGTCGTTCTCGAACCGATCATGAAGGTTGTCGTGGAAACTCCTCCGGAATACCAGGGCGCGGTCATGGGGCTTTTGAACCAGCGCAGGGGAATGATCGTGGGCACACAGGATGAAGGATCGTCCTGCGTGATCGAGGCTCAGACGCCGCTGGCGGAAATGTTCGGTTTTGCGACGGTCATACGCTCCGCCACCCAGGGCAAGGCCCAGTTCACCATGGAATTTTCCGCCTATAAGCAGGTGCCTCAGAGCATTGCCGAGAAGATTGCGGAAGAGGTGGCCAAGCGAAAGAAAAGTGCGGCGTAGGGTCGGAACTCATGGTCATTGATTTGAAAAAGAGAAAGGAACTTCTTTTGAGCGAGAGGGTGATAAAATCGGAATCGGAGTCCTGGCGGGAAGCCTGGGAAGAGGAAATCAGCAGCCGGCTTCCGGCGGGCGCATTCGGCGCCGTTCTGGCAAGGGCGGGAATGGGGAAGACCGCTTTTCTCGTTCAGATGGCACTCAGTTCGATGCTGGGTGGGGAAGGAGTTCTCCATGTCAGTCTTCATGAACCCATCTCCAAGGTCACCCTCTGGTACCGGGAACTCTTTGAAAAGAAGTTCATCCGGAAACCGCCGCGGAGTTCGCGGATGCTCTGGGAAACGATTCTGCCCCACCGGTTCATCATGACCTTCCGGGTGGATCGCTTCAGTATCCCGAACCTGGAAGAACGCCTGAACGATCTGATCGTCCAGGGAATTTTTTCCCCCCGGATTCTGCTCATCGACGGGTGGCAGACGAACCACATCGGCGAAGCCGAGATTCTAGAGCTGAAAACCTTCGCCCGGGCCCACAACCTCCAGGTCTGGTTGTCGGTTCACGTGCATCGCCATGATGCCGAAGCGGGCGACCCCCTTCCGGCGTTTTTGAAAAAATCGGAAGAATTGTTTGACATTATTCTGCAAATGGAAGATCGTGGCCAGGAAATTCTGATCGATCCGCATAGAGACGCCACGGGCAGTCTGAAGTCCTGGCGAATGAAGATGGATCCGGTGACTCTGCTGATTACAGCCGGAAGGGAGCGGTATCCCGTCAAAAAGGTTGGTTAGGGGTCTTTTGTTTCGGCAGCGGGTCGATTTCAGAGGCTATTTCTATTCACAGAGATTCAGGTTATGATCGAAGTTACGGAAAAGGCAGCTGAGAAAATCAAGGAATTTATACAGAGCCAGAAAGGGCCCGGCACGATCCGAATTCTTCTGCAGGACGAGGGGAGTAAACGCCCCTTTCTTCGCATGTTTTATGACCAGCCTGCAGAGGGCGATGCATTCATTACAGAGCAGGAGATCACCTTTGCCATAGAGAAAGATCTCCTTGAAATGGCCAAGCCGATCCGGATTGATTACGCGGAAATTGACGAGAAGCAGGTGGGGTTTCAGATCGTCTCCCGTCTGCCCATGGTCGGCTACAGGAGGCGTTGAAAAGGGGTTTCGCTGGCGGGGGGCCTTACGAACCCTTCTCCGGGTGGGAAGGATGGCAACGTGCACCCACGGTGAAGTCAGGAGGGGCTGTCCTGCAAAGGCGGCCGAAAATCGTCGGCTCCCATTACGCCGGCTTTCTAAGGGACTTCCGGACCCGCTCCGCAATCCGGTGAACCTGCCGCATGATTTCCTCTTCATTCAGGGACAGGAGCTTTCGGTCTTTCATGACCATGTTCCCGGCAATGAAAACGGTCTTCACATCGGAGCCGTTGACGGCATAAACGAGATGTGAATAGGGATTGTACATGGGGGTCAGGTGTGGGCGGTTCAGGTCGATCAGAATAAGATCCGCTTTTTTCCCGGCTTTCAGGCAACCTGTGACATCTCCCATTCCCAGAACGCGCGCCCCCTGCCGGGTGGCCATGGCCACAACGGTTTCCGCGGGCATCAGGGTCGGATCCAGGTGACGCACCTTTTCGAGCTTGGCCGCCGTATCCATCTCCTGGAACATGTCCAGGCTGTTGTTGCTGGCACATCCATCGGTACCCAGCCCAACACAGACGCCCTCCTGGATCATCCTGGCGACGGGGGCAAATCCGGAAGCGAGCTTCATGTTGCTTTCCGGATTATAGACGACTTTGCACCCGGAGTCTCTGAAGATCCGGATCTCCTTCTCCTCCAGACAGACGCAATGAAAGGCGATGAGCCGCTCGTTGAGGCAGCCGAGTTCCTCAAGGTACGAAACGGCTTCCTGCCCGAGCTGTTTTTGAAGCTGCTTCTTTTCGGAAAGATTCTCCAGAAGATGAAGGGCGAGGGGAACCTGAAACTCCTCGGCCAGGTCCCTGGCCTGGAGGAGAAGCGTCCGGGAGCAGGTGTACAGGGAATGAGGCTCCACGGCGACCCGGATCAGCGGATCGCCGGACCATCGCTCCAGGAGCTTCCGTGTGTAGGCCAGGCCTTCCGAAGGCGTTTTGGCATTCGGGGAGGGAAAGTCAAAAAGGACCTCTCCCAGAAGACAGCGCATTCCAGCCGTGCGCGCAGCCTTTGCCGTCTCCTCTTCGAAAATGTACATATCACAGAACGTAGTCGTTCCTGACTTGATCATTTCCGCACAGGCCAGCAGACTACCCCACCAGGCCAGTTCCTCATCCACATTTCTGGACTCGGCAGGAAAAATATAGTTGGTAAGCCAGTCCATCAGGTGCATGTCGTCGGCAATGCCCCGGAAACAGGTCATGGCGGCGTGGGTGTGGCTGTTGATCAACCCCGGCATGATGAGGGTATCCGTTCCGTCGATCAGGTTGGGGCTGGTGAACTTCCGCCGGAAATCCTCCTCCGTTCCAATGGCGGTGATGGAGTCTCCGACAATGGCGAGCGCTCCGTTCTCGATCACGGTCATGGCTTCGTCCAGACAGAGAATCGTTCCGCCCAGGATCAGCCCATCCACCGTTTCAAGTCTCGCGCCGTCTTCCATGGTGACCTTCAACTCCTATGGAGAGCAGGAGGGATCTTCAAGGGAGCATGTTTCATTTGCAGCTGCCTCGAAAAGTTCCGTTCCCTGGAAAAAGTAATAGTCGTAAAGATAGCGGGCTATCTGGGCCATGGCCTGTTCCTGCTGGGTGATGCTTCGATTGGATGTTTTGATGAAGATGGCCAGGGCGACATGGCCCGCTTCGCCGGGCAGGGTCAGAATGGCCGCATCGTTCACCATGGACGGGCCGATCGTACCGGTCTTGTTGGCCACCTTCATTCCGGGAGGGATCAGGTCCTTGATCCTGGAATTTCCCGTCTGGCAGCGTTCCATGATCCCCAGAAGCACGGAGGTGGTTTCCGGCTGAAGGGCCGTTCCATCGTATACCATGGCCAGGAGGCTCGTCATGGCGTCGGGGGACGCCGTGTCCCGGCGGTCGGTGTGGAAGCGGCTCTGCGCCCTTTTCAGCGTATCCGCCGGGACGCTGTCCCGCAGCCTGTTGTATTTTTGAAGCTGGAAGGCCTCCGGTGAGGGGAGATCCGAAATGCCGCGCCAGTCGGCCAGCATATTGAGCGTGGGGCGGCTGACGTCCATTTCCTGTATGCCCAGGCTTTTCATGGCCGCGGTGACGGCTGCCGGTCCGCCGGCGAGCTTCAGTATGGCATCGCTCGCCGTATTGTCGCTGATCAGGAGCATCAGCTCCAGAAGTTCCCGAACCGAATAGGACTCATCCTTTTTTTTAAAGGTCTTGATGAGCCTGCCGCTGCCCGGGTGAATATCGCCGCTGCGCAGGGTGACGGTTGAATTCAGGCGGACCTCACCGCGATCCACCCGGCGGAGCAGCTGAACGGCTATGGGGATCTTGTAAACGCTCGCCATGGGAAACCGCTCCCCCCCGTTGAAGGAAAACGATCGTCCCGATTCAATGTGGAGGGCGCTCACTCCTACGGTTCCTCCCGCCAGCGCGGCCAGGCGCTTCACCTCCTGCTCCAGGCGCAGTTGAGCCCGTTCCGGTTCAGGGCCGGGCCGAGGAGCCGCTGCCGATTTGGATCGTTCCTGGAGCTGAGGCTGCATGGCGGCCGCTGCCGGCGTATCGAGTTTTTCCCGCGTTTTCGCATCGCTTGCCGATGCCGGGACATGTCCGGCCTCCAACGGGACGGTCCCGACTACCGGGGGACAGGCCTCGGAAGGCGGGCACTGCGTTTTGCAGACAGTGCAGGAAACCGTCGATACGGAAATAACAGCCAGAAAGACAAAATATTTGAGGAAATGTAATGTGATCATTGTCCTAAACCTGCCAGGTGTGGATTGGCAACACCGGGATCCGGGTTCGTGCGGGATTGGATGCGTCCCTTGTGATGCGGCCGGCCACTGAAGGTGAAAAGGCCGCGGCCGGGAAGCCTGTCCCTTCCGGAAAAAAGAAAAACCCCCCTGTTGATGATGAGGTCGAATGTTGAAGGCAGTTATTGCGAGATTCGAGACGGGTCAAACATCATGGATTTCACGAAACTGCGGGCAGATCTCCGATGATCCCGGCTGGTACTTCCGGCACACCGATGGTCTTGTTTCATAAATGGAGCAGGCATAGTGACTGCCGTCCCACATCAGAAAAGAGCATCCGTGCAGGTAATGTCCGTCCAGCGATGAAACCAGGTGATCCCCGACCCACATGGCGTGCTCATGCTCGATGATGTGAAGAACGTCATCCCTGCCTTCCCTCTTCCATCGCTCGAGATCCTCGTCCGTCACATAGCAGTTTACGTTGGCCAGGCAGCAGGTGCCGCACTGTTTGCAGATGATCTGCACTGTCGATTCCATAGTTCTCTCCTTGGATCCGTTTTCCCGGACAGGCGAGAACCGTGCAGAATTGCATTCCGAAACACGATGACGTTTTTTTGAGAACACCAGGGCATCACGGATGGCCAACGCCCATCCGGGGAGTTGATATGACAGGAACAGACAGAGCGCCTCCCAACATCTCTGACGTTTGATCTCCTTGTCTCACAAGTTTCCGGACTCGTCAAGCCCTATGGCAGATCTTTTTACACGGAACAATCCGGCATGATCAGCAAACCAGGGAAGGGGATTCATCAGAGGTATTCCGGTCGGGATCATGCGCGGACCGGACCTTATAGCCGATTTCCGTCGCAGGATCGAATCAGGATGTCACAGGATGACGCACAGGTTCAGGCCGTCATTGACAAGACTTCTAAAAACAGGAATACTTCATAAATGGCGCATCTCAGGACATGCGCCTCAGCTTCCCCAAAGGCCGTCTTCTATGGTGAAAGGATGAAGATACAGGGCTGCAGACGGCCGGAGAAAGAGATCTCCCTGGAGGGTACGCGGGATTCATGAGAGAGCGTTGCGAGGAAAAGAAGGAATGGGCGTCTTCCCGGACCTTTCAGGTCACGGGACTGGACTGCGCGGACTGCGCCGCCAAACTGGAGAAGGCGGTCAGGAGGGTCCCCGGAGTCGTTTCCGCTGCGGTCGCCTTTCCTCAGGGACGGCTCAGTGTGCACCTTGATGAGGCGGGTCTCGAGGATGAAATCATCCTCCGGAAGGTAAGGGCGCTCGGGTACGATGCGACGGCAGAGGAGAGAGGCGCCTTTGAAGGGCGGGAATCCACCTTTCGAATCTTCGGATTGGACTGTGTGGACTGCGCCGCCAGGCTCGAAAAGGGAATCCGCGGGATCCCCGGCGTGGAAAGGGCGGATGTGGATTTCAGCTCTTCGAAGGCGCATGTGGTTCATCGGGGGCCTGTTTCGGACATCCTGGCTACCCTGGAAAGGATGGGGTATCCCGGACGCATTGACCAGCCGTTGAAGAGCCGCGAGGCGTTGCCCTTCTGGAAAACCAACATCTATATCCTGCCGACGGCCGTTTCCCTCGTCATGCTGATGTCGGGTTTTATTTCGGGAATAGCAGGTGCGCCGGGCGGCACAGCCACGGCCTTCTTTGCAGCCGGAATCGCTCTGGGCGGTTTTCTGCCGCTGCGAAACGGGATATCGGTGCTGGTCAACGCCCGCGAACTGGACATGAACGTCCTGATGATGACCGCTGTCATCGGCGCTGCGGCCCTTCGCCAGTTTGAGGAAGCGGCGACGGTGGTCTTTCTCTTCTCCCTGGGAAACGCCCTGCAGGGGTATACACTGGACAAAACCAGGAACGCCATCCGCTCCCTGATGGACCTGTCCCCTGCTGAAGCCCTGATCCGCCGCAGGGGGGCCGAAACAACCCTCCCGCTGGAAGAGATCCGGATCGGTGATGTGATGATCATCCGCCCCGGGGAAAGGATCGCCATGGATGGGCTGGTGGCGGCAGGAGTCTCCACGGTGAACCAGGCGCCGATTACCGGCGAATCTCTGCCCGTGGAAAAAGCCGTGGGCGACGAGGTCTTTGCCGGAACCATCAACGAGCGGGGGGCCCTGGAAGTCCATGTCACCCGATCGGCAGGGGACAACACCCTGTCGCGGATCATCGGGATGGTTGAAAGGGCGCAGGCGCGGCGGGCCCCTTCCCAGCAGTTGATCGAAAAGTTCGCCCGGTTTTATACCCCTGCGGTTCTCGTTGGCGCTTTTCTCGTCGCAACTCTCCCGACCTTGGTTTTCGGGGAGCCCTTCTCCAAGTGGTTCTATGAGGCCATGGCGATGCTGCTGGTCGCCTGCCCCTGCGCTCTGGTGATTTCCACCCCTGTTTCCGTCGTCTCCGCCATCGGCAGCGCTGCGAGAAGGGGCGTTCTGATCAAAGGGGGCGCTTATCTTGAAGAGATGGGGTCCCTGACCGTGATGGCCTTTGACAAGACGGGAACCCTGACCGCCGGAAAACCCCGGGTGACCGATGTCCTTCCGGCCGCCGGCCATTCCGAAGAGGAGATTCTGGCCATCGCGGCGGCCATTGAATGCCGTTCCGAACATCCCCTGGGCGAGGCGATTTACCGGAATGCCCGGGAAAAAGGCCTCAGCATACCGTCGATGACCGATTTTGATTCCGTTCCCGGCCGGGGCGCCGTGGGAACGGTGGATGGAACATCCTATTCCATCGGCAACGCCCGGTTTTTTCTGGAGAGAGGCTGGGATCTCGAAGAGATGGAAAAGGGTATCGCCGGGCTCCAGAACGAAGGAAAGACGGTTGTGATCCTTGGCGAAGGGGCCAGCATCCTGGGCCTGATCGCCGTGGCGGACGTATTGAGGGAGAACAGCCGACAGGCTCTGGAGGATCTTCGGAAGATCGGAATTCGAAAAACGATCATGCTGACTGGAGACCATGAGAGCACGGCCAGGGTCGTGGCCGCCCAGGCGGGGGTGGATGAGTTCCGGGCCGATCTGCTTCCTGAGGACAAGATGGAGGCCATGAACGATCTGCTGGCCCGATACCGGAAAGTGGCCATGGTGGGAGATGGAGTAAACGATGCGCCCGCCATGGCCGTCTCCACGGTGGGAATCGCCATGGGAACGGCCGGAACCGACGCCGCCCTTGAAACCGCGGATATCGCCCTGATGGCGGACGACCTGACGAAGCTATCCTACGCGGTGGAATTGAGCCGACGGACCCTGCGCATCATAAAACAGAACATTTTTGCCGCACTGGTCATCAAAGGGGCGATCCTTCTCCTGGTTTTTCCCGGATGGCTGACCCTCTGGCTGGCGGTGGTGGGCGATATGGGAAGCTCCCTCCTGGTGACCCTCAACGCCATGAGGCTGCTTCGGGACGGGCGTCGGGAAGAAAGGCGCTGAAGAGCCATTCCACTCCGTTCCCCCCGCCGGGAGAAATTCAATCGATTGGAGAAGCTGATATCTCAGGCTTTTGCCTTCCCTTTTCTGGCATCGATGTCGCCGGGATAGACCATGGCATCCTGGCCCCGCTCCCGGGTCCGGACACGAATCGCCTCGTCCACGGGATAGATAAAAATGAGGCCGTCTCCCGGCTCACCCGTATGAGCCGAATGGAGGATGGCATCGATCGCCGCTTCCAGGTTACGGTCGCTTAAAACGATGTTGACCTGGATCTTGGGAAGCAAATTGACCTGATAAGTCCCTGCCCGGCCGACCAGCTTTATTCCCCCCTGGCGGCCCTGTCCCCGGACTTCGAACATGTTCAATCCAACGATGCCGATTTCGGACAGGGCCGCCTTGACGTCGTTTACTTTATCTTCACGGATAATGGCTTCGATTTTTCTCAGCATGCTGATCTCTCCAGGTTCAAGAAATAGGGTTATGGATCTCCTCGAAGTGAAACATAGGCGTTACGAATAGGAGCGTTCCCCGTGGGAACTGATGTCCAGGCCGACTTCTTCGGCCATGGGGGATACGCGCAGCCCGATGCTGGCGTGAAGGATCCTGGCCAGCAGGTAGGTCATTCCGAAGGAAAAGACGATGGTGACGACAACGGCCAGAAGCTGAACGCCGATCTGTTCCGGATTTCCGAAGAATAGGCCGTTCCGGCCGTCCACGTTCACGGCAACGGTAGCGAACAGTCCGGTAGCGATCATCCCCCAGGTGCTGGCCATACCGTGGCAGGCCCACACATCCAGGGACTCGTCGAGTCTGCGCCGGTCCCGGAAGCGCATGGCGTAATAGGACAGGGGGGCGGCCACGGCCCCCACGGCGATGGAGGCCAGCGGTGTGATATAGCCGGAAGCCGGCGTAACCGCCGCAAGCCCGACGACCATCCCCGTTACGATTCCCAGGGTGCTTGGCCTCCCGTCCAGCCAAGAAAGAAACATCCAGACGAGACCGGCGGTTGCCGCCGATGTGTTCGTCGTAAGCAGGGCGTTGACGGCCACACCATTGGCCGCCAGGGCGCTGCCGGCGTTGAAGCCGAACCACCCCACCCACAGCAGTCCAGCCCCCAGGACCGTCAGGGGAATATTGTTGGGTTCCAGGGAGCCGTTGCCGAATCCCTTGCGGGGTCCGATGACGATGGCAAAGGCCAGTGCCGAAAAGCCGGCGGCAATGTGAACCACCGTCCCTCCGGCGAAGTCCAGAACGCCCATGGTTTTCAGCCAGCCGCCCTGGCCCCAGACCCAGTGACACAGGGGGTCATAGATCAGAGTGGCCCACAGCAGGCTGAAGAGCAGAAAGCTCTTGAACTTGATCCGCTCCACGAAGGCGCCGGTAATCAGAGCCGGGGTAATGACGGCAAACATCATTTGAAAAGCGGCAAACAGCCCGTGGGGGATGGTTTTGCAGTAATCGTCGTTGGGCTGGGCGCCGACTCCCAGAAAGCCGACAAAATCAAGCCCCCCGATCAGCCCGTTGATATCCGGGCCAAAGGCGAGGGAATAGCCGAAAACGATCCACTGCAGACCGATGAGAGACAGAAATATGTAACTGAGGGTCAGCGTGGAAAGAACATTTTTTCTGCGGACCATCCCCCCGTAAAAAAAGGCGAGGGCCGGCGTCATCAACAGCACCAGGGAGCAACAAACCAGGATCCAGGCCGTATCGCCGGCATTGATCGTACTGAGCATCATAAACCTCCGTCTGTGTAAATGGCTCCCCATCATGGCAATAATCCTTCCACAGGAAAATATCCTGTAATATCGTTGGAATGATCCATTGTGATCCCGGGAGAACGTAACGGAATTGTGACAATTCCAGGAGCATTCAACATAATTGTCCCATTCGTAAGCGCTTTTTGTTGATCTGGGACCGCGCAGCCCTGAATCCCGGGTGCGTTTAATCGTTGCATCCGAAGATCTTTACCCTTATGGTAAGGGATCTTTGTAAGAATGAGGCATGGTGAGGGGGAAATCATCCTTCCGGCGGCACATCATCCTTGGTCGTTCCGGCTGAAGGGAAGGAGAGCAGCAGATATGAAAAAAATCGCTGGTTGGATCCTGTTGATCGTTTTAGCGGCGGGACTTTATGCCGCGGTCGCTCCGTATCTTACGCTGTACATGATCAAGAGCGGCGTTGAGCAGTCCGATCCGGAGAAAATTTCAAAATACGTGGATTTTCCGGCCTTGAGAGCAAACCTCAAGGCACAGCTCCATTCTCATATTCAAAGTGGAGAAACGCCCTCTTCAAGCGAAAACCCCGTCGCCAAAGCGGCGAACAGGCTGGTCTCCAAAATGGCGGATGACGCGGTTGACTCCCTGGTAACGCCCGCCGGCCTGAAAACGCTCGTTCAGGGGGAGCAGCGGAGAGAACGTTCAACCCGGGATTCTTCTCCGGGGGCGGGGGAATCAAAGGGCGGAGTTCTAAAGAATGCCTCCTGCCGTTACGAGAACCTCGACACGTTTTCCGTGACGACACAAGACGACAAAAACAGGGAAATCCGGTTGATCCTGTCGCGCAGCGGACTGTCGTGGAAGCTCAGCAATATCATCCTGCCTTGAAACGGATGAGTTGCCCGGGATACGCAACAGAACCCTTTAATAAATTGACTCAGCCTGACGGGAGACATTTTTTGTTCGGGAGGAATTTGTGGCCATTAACCGTAAAGATGTCATCTATTTTGTTCTGACAGACCGGTTTCATGGGGTCGAGAACCCAAGGCCGGAGCTTCGGGAGAAGATCGACAAGTCCAATCCGCAGTTTTATCATGGCGGAAATTTTGACGGGATTGTTGAACAAATTCCCTACCTGAAGAAGCTGGGAATAACGGCTTTGTGGATCACGCCGGTTTACCGGCAGATTGATCTCGAACATTCCCATGGGTATCACGGATATTGGGCGCTGGATTTCAACGCCGTCAACCCGTTCCTTTACATCGACAACGGCCGTTACCCCGAGGGGAGCAAGTGCTATCTCAAGGATCTCGTCGACCGGCTTCACGCCAGCGGAATCAAGGTCATTCTGGATATCGTCGTCAATCATACGGGATATCGGCATCCCGGCATCAACGGCTCTTCCGGCAATCCCACCCCCATCGGACCCTCCTGGTTCAACAGGATGAACATCAGCCTGGAATCCAGCGTAACGGAGGGGCAGTTGTCGGGCCTTCCGGACATGGACCTGGATTCTCCCGATGTGTGCGATTATCATGCGCAGAGCATTCTTTCCTGGATACGGGAAACGGGAATCGACGGAATCCGCATGGACACGGTCAGGCATGTGGAGCGAAACTTCTGGACCTACTTCAAGACGCAGGTCAAGGGTCAGTTTCCCGAAGTGACCCTCCTGGGTGAAGTCCTCGTTTTTGATATCGACGCCCTGTCCCAGTACCAGAAATTCGACGCCATCGACCAGCTCTTCGATTTTCCGCTGCAGCAGGCCATGACAAATGTCTTCGTCTACGATCATGCCATGACCGATTTCGTTTCTCCCTACAATCTCGGTACAGGCATCCTGGAGCGCGACCTGTCCTACACCAACCACAACCAGCTTGTGACCCTTCTGGACAATCATGACCTCAGCGCGAGGTTCATGACGAGCATCCTTGATGCTCAGATGGGCGACTATCGCAAGGCGACGGATGTCATGAAACTCTCCCTGACTTTTCTGTTCGCCATACGGGGCATCCCGCAGATTTACTACGGAACGGAATTGGGCCTTGAAGGCCGTTCAGATCCCGATAATCGGAGGGACTTCCCCTGGGGGAAACTGGATAAGGACTATGAGGTGAAGGAAGCCTATCCCTTCGAAAAGGAAATCTACGACCATACCCGGAACATGATCCGGATTCGACGGACAAACGACGCCCTCTCAGCCGGCCATTTCGTCTGCCTGTATGTGGACTATTTTCTGCTGGTTTTCCTGAGATACATCGGCGAAAACATCATCATCGCCGGATTTCACAACGGATGGCTGGACATGCCGTCGGATATCGCCGTCGATATCGGAAACAATCCGAATCTGCCTCGGAGAATCAAGGAGAAACTGGCGGATGCCCATTTGGTATCCCTGCTGGGCGGTCCTTCCTATTCCATCCGTGAGGGGCGGCTGAGCCTCCTGCTGGGCGGAAAGTCCGGGGTCATTCTGACGCCGGCTGAGGAGTAGCCGGTTTCCTTTCCCGTGGCCAGAGGGGGCCGGACTTCGATAGATGTCCGGAGCCAGCGGCAGACATGCCGCCGGGCATGCAGGCTCCGTAAAGGGACGGCGGAGACAGTCCGTTGCAGCCCGGGCGGCTGCGGAACCAGAAATGCTCTATTGACACTTCAACGTGAACCCGATAAGTTGCAGGGCAATGACCAACGGTCGGAATGTCCCTCGGGTGTTGCCTCCAGCCGGAGAAAGGAAGAGAGCGCTTTCCGGTCTCAAAAGCCGAGTGAGGGAGAGAAGCCGGGAGAATCCAGGAGATCGGAAGGATCGCGAAACGCCGTGGCATTGGTGCGGAGACCGGCGGCTCCAGAGTGGATCTCATCGGGGATATTCAGAAAAAAACACCATTCTTTGAACGAATGAACAGAGGTTCTACCAAGTTTTCGGACGTCCGGATGTCGCAGCCCCCGTGGGGAAGTTCTTTCGGGACGATTTTGCGCCGTACGGTTCCTTTCCCCCTTTTTTTCCTTCGGCGCAGACTCTTCGGCCAGAGGATTCCCCTTCTGGCCAGCTTCAAAGTAACCTATCGCTGCAATCTCTCCTGTCTTGCCTGTCCGTTTCATCGCAGGGCCGAAGAAGAGCGGGCCAGCATGAGCCGGGAGACGGCCTTGGCCTGCCTGGATTCCCTGAAGCGTTTCGGGGCACTGATCGTCGTCTTTGAAGGAGGGGAGCCGCTCCTGTGGCGGGATGGCAGCTACAGCTTCCATGACCTGGTGGAATACGCCCGGCGGCTCTTTGCCCGTGTCGCCGTAACCACCAACGGGACCGTTGCGCTGGATGTTCCAGCGGACGTTCTGTGGGTCAGCGTGGACGGCTTGAAGGAAGCCCATGACCGCCTCCGTTCCGGCTCTTTCGACAGAGTCTGGTCGAATCTTCGCGCCTCGCGACATCCGCGCCTCTTCGTCCATTTCACGATCAACCGCGAGAACCGGAATGATATCCGGCCGCTGCTGAATCAATTGAGGGAGATACCGGCCTTCCGCGGCATGACGCTGCAGCTCTTCTACCCTTACGGCCAGGGAGAAGCGCCCCTGGCCTTGTCCGACAAAGAGCGGAAGGAAACCCTGGAGGAGGTGATCGCACTGAAGAGGCAGGGATTTCCCATCCTCAACTCCCCCGGCCGCCTGAGGGCCATGATCCGGAACAGCTGGCGCTGCCACGATGATATCCTCATCAATGTCGATCCCGACGGCACCATTACAAAGGGCTGCTATGTCAAGAGCCGGGGTCGGATCAATTGTCGAGAGTGCGGTTTTTCTCCCGTCTCGGAAGCGTCCGGCGCCCTGGACCTTCACCCGGGATCGCTGAAGGCGGGATGGTCGATTTTTCTGAAATGAGCCGCGTCCACCAGGAGGAAAATCCATGGCTGAACATTCCAACCCCCCGAAAAAGAACGGCAAGGCCCCGGAAGAGGGATTTCCCCACACCCTCTATGTTCCAGAGGAACAGTTGTTCGAGCGCATTCCCCTGTGCCGATATCTCGGGGATCTGTCCGAACTCTTCGAAACGGATGAACCGGAGGACAGGGCCGTGAACGATGAGGAAAAAGGGGAGGGATCTTGAAGGGGGAGCAGCGTCCATGCGCGGCCTGAATCTCTATGTAAGCAACCGCATGGAAATCCTCGCGGAAAAGCTGGCCGACGTGGTGGACAGGCCGCTTGTCTCGCCGCTGACGCCGGAGATCATTGTCGTTGAGAGCAGGGGAATGGAGCGGTTGCTTTCCATGTAGCTGGCCACTTACCATGGGATCTGCGCCGATGTCCTTTTTTCCTTCCCAAGACATAGCATTGCCCAGTTATTTAAAGCGGTCCTGCCGGAAAGGAAAGCGAAGACTTTTTTTGATCCGGAGACGGCTGCCTGAAGGATTTTCCATCTGCTGCCTTCCTCTTCTTCACTGCCCCGTTTCGAGCTCCAATCGCTGGGTACAGCGAACACAAATTGGATTCTTGCTTAACACATCAAAAACGATATAATAATCCTTGTCAATTAACCGGTATATTCCGGGATCGTTTCCTCGAAGAAAGAACGAGGAATGATTCCTCCGGCTATAAAGCCATATTTTTCCGAACCAAAACAGCCATTCCCCGCCCAGGGATGGCTGGATTCCATTTCTTATTGCTCAATTAAAAACTTGGGTGTCTTTGGAGACCCCTGGAAGGGCAGGAAAGCCCCAATAAGCAAAAGCAGGAGCTCAAGATACAGATGCTTGCAGACGCCAGCGCAAGACTGAACACTGAGATCAAGAAGAGGAAACAGGCTGAGCGAAGCCTGAGAGAACGGTTGCTTTTTGAAGAGCTGCTCTCTTCACTTTCAGCGCGATTCATTTATCCGCCCATCGAACGGGTCGATGAGGAAATCCATGAGGCCATGACGGAAGTTCTGGAATTCTTCAAGGTGGACCGTTTTGCCCTGCTTCAAACGCTTCCGGACAAGAAATCGTGGAGGATCACCCATTCGGTTGCCGTTGCGGGTGTGCCTTCCGTTCCTCTTGGTTCGGAACTCCCTATCGCAATCAATCCATGGGCTTATGAAAAGCTGGTTTTTAAGCGAGAAGTCCTTTCTTTTTCAAAGATAGAGGATTTGCCGGTTGAAGCCGAGATTGACAAAAAGACCTGGATGAGTTGGGGTATCCGATCCAATCTGAACATTCCCATTATGTTCGGTGAACCCATTAATCACATTCTCGCCATTAACTCGGTGAAGCGTGAGCGAGTCTGGCCGGAGGAATTGGTCCCGAGGCTTAGGCTGCTGGGAGAAATATTCGTCAATGCCCTGGAACGGAATAAAGCCCAGAAAGCCCTGCAGGAAAGTGAAGAGCGTCTGAATCTTGCGACCTCGGCGGCGGAAGCAGGCCTCTGGATGCTGGACAAGGATACAGGTTCCGTATGGGCGACGCTCATTCTCAGAAATTTGTTCGGATTTACCCCTGACGAGGAGCTGAATTTAGCGCGATTCAGGCAGGCCCTTCATCCTGGCGACCGCGACAGGGTTCTTGAGCTGGCCCATCAAAGTATGGAAAAGCATAAATTCCTGCACGTCGAATATCGTGTCCAAAAACCCGATGGAAAGGTCCGCTGGATCGTGACACGCGGACGACCTTACGGCGGCACACAAGAACATCCCTTGCGTCTGATGGGCGTGTCCATGGACATCACCGAGAGAAAGCAGGCAGAGTTGCAGCTGAACTGGTCAGAGGCTTTGCACGATACTTTGATCAACAGTACATCCGACATGATCTGGTCGGTCGATTCGGAGCGCTTTGGCCTTCTGACCTTCAATCGGGCGCTTTCTGAATATTTCCTCCATAAGCGCGGATTTCCCATTGAAATGGGCATGAGTCCTGAAGATCTCTTTCCGGACGAGGAAGTTTTACAACAGAAATGGCATTCATTCTATTTGCGGGTGCTGGAGGAAGGATCTTTCACGATAGAATATCCGGTTTCCGCGGACGATCGGATTCTTCGATTGAATTTCAACATCCTCAGCAACGAGGGCAGAGTGTTTGGAATATCGGTGTTCGGTCAGGACATTACGGAACGGAAGTCAATGGAAAACAAACTCCGGGAGCAGCTGGCGGAGATTGAGAAACTGAGGATTCGACTGGAGAAGGAGAACATCTATCTCCGAGAGGAGAGAATTACGGAACTGGGCTTCTGCAAGATGATCGGAAGCAGTTCCACCCTTCAGTATGTCCTCTTTCGGGCCAATCAGGTCGCCCCAACCGACGCCACCGTTCTGATCCTCGGTGAGACCGGCGTCGGCAAGGGCATGGTCGCCAATGCCATCCATGAAATGAGTGTCCGCAGGGATAAACCGATGGTTACGGTAAACTGTGCCGCCCTCCCGGCAAACCTCATCGAGAGCGAGCTCTTTGGACGGGAGAAGGGCGCCTTTACGGGCGCTCATGCCAGACAGATCGGCCGCTTCGAGGTGGCGGACGGTGGAACGATCTTCCTCGACGAAATCGGCGAGCTGCCTCTCGAACTCCAGGCAAAGCTCCTGAGGGTGCTGCAGGATGGGGAGTTCGAACGCCTTGGTTCACCAAGGACGGTCAAGGTGGATGTGAGGGTCATCGCCTCGACAAGCCGGGATCTGAAGCAAGAAATGCGAAACAGGCGGTTTCGCGAGGATCTCTATTATCGGCTGAACACCTTTCCCGTCACGCTTCCGCCCCTGAGGATGCGGATCGAGGATATTCCGGAGCTTGCCCGGTATTTTATCGACAAGTACTCCCGTAAACTGGGCAAACGATTTGATACGATTTCAAAGGGTGTCATTGACAGACTCTCAGAGTACTCCTGGCCCGGAAATGTGAGGGAGTTGGAGCATGTCATAGAAAGGGCCCTCATCACCAGCATGGAACCTGACTTTCAACTGACCGATCCGTTCGAGCCTGCCTCCGTGAAAAGGGAGGAAGAGGTGCTCAAAGAGTTTGACGCAATGGCCCGGGAGCATATTCAAAAAGTCTTAAAAGAAACGAGGTGGAAAATCGAAGGGAAGGGGGGAGCCGCTGCATTCCTTGGACTTCATCCAAGTACCCTTCGATTCCGGATCAAGAAGCTCGGCCTCAAGCGACCCTGATGATCGAATCCCCACAATAAAAGCCCTCAATATCCTGCAGATCCGCAAAATATTGAGGGAATGTCATCATCCATAGCAGCCAAAATTCCACGATAAACACAATATTATAACGTAATATCAGGTTGTTGTCCTCATATGACCAACCGGTCGTCTTCAGGAATGCTTTTTGGACTGAGTGAAACGTAGAAACCGAAAATCTAAAGACGACCATGCGGCCCGAACTCCTGAAATAACAAGTTTCTTAATGGGGTACAACACCGCCATCGAAATCGGCCATCGAACTATGATCCGTTCCAACCCGCGGTCCGATCATGCAATCGCAGGTCAAGGGGAAAAACATCTTCTGGAGAGATCAGGATGAGTACAGACAAAAAGGATGAGTCAAAAAACGGCAGAAAAAGTGAACCTGCCCGGGAAACGGAAGAATCCGGAAGTCTTGCCGATCTCCTGAGACAGTACGGCTGCGGCCCGATTCCGTTCACCAGTGAAGACGGGCTTTACGAACGACACCTCATTTTCGATAACGTGTCTTCTCTCAAATCCGCTGGTTCCCGCGAACGTTTTGAGGCCGCTGCCCGGTCGGTGCGGGATGTCCTCTCCCAGCGTTGGGTGGAGACAGAAGCGACGTACGAGCGGAAAAATCCAAAAAGAGTCTATTATTTGTCCATGGAGTTCCTCATAGGCCGCTCCCTGTCCAATAACCTAACCAATCTCTTACTGAATCCTATTGTGAAGCAACTCGTTGAAAAGAAGAAAATCGACCCCATCGAATTTCTCGAACAGGAGCCCGATGCCGGTCTCGGCAATGGGGGACTCGGGCGCCTGGCGGCTTGCTTTCTCGACTCTCTGGCCACGATGCAGCTCCCCGCCATGGGCTACGGTCTTCGTTATGAATACGGCATTTTCCGTCAGTCCATCAAGGATGGCTGGCAGGAGGAGCAACCGGACAACTGGCTCCGGAGACCTGATCCCTGGGAGGTCGAACGGCTCTACGAGGCCGTGGAGGTGAAGCTCAACGCTTCCTTCGAGCTGTCCGGCGGAAGCCTGCGTGTGATCCCCGGCCAACCGTCCAGCCTGCTGGGTATCCCCTTTGACCGCCCCATCGTGGGATTCGGCGGCAAGACCATCAATACACTCCGTCTCTGGTCGACGGCTGTACCCAATTACTTCGATTTTGCGGAGTTCAGCGGCGGTGATTTCGTTGCGGCCCTTGCGGGAACATTGGCAGGCGAATCCCTGACCCGGGTGCTTTATCCCGATGACTCCACGAGCTTGGGACAGGGGCTGCGTTTCATGCAGGAATACTTTCTCGTCGCCTGCTCACTGGCTGACCTCGTGAGGTGCTTCCGGCGCGGAAATGCCGATTGGAACCAACTCCCCGCGAAGGTTGCCATTCAAATGAACGACACGCATCCCTCGCTCGCCGTGCCCGAGCTGATGCGGATCCTCCTTGATGAAGAACAATTGGAATGGGAACAGGCCTGGGACCTTACCCAAAGGACGCTTGCCTACACCAACCACACCCTTCTGCCTGAAGCATTGGAAAAATGGCCGGTCGCCTGGTTCGAGATTTTGCAGCCCCGCCTTCTGGAGATCATCTACGAGATCAACCGCCGGTTTCTTGATGAGGTTCGAAGGCGCTTTCCCGGCGACGAGGAACGGATTGCCCGGGTGAGCCTCGTCGAAGAAGGGGCGGGGCGGAAAATCCGCATGGCCAACCTGGCCATCGTCGGCTCCCACAGCACCAATGGGGTCGCCGCTATCCACTCGAACCTGCTGCGCACAATCACCGTTCGGGATCTGGCTGAGATGTTTCCCGAGCGTTTCAACAACAAGACCAACGGGGTGACGCCGCGACGCTGGCTGCACCTGGCGAACCCCGCCCTTTCCCGGATCATTACAGAGGCCATCGGCGATGGCTGGATCACCGACCTTGGTCAACTGAGGAAGCTTCAGCCCATGGCTGAAAACCGGGGCTTTCAGGAGGCTTTCCTGAGGGCCAAGGGCGAGGCCAAGTCGGCCTTTGCCGATTGGCTCAAGGCCACGACGGGCCAGACAGTGGACCCGGAGACCCTCTTTGATTGCCAGGTCAAGCGCATCCACGAGTATAAGCGGCAACTGCTCAATGTCCTGCGGATCATCGTGCTTTACAACCGTTTGCGGGACGACCCCGGCCTCGATGTGCTGCCCCGGACGTTCTTCTTTGCCGGCAAGGCGGCGCCGGCCTACCGCCTGGCCAAGGTGATTATCAAGTTGATCAACAATCTCGCCGGAACGATCGACGGCGATCCGGCCGTGGCGGGACGACTCAAGGTGGTGTTCCTGCCCGATTACTGTGTTTCTCTCGCAGAGCGGTTGATTCCCGCCAGTGATGTTTCCAACCAGATATCGACGGCCGGCTATGAAGCCAGCGGGACGAGCAACATGAAATTCATGATGAACGGCGCCCTGACCCTGGGGACACGCGACGGTGCAACGATCGAAATGGCCGAGGAGGCAGGCGAGGAGAACTTCTTCCTATTCGGCCTGACGGCGGACCAGGTCGTCGGCGGCAGCGGCTGGTATGATCCCTGGTGGCACTACGAAAACGAACCGGAAACCCGTGCGGCCCTGGACAGGATTGCTTCGGACGCCTTCAGCCGATATGAACCGGGGGTCTTCAGGCCGATTGGCGAGGCACTGCTGAAAAACGGGGATTTCTATCGGCACCTGGCCGACCTTGCCTCCTACCTCGAAGCAGACCGGCGGCTCTGTGAACTGTACAGGAATCCGCAGGGATGGGCACGCATGGCCATCCTGAACATTGCCGGCTCCGGGAAGTTCTCAAGCGATCGGACGATTGCAGAATATGCGGCGGACATCTGGGGAGTAAAACCGTGCCCGGTGTCTATACCGAAAAAGTAATAAGAAAAAGCTGAAACGCCCTATCAGAAATATTCAAGGAAAAGGAGAGACCAGATGAGCCGTACGAAGAAAGAACCGCCCCCCGGCTGCGGCAGGAGCTATCCCCTCGGCGCCACGGTCTTTCGGGACGGCGTGAACTTCAGCGTCTTTTCCAAAGGGAGTGAGGCGGTACAGTTGCTTCTCTTCGATTCTGTCGATGCCCCGAAACCATCCCGGGTTATCGAACTGGATCGACGGGCCAATCGCACCTACCACTACTGGCATGTCCTTGTGCCCGGGATCTCCGCGGGACAGCTTTATGCCTATCGAGTGACCGGTCCGTTCAACCCGGAGCGGGGGCTTCGCTTTGACCCGGATAAGGTACTGCTCGACCCTTACGGCAGGTGCATTGACCTTCCAGCCGGTTACAGCCGCACTGCCGCGTGCAAACCTGGGGACAATGCAGCAACGGCCATAAAAAGCGTCGTTGCAGACATCCGTTCCTATGACTGGGAGGGCGATGCCCCTTTGAGGACACCATTCGCCAAGACGATCATCTACGAGCTGCATGTCGGGGGATTTACAAAGCATCCCAGTTCAGGGATCGCTTCCGCCAGAAGCGGCACCTACGCGGGACTGGTAGAAAAAATTCCCTATCTGTGTGACCTCGGGGTCTCTGCCGTTGAACTGCTGCCCGTATTCGCCTTTGACGAGCAGGATGGTCCCCCTGGCTTGTGCAATTACTGGGGTTATTCTCCGATCTCCTTTTTCGCCCCTCATCCTGGTTACAGCTCGCGCCTGGATCCGTTGGGCGCACTGGACGAGTTCCGGGACATGGTAAAGGCCCTTCACCGCGCCGGGATCGAGGTCCTTCTGGATGTCGTCTACAATCATACCGCCGAGATTGGAGCCGACGGCCCGACCTTCTGTTTTCGAGGTCTGTCCAACGAAGAGTATTACATCCTTGAATCGGACAAATCCAGGTACAGCGATTATACCGGTTGCGGCAACACCATGAATACGAATGAGCCTATCTGCCGGCGATTGATTCTAGACAGTCTCCATTACTGGGTTCGCGAGATGCATATCGACGGTTTTCGCTTCGATCTGGCCTCCATCCTTTCCCGGGACAAAAGCGGCCATCCCATGCCTTCCCCGCCCATTCTCTGGGACATTGAATCCGATCCGATCCTGGCGAATGTCAAAATGATCGCCGAGGCCTGGGATGCGGCAGGCCTCTATCAGGTGGGCACCTTTATCGGCGACAGTTGGAAAGAGTGGAACGGACGGTTTCGCGACGATATTCGGGCCTTCCTGAAGGGCGATAATGGCAGGGTATGGGCTGTCGCACAACGGCTGCTCGGCAGTCCGGATATGTACGGCCACGAAGAACGGGAGCCGGAACAGAGCATTAATTTCGTCACCTGCCATGACGGCTTTACCCTGAATGATCTCGTTTCCTACAATACCAAGCATAATGAAGGAAACAACCAGCAAAACCGTGACGGATCGGATGACAACCTCAGCTGGAACTGCGGAGTTGAAGGACCCACCGATGACCCGGAGATTGAACGCCTGAGAAACCGCCAGGTGAAAAATTTTCTCACCCTTGCCCTCCTGTCGGTCGGTACGCCCATGCTGCTCATGGGCGACGAGATGCGGCGCAGTCAAAACGGAAACAACAATGCCTTCTGTCAGGACAACGAAATCAGTTGGATGAACTGGGAACTGGCCATCAAGCATGCAGATATCCATCGTTTTGCGAAAATGCTGATTAACGTGCGCAGGAATCGGGAATTTCCTACGGAACGGCTGAATATCACGCTGAACGAACTGCTTCACAACCAGCCTGTTTTCTGGCACGGGGTCGGGCTCAATGCGCCGGACTGGGGTTATGAGTCCCATGCCATCGCGGCAACGGTTACTGTTCCGGGAAACATTCTTTTGCTTTCCATCATGATCAATGCCTATTGGGAAACCCTTTCCTTTGAGATCCCATTCAGGGGAGATGCTTACGAGCCCTGGAGACGGTGCATCGATACCTATCTGGACGGTCCCGATGATATCCTCACCTGGCCGCAGGCCCTCCCTGTCGAAGGTCATACCTATGAAGTGCGGCCCAGGTCGATCGTGCTTCTGATAACCAGAGCCCTTAATCCTGAAACCACCATGACAACATAGAAAAAGAGGGAGTTTATGCCAGTAGCCAGCTATGAGATTTTTTGTGAAATGCTCGAAAGGGCCCGGAAGAATTCCTTCGCTTATCCCGCCATCAACGTGACCTCGCTGACCACGGCCAATGCGGTTCTGAAAGGCCTTGCCGAGTGCGGAAGTGACGGAATCATCCAGGTTTCCACGGGCGGAGCCGCCTTTGCCTCGGGTTCCGCTGTGAAGGACATGGCCCTCGGTGCCATCTCGATTGCCGAACATGTGCACCGAGTCGCGGATCGCTATCCCATTTATGTGGCCTTGAATACGGACCACTGCACGGCGGGCAATCTCGATAAATTCGTGATCCCCCTGGTAGAGGAGACCGAAAAAAGGCGTGCAGCGGGAAAACCCAATCTCTTCACCGCTCATATGTTCGATGGAAGCGCCCTTCCTCTGAAAGAAAATCTGGATATTGCGGTGAAACTCCTCGACCGTTTCCGGAAGAGTGACCTGGTTCTCGAAATCGAAGCGGGGGTCGTGGGCGGAGAGGAGGATGGAATCAAGGCCAGCGCCGATGCCAAGCTGTATACCACTCCGGAGGACACCCTCGAGGTCGCCCGCCGGTTGAATGCGATTACCGGTGCACGGTACCTGCTCGCGGCAACCTTCGGCAATGTTCACGGCGTCTATAAGCCGGGACATGTTCAATTGAAACCTTCCATTCTGAAGGATTGCCAGGACGCGGTTGTAAAGGCCTACGGCGAGGAGGCCCGTTTCTATCTGGTCTTCCACGGCGGCTCGGGATCGACGATCGAGGATATTCATGCCGCCCTCAATTACGGGGTCGTCAAGATGAACATCGATACGGACACGCAGTATGCCTATACGCGCGCCATCGCCGATCACCTGTTCCGGAATTACAGCGGCGCCCTGAAAGTGGACGGCGAGGTGGGCGATAAGAAAGTCTACGACCCGCGGGCCTACCTGGCCATGGCCGAAGACGCCATGGCGAAGCGGGTCAAGGAGGCGGTTACGCAACTTCGGAGTGTCGGTACGACGCTGATGAAAAAAGACCCTTCCCAGGGTTGAAAGTGACGACAGGAGGTCCGGATGGAGAATTATGAGCTCGATTTTTCGATAGAGCGGCTGGGAGAGTGCCGCATCCCTTCCCCGGTGCGGGGAATCCGATTTATGGACGATGATGGGCATGTCCTTTATTTTTCGCGTTTTGAAGAGATGAACCCATGGCTTGAAAAAGGAATCCGTCCGCCCGCGATGGAAACCGCCGGGCCAAGGGAAAAGATCTTTTTCGACCCGTCGCAAATTGCCTGCGGCATTGTGACCTGCGGCGGGGTATGTCCCGGTCTCAACGACGTGATCCGTTCGATTGTGCTGAGTCTTCATCATCATTACGGTGTGCGGAAAGTATACGGGTTCCGGTACGGGTACGAAGGCCTCGTGAGTCGGCATGGGCACGCGCCGCTCGAACTGACATCGGATTCGGTCGCCAGGATCCATGAAATCGGCGGAACGATCCTGGGTACGTCCCGGGGGCCGCAGGACGCCTCCGAGATGGTTTCCACCCTTGAGGACCTCAAAATCGGCATTCTCTTTACCGTCGGAGGAGACGGGACGCAGCGGGGGGCACAGAAGATCTCCGAAGAAGCGGCCCGGCGGGGTCTTCCGATCAGCGTCATCGGCATTCCAAAGACGATCGACAACGATATTTCCTATATCCAGACGACCTTCGGGTTCGAAACGGCGGTTGCCGAGGCGCGCCGGGCAACCTACGCCGCCACCACCGAAGCGGATGCGGCGCGGAACAGCATCGGCCTTGTAAAGCTCATGGGCCGCGATTCTGGGTTTATCGCCGCGTATTCAGTCCTTGTGAACAGTCACGTGAACTTCTGCCTTGTGCCGGAAGTGCCCTTTTCTCTCGAGGGTTTTTGCGAAGCCCTGAGACAGCGCCTGGAACGGAAGGGCCATGCCGTGATCGTTGTTGCCGAGGGGGCCGGTCAGGGCCTGATGGAGAAGACGGCGGAGCGGGACGCCTCGGGAAACGTCAAATACGGGGACATCGGCGTTTTTCTCCGGGATGCCATCAAGGGCTATTTCAAGCAATCCAACCTGGAGGTCAATCTCAAGTACATCGATCCCAGTTACATCATCCGGAGTATGCCGGCAAATCCCCGTGATGCGGCTTTCTGCCTTCTCCTCGGTCAGAGTGCCGTCCATGCCGGAATGAGCGGGCGGACCAACATGGTGGTGAGCTACTGGAACCAGCAGTTCACCCATGTGCCCATCAAACTGGCCGTGTCGCAGCGCAAGAAGATAGACACGCGGGGCATGCTTTGGAACAGTGTGATGGCCGTGACTCGACAGCCCGACATGATGTGAGGAAGGGAGAAGAAGACCCGCCGAGAGGGTGGAAGGGCCGTACGGCTTTGAACAGGAAGATCCTTACCGGAAAAGGAGAAAAAAGATGAAAGACAAGAGGTTCATACAACAGGTCGTTTGGCTGCTTGTACTCCTGCTGACATGGCCGGTCAGCGGATGGGCTCAGGCATCCGGAGCTTCGCCGGGATACAAGCAGGGAGAGCTGGAGCAGATCCTGGCGCCCATTGCCCTCCATCCCGATTCGCTCCTCACTCAGATCCTCATGGCCTCTACATACCCCCTTGAAATCGTCGAGGCGGACCGGTTCGCAAAGGCAAATGCAACTCTGAAAGGCGACTCCCTGACCCGTGCCCTGGAACAGAAAAACTGGGACCCCAGTGTGAAGTCCCTGGTCAACTTTCCCCAGGTTCTGTCGATGATGAGTGAGAAGCTCGAGTGGACGCAGAAACTGGGCGACGCCTTCCTTTCCCAGCAGAAGGATGTGATGGCGACGATCCAGAAACTTCGAGCGCAGGCACAGGCGTCGGGCAATCTCAAAACGACCGGTGAGCAGGTCGTCAAGACCCAGCAGGAAGTCATCATCATAGAGCCTGCCAGCCCGCAGGTCGTCTATGTGCCGGCTTATAACCCGACCGTCGTGTATGGAACCTGGGCGTACCCGTCCTACCCGCCATACCCCGTCTATCCCCCGGGATATGTTGCCACAACGGCCGCCTTTTCCTTCATGGCCGGCGCTGCCGTCGGCGCTGCCTGGGGTTATGCGTGGGGCCATTCAGACTGGCACGGGGGAGATGTGGATATCGACGTCAATCGGAATGCCAACATCAACCGCAACATTGATCGAAGCAAATATCAGAACCAGATGACGGGCGGCAAGGGGAGCCAGGGAAAATGGCAGCATAACCCGGCCCATCGCAAGGGGGTTTCTTATCGAGACCAGAACACGAGGCAGAAATACGGTCAATCAAGGCCGGGTGTCGACAGCAGGCAAGATTTCAGAGGGCGGACGCCCGATACAAGCGGCAGATCAGGTGCAGCCAGACAGGACCTCTCAGGCAAGGGCTCCGGTGGGCGGGGAGCCCAGCCAACGCAGCAGCCCAGGTCTTCGAACGCCTTTGAAGGGGTGAATCGGGGTGGAAGCGAGGCCAGAGCGGACAGTGCTCGTGGAAGCTCCAGTCGTCAGAGTATGTCCGCCTCTCGAAGCGGCGGTGGAGGGGGATTCTCCGGTGGGCGCAGCGGCGGGGGTTTCTCCGGTGGCCGCGGTGGCGGTCGTGGCGGTCGAAGGTAAGAAAAACCCACGATGAGAAGGAGGAAAAGAGTATGTTGAATACTTTCTCGAAAATAAGAAGTTCTTTCTGCCGGTATTTTGTTGTGGCGGTCCTCACGGTTCTGCTGGCGCTCTCTGCGGGTTTTTCATCTGCGGATGCAGCCGTTAAAGGGGGTCAGAAAAGGACCTATCCTTCGCCGGAGGCTGCAGTCAAGGCGCTGGTCGATGCCGTAAAATCTCAGGATAGAAAGCAAATGACCCTGGTTCTTGGTCCGGAGGCCCACGCGATCCTCTTGTCCGGGGATGAAATCGCGGACAGGGAGGCCCTCGAAAACTTTGCCCAAAGATATGAAGAGAAGAACAGGATCGAGAGGGAGGGGGAATTCAAAGCCGTTCTCCTGGTGGGCCAAAAGGATTGGCCTTTGCCGATCCCGATTGTGAAGAAGGGGCAGGGATGGCTGTTCGATACGAAAAAAGGAAAAGAGGAGGTCCTGAACCGGAGGATCGGCAGAAATGAACTGGCGGTCATCAAGGTCTGCGAAGCCTATGTCGATGCCCAGCAGGAATATGCAGATATGCAAAGTGAAGAAGGGGGACTGGCAAGGTATGCCCGGAAGTTCTGGAGCACCCCCGGGAAGAGGGACGGCCTGTACTGGGAAACAAAGGAAGGCGAAAAGCCGAGCCCCTTCGGTCCCTTTGCCGCGAAGGCAAAGACAGAGGGCTACGTGAAAAAGTCCTCTTCCGATCATCCCCAGCCCTACTACGGTTATTTCTACAGGATACTGCAGGGGCAGGGATCGTCTGCGAAGGGGGGGGCATTCGATTATGTGGTCAATGGAGACATGATCGGGGGATTTGCCCTGGTTGCCTATCCCGCGCGGTATGGAAATTCCGGGATCATGACCTTTATCGTGAACCAGGATGGGGTTGTGTATCAGAAGAACCTTGGGAAAGACACGGCGAAAAGAGCCCGCGCGATGAATCTTTTCAATCCGGATAAGACCTGGAAGAAGGTGGAAACGGACGGAGAGGGAAGCCCGGCAGGAACGGATTCCGGCTGTCCCGGTGAACAGGGGGGAAAAGAATGAACATGGCTTTCCCCAAGACGAAGATCGTCTGCACCATCGGGCCTGCATCTGAGGCGCCCGAAGTGATGAAAGAGATGATCCTGGCGGGAATGAACGTCGCCCGGCTCAACTTTTCCCATGGCGACTTCGAGGCGCACAAGAAGGTCATTGAGAATCTGCGGACCGTGTCGGCATCGCTGGGATGCAGGATCGCCATTCTGGCCGACCTCTCCGGCCCGAAGATGAGAATCGGAAAATTCGCGTCCGAGCCGGTCGATCTCAATGCGGGCGATCCGTTCACGCTGACTGTCGACGACATTCCCGGCGACAAAAGCCGTGTGTCCGTATCCTTTACCGGTCTGCCGAAGTCCGTGAAGGCAGGAGACATGCTCTTCCTCAATGACGGATACATCCAGCTCAAAGTTGTCGAATCAAGGGGGAACGATGTCGTCTGCACGGTCATGGTGGGTGGGGAACTCCGCTCCCGCAAGGGGCTCAACCTGCCGGGCATCGATCTCGGCATCAGCGCGTTCACCGAAAATGATTCCCGGTGTCTGCGCTTTGCCCTCGAAAATGGCGTGGATGCCGTAAGCCAGTCCTTCGTCGAAGGGCCGGCAGATGTCGAAGCCGTGCGCCAGGCGGCTGCAGATTTGGGATATGCCCCTTTCATCATCGCAAAGATCGAACGGTCCGGGGCGCTCGACCGCATCGAAGAGATCATCGCCGCGTCTGATGGCATCATGATCGCCCGCGGCGACCTGGGGGTTGAAGTCCCGATCGAGCAGATCGCCATCATCCAGAAGCGAATCACGCGTCTTGCGAACATGCGCGCGAAACCCGTGATCACAGCGACACAGATGCTCGAATCGATGACGGACTACCGTCGCCCTACACGGGCGGAGGCAACGGACGTGGCAAACGCAATCCTCGACGGCACGGACTGTGTCATGCTCTCCGGAGAATCCGCCATGGGCAAATATCCTGTGGAAGCCGTCGAGATGCTGGCAAAAATAGCCCTTTCGGCGGAAGCGCAGCGCCCGATGACCGCGGTCAAAGAGCTGTTCAAAGGCATAGACTTGCGGGAGAGGATTCGCCCGGAGCATCTTATCGCCATCGGCGTGGAAGCATGCTTCGAATATGTGACGCCGGCGGCCGTCTTTGTCCCGACGAGAAGCGGCGCGACGGCGCGAAGCATCGCCAGATTCCGCCTTCCCGTCTGGACAGTGGCCGTAAGCTCCGAGGCGTCAACCTGTCAGCAGCTCCTGTTCTCTTCGGGCATCTATCCCGTGTGCGAGGCTCCTCTACCGGAAAACTGGTACGCTTATGTTCGAAGACAGACATCCTCACTCGGCCTCAAGGGGAACATCGCCATTCTGACCCAGGGTCCATCCCGGGAGAATGCCGAAGCGAACCACAGCCTGGAAATTCTTGACCTGACCCTTTGAAAGCCGAAGGAAAAGGGCCTTTCAAAGATTAACGCTTCGTCAGTAAGGGGAGGACCTTCCCATGGGTGGATCCCTCTCTTGAAAAAAAAACGGGTGGCCGCAGGACCATCAAGACCCAAGGAGGCACACCGTATGATGAACTCATCGCCACGGCTCTTCTCCAACAAGCTGTCCCCCATGCAATTCAGGCGCTAGTCAAAACCTCAATAAGAGGCCTCAATATATTACAGATCCGCAAAATGTTGAGGGAATTTTTCTGCCACAAGAGAGAAACGCTTTTTTACCGTTAAATAAGTTGTTATTTATCAAATACTTACAATTGTTCGACCCTGCTCGATTTCAGGTACGTATTTTGGACTTTATTCCACAGGCGGGCTGAAAAATTTTAGACCCCTGAGGAAATTGGAACATCGGAACAGAGGTCATATTTGAACACGATAATAAAGGCTATGTCCAGAAGATGAGGAGGAGACCGGGCATGCAGAACTTCATGTTAGATCGTTATCCCGAAAGCCGTCGTTGGAAAATTTTCCAGAGCATCCTTTCCATTGCGGGCATCACCCTGCTGATGGTCCTTCTGCTGATGGTCCTTGCGGCGGGATGCTCGAAAGGACCGAAGGAGGCGCCGAAGCCGCCTGTCGTTGAAGTGATGACGGTGATTCAGAAGGATGTTCCTGTCTACAAGGAGTGGATCGGGACCCTCGACGGGATGGTCAATGCCACGATCCGGGCTCAGGTCCAGGGGTATCTCATCAAGCAGAATTACCGCGATGGTGAACTCGTGAAGAAAGGCCAGATCCTCTTTGAAATTGACCCACGCACATTCCAGGCATCACTGGATCAGGCAAGAGGGCAACTGGAAGCCCAGCAGGCGCGCTGGAATACAGCCAAGGCGAATCTGGCACGGATCAAACCCCTTGCCGAGGTCAATGCCGTCAGCAAGAAGGATCTCGATGACGCCGTCGGGGCGGAACAGGCAGCCCGCGCGGCGGTTTTCGCCGCCCAGGCCAGTTTCGACAAGGCCAAATTTGATCTGGGCTTCACAAAAATCACTTCCCCTGTAGACGGCATCTCCGGCCTTGCCAAGGCCCAGATAGGAAATCTCGTGGGTCCGGGAGCTGTGGAGGAGCTGACCACGGTCTCAACGGTCAACCCGATCAAGGTCTACTTCCAGATAAGCGAACAGGAGTATCTCCAGACGGCAAAATATTCGGTCACGGTGAGAGAGAAAAAAGTAGGGGAACTGATCCTTGCGGATGGCAGCGTCTATCCGGAAAAGGGATATTTCGCCTTTGCCGATCGGCAGGTGGATATCCGGACGGGGACCATAAAAGTCGCTACGGTATTTCCCAATCCGGGCAATTTCCTGCGGCCCGGGCAGTATGGGAGGGTCCGGGTTGCCGCGTCTGTCCGCAAGGATGCCTTGCTTGTACCTCAGCGGTCCGTATCAGAAGTCCAGGGGAAATACATGGTGGCCGTGATCGGGGCGGACAACAAGGCGGACATCCGGCCGGTGAAAGTCGCCGAGCGTGTTGACAATCTGTGGGTCATTATGGAGGGCCTCAGGCCCGGAGAGAGCGTCGTCGTCGAGGGGATACAGAAGGTCCGTCCCGGAATGCCGGTTACGCCGAAGACCTTTGTGGAAACACCAGTGAAGACCGAAGCCAAGCCGGGACCATCCCTGGAAGCGAAATCACAGGAAAATGCCCTGACCTCCTCAAAACCCGTCGAGACTGCGAAGACTGAAAAGAGGTGATCCGCCATGTCCAAGTTCTTCATCAATCGTCCCATCGTGGCCATGGTAATCGCCATCCTCATGGTCATCGTCGGTCTCGTGGCCATGTCGGGTCTGCCCACGGCGCAGTTCCCCAACATTGTCCCGCCGGAAATGAAGGTCACCGGCACCTACCCCGGCGCCGATGCCCAGACCATGGAGTCGTCGGTGGCCACCCCCATCGAGCAGCAGATGTCCGGTGTGGACAACATGAACTACATGTACTCCCTGAACTCCAACGACGGCAAGATGGTCCTGACGGTGAACTTCGACATCAAGACGGACCCCAGCACCGACCAGATCCTTGCCCAGATGAGGACCAACCAGGCCAACTCGCAGTTGCCCACCGATGTGATCAACCAGGGGGTCACGGTGCAGAAATCGACATCGGCGCCCCTGATCGTGTTCGCCCTCTTTTCCCCCAAGGGGACCTATGACAACGTCTTTCTGGCGAATTACTGCTATATCAACATCAACGACCAGATGACCCGCGTTCCCGGCATCGCCAGCGTCACGATTTTCGGGGCAGGGCAGTACGCCATGCGCCTCTGGGTGAAGCCTGACCAGCTCGCGAAGCTGGGGATCACCATCCCCGAGATCACCAACGCCGTCCAGCAGCAGAATACGGTGAACCCCGCCGGCCAGATCGGCGGCGAACCGGTGCCGCCTGGACAGGAATTCACCTATGCCGTTCGCTCTCAGGGCCGCCTCCAGAACGAGGAGGAGTTCGGCAACATCGTGATCCGGGCAAATCCTGACGGCTCCCTGGTTCATCTCAAGGATGTGGGACGGATCGAGCTGGGGGCCCAGTCGTACAACATGATCGGCCGCCTCAATGGCAAGCCCGCCGCCATCATTGCCCTCTACCAGCTGCCGGGAACCAACGCAATCGAAGCAGCGGAAGGGTCCAAGAAGCTGATGGCGCAACTCAAGGAGCGATTCCCTGCCGATCTGGATTACGTGGTGGCCCTGGACACGACGCTTGCCGTCACGGAGGGGATCAATGAGATCGTCCATACCCTCTTCGAAGCCCTCGTTCTCGTCATCATCGTCGTCTTCATCTTCCTGCAGGGATGGCGGGCAACCCTCATCCCCCTGCTGGCCGTGCCGGTCTCCCTGGTGGGAACCTTCATGCTCTTTCCGCTCTTCGGGTTTTCCATCAACACGCTCTCGCTCTTCGGGCTGGTGCTCGCCATCGGTCTTGTCGTCGACGACGCCATCGTCGTCGTCGAGGCCGTGGAGCACCACATCGAGCAGGGGATGACGCCCAAGGAGGCAACCCTCAAGGCCATGGAGGAGGTCTCGGGCCCGGTCATCGCCATCGCCGTCATCCTGGCTGCCGTCTTCGTCCCCACGGCCTTCATCCCGGGGATCACGGGCCGCCTGTACCAGCAATTCGCCGTGACCATCGCCGTCTCCGTCATCATCTCGGCCTTCAACGCCTTGACCCTGTCACCGGCCCTGTCGGCCCTCCTGCTGCGGCCAAAGAAGAAATCCTGGGGGCCGCTGCAGAAATTCTACGATGGGTTCAACCGCATCTTCGGCCGTTCAACGGACGGGTACGTGAACTGGTGCGATCACTTTATCCGTAAGAGTAAGATCAGCCTCCTCTTCCTCCTCGGGACAGCCGTCCTGGCGGGCTTTTTCGGAAAAAACCTGCCAACCTCCTTCCTCCCCGATGAAGACCAGGGGTACGTCTATGCGGGGGTTCAGCTTCCCGACGCTGCCTCGCTGCAGCGGACCGACGATGTGACGAAAAAAGCCGAGGAGATCATCTCAAAGACGCCCGGCGTTAAGTACTGCACCTCCGTGGTCGGCTACAGCATGCTCAGCGGCGTGGCCAACACCTACAGCTCCTTTTTCTTCATTACGCTGAAGGACTGGGGCGAACGGAAGACGCCGGAGGAGAAGTACGAGGCCATCAAGGCCCACCTGAGCAAGGGATTGGGGTCCCTGCCGGAGGCCATCGGTTTTGCCTTTCCACCCCCGGCCATCCCGGGAATCGGGACCTCGGGCGGTTTCACCTTCATCCTGGAAGACCGGGCCGGGAAGGACATCGCCTTCCTGGCCGATCAGACCAGCAAATTTATCGAGGCGGCACGGAAGCGGCCGGAACTGGCCGGCATCAGCACGACCTTCCGCCCCAATGTGCCTCAGGTCTTCGTGGACGTGGACCGCGACAAGGTTCTCAAGCAGGGGGTGAACATCTCGGATGTCTACAAGACCCTCCAGTGCTTCATGGGGGGCACCTTCGTGAACTACTTCAACCGGTTCGGCCGCCAGTGGCAGATCTATGTCCAGGCTGAAGGGGAATACAGGACGAAGGCCGAGAACTTCGGGCAGTTTCATGTGCGAAACAGCGAGGGCGTGATGGTTCCCCTCTCCGCCGTGACCAATATCCGCTCTACTGCGGGGCCCGAGTTCACCATGCGCTACAATCTCTACCGCAGCGCTCAGATCAACGGCTCGGCGGCGCCGGGCTACAGTTCGGCCCAAGCCATGGCCGCCCTCGAAGAGGTCTTTGCCCAGACGATGCCCCGGGAAATGGGCTATGATTACCTCGGGATGAGCTACCAGGAAAAGAAGGCCCAGGAAGGGGTTTCACCCGCCGTCATCTTCGGCTTCTCGCTTTTGTGCGTTTTCCTGATCCTGGCCGCTCAGTACGAAAGCTGGTCCCTCCCCTTCAGCGTGCTGCTGGGAACACCCGTGGCCGTCATGGGGGCCTTCGGCGCCCTGTGGGCGTTAAGGTTCGAGAACAACGTCTACGCGCAGATCGGCCTCGTCATGCTCATCGGGCTGGCAGCGAAAAACGCGATCCTCATCGTCGAGTTCGCCAAGATGGAATACGACAAGGGAAAACCCGTCGTCGAGGCGGCCCTGACCGGGGCAAAGCTTCGGCTGCGGCCGATCCTGATGACCTCCTTTGCCTTTATCCTGGGATGCGTGCCGCTGGCCATGGCCAGCGGAGCAGGGGCCATCTCGCGGCGCGTCATGGGATGGGCCGTCATCGGCGGGATGCTGGCGGCGAGCTTTATTGCCATATTCCTCATTCCCGTTACGTTCTTCGTTGTGGAGAAGCTGTCTCACAGGGGGGTAAAGGAAGCAGAGGCTCCTGCAGGGGAGACCGGGAAGGAGGAAGGCCATGAATAGAGGGATCTTCTCCGTCATCATTGCACTGATTCTTGCCGGCTGTGCCGTCGGCCCGGACTACAGGCGTCCAGCCATGGAAAGCCCGTCGGCCTGGCGAATCGAGGAAAAGGCTGCGCAGGAAACGGCCAATTCGGCCTGGTGGTCCCAGTTTAATGATCCGGTTCTTAACGCGCTGATCGATGAAGCCTTGAGGTCGAATTTCGATCTCCGGATCGCCACTGCGCGAGTCAACGAGTATGTCGGAAGGTACTGGGTGTGGCGTTCCGGCCTGTTCCCGCAGATCTGGGGAAATGCCGATGCCGGGCGAAGCCGTGCCTCAGAGGAGGGAGCGGCCCCTCTGTCGTCACAGGTCGAAAATCCGGCGGATTTCTACCAGGGCGTCTTTAACGGAAACTGGGAGATTGATCTCTGGGGAAAATTGAGAAGGGCCACCGAAGCCGGGCGGGCGGACCTGCTTGCCACCGAAGAGGCACGGCGGGGAGTGATCCTGTCACTGGTGAGCGCCGTGGCGAACGGGTACGTTTCCTTGCGCGATCTGGACATGCAGAGGGAAATCGCCATCCGGACGGCGAAAACAAGGGAGGATGCCTACAAACTCTTCAAGCAGCGATTTGAAGGCGGGGTTCTTTCTGAGCTTGAACTCAACCAGGTCAAATCGGAATACGAACAGGCCCTGGCTACGATACCTCAGATAGAGAAACAGGTTGCCTTCCAGGAAAACGCATTGAATCTCCTGCTCGGCAGAAATCCAGGGCCCATACCCAGGGGCAGAACGATGAACGAACTGGTCCTGCCGGTTGTTCCTGCCGGTCTCCCTTCGGATCTGTTGGAAAAGCGGCCGGATATCCGTCAGGCCGAGCAGGCGCTCATCGCAGCCAATGCCCGCATTGGCGTAGCAAGGGCTCGGTATTTCCCCACTCTTTCGCTGACTGGATTCTTTGGCTGGGCAAGTGCGGATCTTTCCAATCTGTTTAGCGGTCCGGCACGTGTGTGGAGCTGGAGTGGAAGTCTGACGGCGCCGATCTTCACGGGGGGCGCCATCTATGGACAGGTCAAGATGGCTGAGGCGATTCAGCAGCAGACCCTGTTCAGCTATCAGAAAACCATTCAGACGGCTTTCCAGGAGGTGGAGGACGCCCTTGTCGATCAGAAGCGCACCCGCGAGCAGCTTGAGGCGCAAAAGAGGCAGATGGATGCCCTGCGGGAATACACCCGCTTCGCCCGGCTGCGCTATGAGAACGGCTTGACGAGCTACATCGAAGTCCTCGATGCCGAGCGGAGTCTCTTTTCCACGGAGTTGAGCTACGCCCAGACCCAGGGGATTCTCTTCGGGGCGCTGGTGAACCTTTACAAGGCCATGGGCGGAGGATGGGTCGTAGAAGCGGACGAACGGACCGTGTTGTCAGCGGACGGGAAACAATAGGCTGAGTTCCAAGGGTGTGTCTGGTGAGGAATACCCATGCGTCGACCCATTAAAGGCATGATCGATGTCATTCTGAAAGCACGATTCTCCTATTTGTTTTTTACGATCATCCTGCTTTTTCTCCTGCGGCCCTTTATCGCAGGTGCGGTGGCCGTAACGTTCGTAACCGACATCTTCCTCTGGTTCATTATCATTTCCTGTGTCTGGGCCGTTTATGAAAAACGGAAAAATCAGTGGGTCGTCATCGCCATAGCGGCTACCGTCATCCTGGCCGACCTTTTCGGCTTCCTTTTTCCAAGCGCGGTGACTTCGTGGGCGAGTCAAATAGCGGTCTTTTTTTTCCTTGGATATGCCGTCATCAATATTCTGTTCTACCTGGCTCGACAGGAGAACGTGACTGCGGACATGATCATGGCGGGAGCCAGCGAATACGTGCTTATGGGGCTTCTATGGGCGTCCCTCTACAGTCTCATTGAGACAATCTATCCGGGCTCGTTCAACTTTGCGGGAGCGAAGAACCGAGCCGGGTTCATCTATTTCAGTTTTGTGACACTGACGACGACGGGTTACGGGGATGTCCTGCCGGTAACGGAACAGGCCCGTTCCCTGGCCATTCTGGAAACGCTGATCGGTCAGCTTTTTATCGCCATTACCGTGGCGCGGCTCGTGAGCCTCTATACGGTATCCGGTAATAAGCAGGAAACTGTATGAGAAACTGTGCGTTGCTGTTTCTCTTCAACTCCGATTTAAGGAGAGTTCAATGAATCTCACTCTTGAATTCCGGGCCAAAGCGGAAAAGTTTCAGGAACTCTATCAGTCACTGCAGGCGCTTCTGCCCACGATGCGAAGGGAAGAAGGATGCCTTGAATCCCATATATACCGGGATATGGAGGATGGAGAGGTCTTCTTCCTTTCAATTGCCTGGGAGGATGAAAGGAAATTTGAGAGCTATATGCGATCGACAAGCGGGAGCGCGCTTCTCGGGGCGGTCGATCTGCTGAGTAAGGCGGTGAGAGTTCGAGTGGGGGACAATACTCCCTGGGAAGGGATTAACATCCTGAAGAGGATGAGGAAGGGAATCTGAATCGGAGGAATATAAACGGTAGAGGCTAAAGGTGGATCTTCTCCAAGGTCCTTAAGATAAAACAATAAAACGATGTCAGGAGGTATTTATGAAAGCATTGGCAAAATTACTGTTGGTCATTGGAATCGGTCTTGTGTTCAGCGCATCCGTAGCATTTGCCGGAGATCCGCCTTTTTCCGGTTTTCTGGGTAGTCCCGATGTATACAAGCAATTGAAGCCGGGACCGGAAGGGGGCGCCAAACTGCGGTGGGTGAAGGATGGGTTGGATTTCAGCAAGTACAACCGTTTCATGGTGGACAGCGTTATCTTCTACCTCGCCGACGAGTCTGAATACAAGGGCATTGATCCCCAGGTGCTGAAAGACCTTGCCGACACCTTCAACAAAGAACTGGTTGCGGCCTTCAAGGACAAGTACCCGATCGTAGTCGATCCCGGTCCCGATGTGGCGCGGATCAAAATTGCCATAACCAATATCGAGCGGAGTAACCCCGGTGTCAGTGCCGTCACCTCGATTATTCCCGTCGGAATTGCCATCAGTGTCGTTAAGAGGGGTGCAACGGGGGGCTGGGCAGGAAGCGGCGAGACGTGCGCCGAGCTGATGATGATCGACTCCGAGAGCAATGAGCCGCTTGTCATGGCGGTGGATCAGCAACAGGCGGCCTTCGCTTCGCGCTTTTCCAGTTATGGATCAGCCGAGGACGCCTTCAAGTTCTGGTCGGAGAGGATCGTGAAGGTTCTGGATGAAGCCAGGGGCATCAAAAGGGAACCGGCAAAATAGTGGGCTTATGCCCTGGATTATAGAGGAATACTCGATATCGGACATCCGTCATCAGTAAAATGCTTTTGCCGATGACGGATGTCCGACTTCTCATGCCATGCGGCTAAGGAAAAGAAAGTATAAACAATGAGGAGGATTCTCATGACAAAAAAAAGAGGGACACTATTTTTGACTTTGGTACTGTCCATATTGTTTCTGGGTATTGGAATTACCGGAATGGCTGATGAACCATCCGGCAACAACATGCAGATCCTGCAGGAGAAGATCAAGGCAGACAAAAAGTTGCTCGTAGCTGAAAACATGCAGCTTACCGAGAAGGAGGCCAAAGCCTTCTGGCCCGTCTACGAAAATTATCAAAATGAGCAGTTTCTGCTTCGCATGCGTGTCGTTAAATTAATCAAGGATTATGGAGATGCCTATGGAACGATGACCGATAAAATCGCAAAGAAGCTGCTTGATGAATTGATGACCATTGAGACGGTGGGGCTTGAATTGCGCAGAGCATATCTGCCGAAATTCCGGAAAGTCCTGCCCGAAATGAAGGTGGTGCGCTATTATCAGATTGAGAACAAGATAAAAGCGGTAATCGATTATGAACTGGCTGCCAGGATACCTCTGATCAAAGCAGAAAAGAAGTAAGACCCTAAGAAAAAAGGAGGTAAGAATGAAAGGCTTACATTTTAAAATTTTTCTCTGTGTCCTTGTCCTGTTCGTCGTGATCTCCGTGCCCACGGGACGGGTCGTGGCGGCGTCCGCAGAAGAAATCAACCGCAATGTCCAGATCGCTCTGCTGAAGCTGTATGAAAAATCAACTCCTGCGCGAGAAATGGGGCAGAAGGCGAAGGCCATCCTTGTCTTTCCCGATATCGTGAAAGGTGGATTCATCGTGGGGGGGCAATACGGTGAGGGCGCCCTGATAAAGGATGGGAAGGTTGCGGGTTTCTACAGTACCATTTCGGCATCGTACGGTTTGCAGGCCGGTATCCAGAAGTACGGCTATGCGTTGTTCCTGATGTCGGACTCCGCTTTGAGATTTTTGGACAGAAGTGAAGGCTGGGAACTGGGCTTGACCCCGAACATTGTCGTCGTTGATGTGGGAGCAGCAGGAGGTATATCGACCACTACGGCGAAATCCGATATTTATGCCTTCTTCTTTGACCAGAAAGGGCTTATGGCTGGAGTCGGCCTGCAGGGGACGAAGATAACGAAGATCGTCAGATAAAAATCTTCATAAGGATTGAAAATTTTTTAGCAGTGCCTGGTCTGAAGATTCAAGGCGATAACATTGAGGAAGAAATGGAGAATTGGACGTATGAGGAAAAAAAGTGTTGTTCTATTAATGGCACTGGCGTTGATGGCATTGATGGCGGCAGGTTGTGCAACTTTCAAAACGTCAGATGGGGACGATGAACGTTCCGGGATCGTCAGGGGAAAAGTGGCTGTTCTGACCGCCACGGTGGTGGCCGTTGACATGAAGAAGCGGATCGTCACTCTCAAAGATTCGGGAGGGGATGTCCGCGATTTCAAGGTCGGCAAGGAAGCCGTGAATCTTCCCCAGGTTAAAACAGGGGATATCGTCACGATTAAATTCCTGGAGTCTGTCGCTGTGGAAGTGATCAAACCCGGTACGGCCGCAGGGGCAGGGACGGCGACAACGATCGTTCGGGCGAAGCCCGGCGAGATGCCCGGCGGAATGATTACCCGGCAGAGGTCGCTGACCGCCACAGTGAAAGCAATCGACAAGGATGGGGGCACGATCTCTCTCATGGGTCCAAATGGAAAGACCGTAAAGGTGAACGTTGTGGATCCGGCAAATCTGGATAAAGTCAGCGTCGGGGACGAACTGTTGATCACATTTACCGAGGCGGAGGCCATTTCTGTGGAACGTCCGTAAAAATATTCCCGGGATTCAGCATGGACCTGGAGGTTTTATGCCTCGATCAAAGCGACCGAAATGGAATGCGGAATACAAACACCACATGAACGCTTCCGGTGAAAAAGAGCAAGAGCCAGTCCGGTTCTCCATGCGCACCTTTCTGGCCATGCTGGTCCTGTTGATTGTGATCTTTCCCTTTATCGAGCTGATGTCCTATGGCGTACTGGTTCTTTCTCTTCTCCTGACCATGGTGCTGTTGTCGGCTCTGCCGGCAATCGGCAGCCGGCGCAGCACACTGGTTTGGGGGATCGCTCTGGCGGTGCCGGCGGTGGCCGGGAAATGGGTGAACTATTTTCGACCCGACCTGATGCCGCTGGAGATCTTTCTCGTATCCGCCGCGCTGTTCTGTGGCTTTGTTGTGATGCATCTTCTGCGATTCGTTCTCGCTGCGGCACGGGTGAGTCTGGATATCCTCTGCGCCGCAATTGCCAACTATCTGATGCTCGGACTCCTCTGGTCCTTTGCCTATCAACTTGTGGCGCAAATATTTCCAGACTCATTTTCCTTCGTCCTGGGGGCCGCGCCCAGGCAGGTGCCGACGGGATTCGAGGCTTTTTACTTCAGCTTTGCCACCCTCATGACCGTTGGCTACGGCGACATCATTCCGGCGTCCAATGTATCAAGAATGCTGGCGATAACGGAGTCCGTTGCCGGCGTGTTTTATGTCACCATTCTCGTTGCCCGGCTGGTTGCTATTTATTCGGCCGAAGGTGAGAAAGAGCGGTAAGATTAAACTCCGGGAAGATTCCGGTAGATCCGGCATCAAGGAAGAAACGAAATGATCCCTTTTCCCGAAAGTATCATTGCCTGCCCTGACTGTGACCTGTTACAGCGTATCCCAACGCTGACTCCAGGTGGAACGGCGAGCTGTCTGCGCTGCGGTCATACGCTCGCCTCCAGCAAGCCCGATTCCCTGGATCGGACCCTGGCCCTTACGGTTGCCGCGTTGATTGCCCTGATCATCGCCAATGTAATGCCCCTCATGGGGCTGTCGGCTGTCGGTCGTCAGGCGTTTACGACGATCCTGGGCGGGGTTCTGAAGCTGTGGCAGCAGGGTCATCAGATTACGGCCGTACTGGTGGCCTTCTGCACGGTGGTTGCTCCAACGGTCCATATCGGGTTTACGTTGACCGTCCTGCTCGCCGTGAGACAGACTCCGGCGCCCATCTGGGTAGGAACTCTTCTGCGGATGGCAGATTTCAACCAGCCTTGGGCGATGCTTGAGGTGATGATGCTCGGCATCCTGGTTGCCCTGATAAAAATCGCCGATCTGGCGACGGTGATTCCCGGTGTCGGAATGTTCGCCGTTGGCGCGCTTATCATGTTGATCGCGGCGATGACGGTCAGCTTCGACAAGCACCAGGTATGGTCGCAAATCCGGTGGGTCGATGGCGAAGGTCAGCAATTGACGTCATCCCCGGAATTCAAGGAACCGGCAGAAGGGGAAGTGGAAGGAAAAGAAACTCCGGGAGAACTGACCGGCATCAAGATGGGGCTGGTCCTGTGCGAGGGCTGCGGCCTGTTGACAAAGCCGACCGATCTTGAGAAGCCGGGGCATTGTCCGCGTTGCGGCCAGGAACTTGAGCTGCGCCGTCCAAACTCGATCCAGCGCACCTGGGCCCTGCTCATTGCTGCTTCGATCTGCTACATCCCGGCGAACCTGCTGCCGGTGATGAGTACCACGACGCCGACCTACGCAGAGAAGGACACCATCATGAGCGGAGTCGTTCTGCTCTACGTGCATGGATCCTGGCCGCTGGCCCTGATCGTTTTTGTGGCCAGCGTGGTGATTCCCATGGCCAAGATTGTCGCTCTGGCCTATCTGCTGATTTCTGTTCAATGTCGTTTCATGCGGAGCAAGGAAGAGCGGATCCGGCTCTATCGGCTGGTCGAAATTGTCGGGCGCTGGTCCATGCTGGATGTCTTTGTCGTGACCTTTGTCGTCGCCCTTGTCCAGCTCCAGCCGCTCATGTCCGTGGGACCTGGCGCCGGCGTGGTGTTTTTCGCGGCCGTCGTCGTGCTGACCATGCTTGCGGCAGAAACGTTCGACCCCCGTCTGATCTGGGATTCTCGTAACAACAAGGAGGAACAAAATGACGAAATCTGCTGATTTAAACAATCTTCCTCAGGCCACCGCCAAAGAGAAAAAGAAAATACGCTTCTCCGTGGTCTGGATCATCCCCATCGTCGCGGCACTCGTCGGTATCGGGATAGCTGTTCAGCAGATTCTGAGTAAAGGCCCGACGATCACGATCGTTTTCAAAAAGGCAGAGGGGGTTGAGGAGGGCAAGACCCTTGTCAAGTACAAGGATGTCAACATCGGCCGGGTGGAGAAGGTGGAACTCTCCAAGGACTTCAAAAAGGTTGTGGTGACGGCGAAGATCAACAAGAGCGCCGAAGGATTGATCGTCGATGACGCAAAATTCTGGGTTGAACAGCCGCGCGTTACCCTCAGCGGGGTATCCGGAATCGGTACGTTGTTGTCCGGCAATCATATTGGATTGGAACTCGGAAACTCCACAAAGGTACGGCGGCAATTCGTCGGTCTCGATGCGCCACCGGAGGTTACCATCGATCAGCCGGGCAGACAGTTTGTCCTTCAGGCGGACAACCTGGGGTCTGTGGGGATAGGCTCTCCTCTGTATTACCGCCGTCTGAACGTGGGACGGGTCATCGGTTATGGCCTTGCACAGGATGGCCTATCGATCGATATCAAGGTCTTCGTCAATTCCCCCTACGACAAGTATATTTTGCCGCAGACCCATTTCTGGCACGCCAGCGGGATCGATTTATCCCTGGGGGCGGACGGATTGTCACTGCAGACCCAGTCGGTGGTGTCCATGCTGATCGGCGGCATCGCCTTCGAAACCTTTTCAATTGACCCAGACGCAACACCCGCAGCGGAGGATGCCGTCTTCAAAGTTTATGAAAACTATGCTGCCGCAGCAAAGGAGCCTGAACCGGTCGTTACGGAATATGTCCTCTACTTCCAGGAGTCGTTGAGGGGGCTTTCCACGGGTGCGCCCGTCACGTACCTCGGCTTGCCCGTCGGGGAGGTGACCCGCGTTGGTCTTGAATACAATCCGAAGACGCAAGGACTCCGTCCAAGGGTGGCAATCTCGATCTACCAGGCACGCTTCATGGGGCATCTGGCACTATCGGACACGGTCAAAGAGAAGGTCAGGAGCGAGACTGAACGTCGCGCCTTTGTCCAGCGCCTGGTTGATCTGGGACTCCGGGCGCAATTGCGCAGCGGAAATCTCGTGACGGGGCAGCTCTATGTCGCCCTTGAGCGCTTTCCCAACGCCCCTCAAGTTAAGATGGACTGGACGAAGCCCCCATATGTCATTCCCGTGATGCCCAGCAGCCTGCAGGATCTGGAAACCAAGATTAGCAGCATTATCGCCAGGATCGATAAGGTGCCCTTGGACGCCATCGGAGAAGAGGCGAAAAAGACGCTCAACACACTCAACTCGGCGATGAAGACCGCTGATAGAACGCTGAACTCCATCGATGGCGAGATTGTTCCCGAAGTAAAGACGACTGTTCAAGACCTGCGAAAAGCAATTTCGAAAGCCGAGCAGGTGATGGCAAGCACGGATAAGACCCTCGTCGGAAAGGAGGCGCCGGCGCAGCAGGAGCTGCGGGTCGCCTTGCAGGAAATTTCACGGGCGGCACGGGCAATCAGCGAGTTGGCTGAATATCTTGAACGCCATCCCGATGCCCTCATCCGTGGAAAGGCTCAGGAGGTGACTAAATGAAAAAGATCGAAATTTTAATCCTTGGGACGCTCGCTTTGCTCCTGGCGAATTGCGCTTCAACCAGGGCACCGCAGTTCTATACGCTGAGCCCATCATTGACAGGGGTCGGGGCGACGTCGACAAATGTCTCCGTCTCCGTCGGTCCGGTCTCGATTCCTGCCGACGTTGACCGACCGCAGATCGTCGTCCGGACTGGCCCGAATCAGGTTCTTCTGGCCGAATTCGACCGCTGGGCTTCACCACTGAAGAGCAACATCGCAAGGGTAATCGCTGAAAACCTAGCTACGGTGCTCGGGACGGCTCAAGTGAGCGTGTTTCCCCAATCCTCCGCTGCAGAATCGGCTTATCGGGTTGGGGTCGATGTTATCCGGTTCGAATCGGAACTTGGCAAAAGGGTTGTCCTGGATGCCCTATGGACGGTGAGTTCCAGGAAGAGCGGTCGGACTGAAAGCCGCCGTACGAACGTAACAGAATCTGCGGAAGGTGGCGGTTATACCGGACTGGTGGCAGCGCACAGCCGCGCTCTCGGAAGATTAAGCGGTGAGATTGCCGAAACGATTTGGGAATTCGAAGCGCTAAAGCCTTGATCCAGTCACTGCTTGGCGGCATCGGCCTTGCCATTTGCGGGGTGCCGGCCACCGCAATTCTGACAGCGGTGATGTTCATGCTCTGCATTGCGCAGCTTGGTCCAGGGCTAGTTCTTATCCCGTCGGTCATCTGGCTTTACTGGACAGGTCAGACGACATGGGGAACGGCCTTGGTCGTCGCGTCGATCTTTGTTGGCACATTTTACAATTTCCTTCAGGCCGATCCTCATCAAGAAGGGAGCCGATCTGCCGCTTCTCCTGATCTTCGCTGGTGTCATCGGTGGCCTCGCCGCTTTTGGCATTATAGGACTTTTTATCGGCCCAGTGGTGCTTTCCGTGAGTTACAGATTAATGGAAACCTGGGTTGCCGATGTCGAAACCTATTCGGATTTGAAGTCGGCGCAGGAAGATAGCCGCCTATTGAAACCTGCAGGAGGGGATAGGACAGGGCAGAGTACCGGCATGCCAGAATGAGGCCTGTCGCTCGTTTGAATGGAACTGATGGAGACTTTAGACATGAAGAAACCGGGATTTCTTATTACCCTCTTGATGTTACTCACACTGACAGGATGTGCCCGCCTCGGGGGTCCGACTATCATCCGCGATCGTTTCGATTACAGCGTTGCGGTTTCCGAGTCCTGGAAGAGCCAGATGCTTCTCAATATCGTAAAGATCCGCTACTCAGACACGCCGGTCTTCATGGATGTGACCTCGGTGATCAATCTGGTTGGCATCCAGAATACGGTCAGTCTGGCAGCGGGATGGTCCTTCCCGCCCAACGCGAACACTCAGGCCATCGGGGGAACATCTACCTGGGGAGAAAAACCGACGATCACCTATGCCCCACTCACCGGAGAAAAATTCACCCGGAGTCTCCTGACGCCGATCACGCCTTATGCTCTCCTCAGTATGGTTCAGGCCGGATGGCCTGTTAGAATGCTGTTCACCCTGTGCGTCAAGTCCATCAATGATATGGACAACCAGTCCTCGGCGCCGGGATTTTCCCGGAAGCAAGACCCTGAGTTCAAGCGGCTGATTGGACTTCTGGAAGAGACTCAGAAATCAGGAGCGGTAGGGACAAGGATTGAGAGAAAGGATAAACAGGATACGGCCATTGTTGTCTTTCGGCGAAAAAAAGATCGTGAAACCGCGCAGAGGATATTGGAAACCCGCCAAATGCTTGGCCTGAAACCAGACCGTGAAGAATTCACAGTTATCTATGGAGCGGCTCCGACACAGGAAGGCGAAATTGCCATCCTGACCCGATCGATCATGGACATCATCATCGAGTTGGCTTCCCAGATCGACGTTCCTGCCGAACACGCTTCGGAAGGGCGCACCTATGCGACGTCTAGCGAAATCGGGGAAGGAGAGGGACAAGCGTCCCCTCTGCTCCGGGTTTACATAGGCAGGGAAAAGCCATCGGACAGTTTCGTTGCTGTTCATAATCGTGGCTACTGGTTCTGGATTGACGACCGGGATCGGAAATCCAAGACGGTTTTTACCTTCCTCATGATCCTTCTCAGCCTGGCTGAAACCGGACCAGCGCCGCAGGGACCGACGGTCACCGTTCCCATCAGTTAGTGTTCCGGCCTTGAGAAGGCTGCAGCGAGGCGCGATAAACCGAGCCAGGAAGGGGCACGATAGAGCTTAAGCAGCGAAAAAAATCAGGAGAGGGAAAATGAACGCTGAAACAATACGGCTCAAGGAAGCGCGTGAAGGGGGGCAGGCGTGGAAGAAATGGGGACCGTACTTGAGCGAACGACAGTGGGGCACCGTGCGCGAAGACTACAGCGAAGAGGGCGACGCCTGGAATTTCTTTCCCCACGACCATGCCCGTTCACGAGCCTACCGCTGGGGCGAGGACGGCATCGCCGGACTTTCCGACGAAAAGCAGCACCTGTGCTTCGCCATTGCATTGTGGAACGGCAGGGACACGATTCTCAAGGAGCGCCTGTTTGGACTGACCAACAGTGAGGGCAACCACGGCGAGGATGTCAAGGAGTATTATTTTTACCTCGATTCGACGCCAACGCACTCCTACATGAAGTACCTCTACAAATATCCCCAGGCAGCTTATCCCTATGCGGACCTCGTGGAGACAAACAGGAAACGCAGCCGGGATGAAATGGAGTATGAGCTGCTCGATACCGGTGTCTTTGATGAAGACCGCTACTTCGACGTCTTTGTGGAGTATGCCAAAGCCGGCCCGGAAGACATCCTGGTGCGGATCACCGCCGTAAACCGGGGTCCGGAAAGGGCAGAACTGCACCTGTTGCCGACACTTTGGTTCCGTAATGACTGGTCGGCATGGATCGCCGAATCCAATCGGTCCCCCGGGAAGCCAAACCTGAAGCAGATCAAGGCAGTGGCGGGCACGAGCGCTGTCGTGGCAACCCATCCGCTGCTTGGGGAATTCATCCTATCCTGCGAAGGTGAGGCGCCGCTCCTCTTCACCGAGAACGAGACGAATCATGAGCGGCTTTTCCCCGGGCAAGGGAACGAAAGCCCTTATGTCAAGGATGGTGTCAGTGACTGTGTAATCCATGGCAATCAGAATGCAGTGAATCCTGAAAAGCAGGGCACCAAGGTTGCGGCACACTATCGGCTGATGGTGGAACCTGGCCAGTCGGCGATTGTGCGGTTGCGTCTGGCCGCGCGAGAATCAGGGAAAAGCCCGACGGTCAAAGGCGTTCCCGCGGCCTTCGGGCCGGCCTTTGATGCAATTCTGGCGGCACGCTTGCAGGAAGCGGACGATTTCTATTCTTCCGTGACCCCCCCCTCGGTCGCCCCGGATGCGGCTGGCGTCATGCGCCAGGCCATTGCAGGCATGCTCTGGAGCAAACAGTTCTACTTCTTCGACGGCGACAACTGGCTTGACGAGCACCACTCCAACCCCCTCCACGCCGGATATCGCAACGCCCGTAACTCGGATTGGTTCCATATGCTGAACGAGGACATCATCTCGATGCCCGACAAGTGGGAATATCCCTGGTACGCGGCATGGGATCTCGCCTTCCACACGCTACCGCTTGCGATTGTGGACCCTGATTTTGCCAAGGAGCAGTTAAAACTGATGCTGCGCGGGGTCTACCTGCACCCCAACGGCCAGATGCCCGCTTACGAGTGGAACTTCAGCGACGTGAACCCCCCGGTCCACGCCTTTGCGACGCTGTTTCTGCATCGAACCGAGCAGGCCCTGCAGGGAGAGGTGGACCTTGATTTTCTCAAGTCGGCTTTCAACAAGCTCATGCTTAATTTCACCTGGTGGGTGAACCGCAAGGACCGCTTCGGCAAGAATGTCTTCGAGGGCGGATTCCTCGGCCTCGACAACATCGGCGTCTTCGACCGCAGCGCTCCGCTTCCCACCGGCGGTCACCTTGAACAGGCGGACGGCACCGCCTGGATGGCCCTCTTCAGCCAGAACATGTTGGAACTGGCGGTTGAAATTGCCGCTCACGATCCTACCTATGAGGATATGGTATTGAAGTTCCTTGAGCACTTCTATTATATCGCCGCCGCCATGAACCGCTCCGACCAGGACGGCATGTGGGACGAAGAGGATGGCTTCTACTACGACCTGCTGCGGCTTCCCGATGGGAGCGCCACTCGGCTCAAGGTGCGATCCATGGTGGGGCTCCTTCCCTTGTGCGCCACAACGGTCACTGAGGCATGGCAGAGGGAGCGTATTCCTCTGGCAATGGCCCATCTGCAGAAGCGCCTGCGCCGCATGCCTGAACTCCTGGCGTCCATCCATCCAACGGGGCCGGGGCATTTCGGCGTAGCCGAGCGCGGGATCATTGCCCTTGTGAATCCGGAGCGGCTGCGCCGGATCCTGTTGATGATGCTTGACGAAAACGAATTTCTGGGCCCTTACGGCATCCGCTCGCTTTCGAAGTTTCACAAAGAGCATCCCTTTATCCTCCATGTGCAAGGCCAGGAGTACCGGGTGGACTACCTGCCTGCCGAATCGAACACCGGTATGTTCGGCGGCAATTCCAACTGGCGGGGCCCGGTATGGATGCCGGTGAACCTCATGATCATCCGGGCGCTGCTGAATTTCTACCTGTACTACGGCGATAACTTCAAGATTGAGTGTCCAACCGGTTCAGGAAACAGGATGAACCTTTTCGAGGTGAGCAAGGAGATAGCGGACAGACTCATCCGGATCTTCTTGCGCGACGAGCGGGGGAGGCGTCCTGTTTACGGAGGCGCTGAGAAGTTCCAGGCCGATCCTTTCTGGCGCGACCATATCCTTTTCTACGAATACTTCCATGGCGACAATGGCGCCGGACTTGGTGCAAGCCACCAAACGGGTTGGACGGGACTGGTGGCCAAGCTGATCCAGCTTTTTGGATTGTTCGATCCCCAAAAGGCACTGGAGGCAGGCAAAGGTGCGGCCTTCCTTCGGCGAAAACCGGAAGGTGAGAAAGAGAAATGAATCCATGGACAAAACATCCCGTTAACCATATCCTTTCTTAGATTTCAGCAGCATTTATCAATTTGCCTTGAAAAGGGGGGAGCCCATGCAGGTTCTGGCAGGAGATATCGGGGGAACATCCACGCGGCTTGCATATTTCGACGCCGCCTGTGAAAAGTTGACGCTGATCGCCGAAGGACGTTTCCCGAGCCAAAAGTTCGGGAGCCTGGAAGAAATTGTCAAACGTTTTAACGGAGAACAGGGTTTGAACGCGGAGAGGGCCTGTTTCGGAATTGCCGGCCCTGTCCGGAATGGTACGGTCAGAACGCCCAACCTTCCCTGGAGTGTGAATGCCGAAGATCTGTCCAGAGCTTCGGGGATTCCCGAGGTTCGACTGATCAACGACCTGGAGGCGCATGTCTATGGCATCGATCTCCTGGGGCCGGAGGACTTTGAAGTCCTTAGTGAGGGCCTTCCCAATCCGAACGGCACCATTGCCCTGGTCTCGGCAGGGACTGGCTTGGGAGAGGCGGTTGCTTACTGGGATGGAGCCGCTCATCGACCCCACCCCAGCGAAGGGGGCCACGCCGACTTTGCTCCCCGCACCGAGATCGAAGCGGAACTGCTCCTCTATCTGCGTGATGCGCACGGCCGGGTCAGTGCCGAACGGGTTCTTTCCGGCCCCGGACTGCGCAATATTTACCGGTTCCTGCGTGATGTCCGACGTTTTCCCGAATCCCCGGCAATTGCAGAGGAGATGCTGGCGGACGACCCTGCGGCGGTCATCACCCGGGCGGCCCTGTCCGGCGATTGTCCCCTCTGCCGCCAGGTTCTCGATCTCTTTATCTCCCTCTATGGGGCCGAGGCGGGAAATGTGGCGCTGCGGTATCTCGCCACCGGAGGCATCTATCTGGGAGGGGGAATTGCCCCGAAGATCATTGAGAGGCTCAAGGGACCCGGATTCATGCTCGCCTTTACCAGCAAGGGACGCTTGAGTCCCCTGCTGGAAGCGATCCCGGTGCAGGTTATCCTTAACGAGCAGAGCGCGCTGCTGGGCGCAGGCCGTTTCGCCGCTTGTTGAAATTGAAAAGCAGATCTTTTCACCCCCGTGCCGCAGGCGGGAGATCCGCCCTGCACGGAGACGCACCACCCCACCCCATTCGGAGCGGCCTCAACGAATTTCCGAGCCTTCATTTGTGGTATGACTTTACCTCAAAAGGAGTAGAAAATGCAGTTCATTATCACACTGGATCGATTTCTGACCATACTGCTCATTGCAAGTATGGTTGCGATCCTGACACGGAGACTCAAAGTTCCCTACAGCGTGGGGCTGGTTTTTGCCGGAATTCTTCTGGCATTTATCCCTTTGTTTTCAGGGATTCCCTTTACGAAAGAATTAATCTTCAATATATTCCTGCCACCCCTGGTTTTTGAAGCGGCCATACAAATTCGCTGGAGCAATCTACGCAGTGAATTTTTCCTTATACTGATCCTTGCCACCGCAGGGTTGTGCCTATCGGCAGCGGTAACTGCTGCAGGGATGAGGTATCTTGCCGATTGGGCTTGGATCAGCGCCCTGCTTTTCGGTGCGCTCATCGCAGCTACGGATCCCGTTTCCGTAATCGCCACGTTCAATGAAGCAGGGGTCCACAGCCGGATCCGTCTGCTGGTCGAAGCAGAAAGCCTTCTCAACGACGGTACGGCTGCCGTTGCCTTTGCCGTCATTCTTGCCGCTGCGGCAGGGGGGGCTATGACACTGAGTGGCATTGCCGGAAAACTGGCGCTTACCGTAGGGGGCGGTGTCCTCTGCGGCGCACTGGTTGCCGGGGTCATTATGATCCTTGAAAGACGGGCAGGTGATAATCTTGTTGAATTTACCCTAACGACTGTCACGGCCTATGGTTCTTTTCTCATCGCCGAGCACTTTCATTTTTCAGGGGTCCTCGCCTCTTTGACGGCGGGCCTTCTGGTGGGGAATCTTCGCCTCATGCAAGCGGGTTCTGACGATGTCAGAAAAGCCATTACCGCCTATTGGGAGTATCTCGGTTTTCTTGCCAATTCATTCATCTTTATTGGCATCGGAGTGCAGGTTTCACTCCAGAACTTTAAAGCAGTCATTTTGCCGGCGATATGTGCAATACTCCTTGTGCTGGTGGGACGGGCGTGTGCAGTCTATCCTTTTTGCGCTCTATTCCGCAGATCCGAGCTTCGTGTACAGGGTAAGCACCAGCTTGTTCTGTTCTGGGGTGGTCTTAGAGGGGCCCTGGCTCTTGCCTTGGCAGTGGGGCTGCCGCTTTGGGTGCCTCACCGTGAAGAAATCATTTCGGTGACCTTTGCGGTGGTGGCCTTTTCCATTTTCGTGCAGGGAATGTCCATGACACCGCTACTGCGGCGGATCGGTGAGATTCATAAGGGAGACGCAAGTTAACTTAAAGGCGAAACGAATCCTTAATCCTGACATGGCATCCGGGAATGCGAAGAATTTTCCGGGGCAATGATATTGACACCTTCAAGGGGGTCTGCTATTTTTTTTCGAAGCTCATGATCCTGAAAAGAATGCTTCAAAAACAGACCTTATATAGGGGCGGGGGAAAAACGGTGAACGCTGCGAACGTTGATGAATTCGGCTACGATCCGGGCATTCGAAGAATGCGGCGGGTTTTTTCTCAGATGGAGGCGGTTTCGACGAAACTGATCGGTGATGCGGGAATTTCCCCCTTCGATCCCAGGCTCCGTCGATGGCGGGAAGCCGCCCGGGTGCTCTTCGAGCGGGGCTGGGCCGCGGCGGATCGGCGAAATCTGTCCCTGGCGGATGATGAAGCGGGAATCCTCTACGGATTTGTCTTGAAACGGCTCATGGAACGGGACGGCGTTTCGGAAGAGAAGCTGCAGGTCATCGGAAGGCAGGATGCCCGGACCCGGGAAATTTCAGGGCTGGTGCCATGATGCGCCTTCGCCTGTTCGGAAGATGCCGCATCTACCACGATCCGGTCAGTCCGGTCCTCCGGGAGCCGGCGCAGATAGGATGGACCGCCTGGTTCAGGCAGATCGACCTGGTGACCCCGAGAAAATTAAAAGGTAAGGAGCTTCTGCAGCGGACGAGGGGATGGTGGACTGTGGAGCCCGACGAAGTCGAGGCGGTCGTTGAGGCCCATGGCCGGCTGGTTGTGGGGGATGGCGGGGAACTGATGGTCGAATGTTCCGACGGGCAGGCTGCAGCCCGCCTGGCTGCCGCACTTTCCGAGCGTTTCGGCGATCAGGTCATGCTCGCGCCCTGAATATCAACAGGAGGAAAGGACGCACATCATGGAAGAAATCGTCTTTGAGAGGCTGTCAAGCCCCCACCGCCCATACGTGGGCGAACTGCGCCGTCTGCTGGAGAAAATGGAGGCCCCCTTCCGCAGGGGAGACCGGGTGGGCATCAAGCTTCACTGGGGCGAAAGGGAGAACCGTAGTTTTCTCCCACCCGACTATGCCCGGGAGATTTCCCTGTGGGTTAAAGCGGCAGGCGCTTTCCCTTTCCTCTTCGATACGACGGTTCTGTACTCCGGGGGGCGGCGGAAGGCTGAAGATTCCCTGCAGACGGCGGCGGAGCACGGCTATACGGAGGGCTTTCTGGGATGTCCCGTCGTCATCGCCGACGGAATGGATGGTCGCTCCGTTGTGGACCTGCAGACCGATTATAGCCACTTTTCTTCCGTACAGGTGGCCGACATTTTTGACCGCGCCGACGGCTATGTCATCTTTTCGCACTTCAAAGGGCACATGGAAGCGGGTTTCGGGGGGGCCATAAAAAACCTCTCCATGGGATTCGCCTCACGGGCTCAGAAGCAGAGGATGCATGCCGATATCCGCCCGCTTCTCAAACCCGGGAAGTGCATCAAATGCGGCGTCTGTGTCGACGTCTGTCCGACGGGTGCGGCGCAGTTCGGCGAAGACGGCTTGCCCACCTACGACCACGACGTCTGCATCGGCTGCGCGCAGTGCATCGGCCTCTGCCCCAACATGGCCCTGAAAATCGAGTGGGAAACGGACGCAACAGTTTTTCAGGAGAAGCTCGTGGAAACGGCGGCGGCCGTCTGGCGGAAGATCGAGGGGCGCACCGTTCTGATCAATGCCCTGCTGAACATTACGACAGAGTGCGACTGCTGGCCGGGGGACAACCCCACGATCCATCCAGACCAGGGTTTTGTAGGTGCGTATCACCCGATCCGGATCGATGAGGAATCGATGCGGATCGTGGGCGAGGAAACCTTCGATTCGGCCCATCCCGGCATCCCCTGGAAGCGCCAGTTCTCCTATGCCCGGGAAATCGGTTTTTAAAAACCGCCGCGGCAATCAAGCGGTTCGGACTTTTCAAGGGGCCGCGCAAACGGCATCCGCTTTGCCGATGCCAGCGGGCGGGTTCTTTATGACTCCTGTCTCGATGTGATCGAGTCAAGGCTTGACCAAGGGACAACGCCGCCTGCAATGGAAGCGGCGGGGCCAAGGGAAAAGATCTTTTTTGACCCGTCTCGGATCGCCTGCGGCATTGTAACCTGCGGAGGGATCTGTCCCGGCCTGAACGATGTGATCCGGGCCATCGTCATGAGCCTTTGTTGCCACTGCGGTGTGCAGAGGATCTATGGGTTCCGGTACGGGTACGCGGGGCTCGTGGAGAGGCTCGGGCACGAGCCCCTCAGCCTGACGCCGGACTCGGTGGCCCGCGTTCATGAGCTTGGCGGGTCGATCCTGGGAACGTCCCGGGGCCCCAGGAACCTTCGGAACGGGTAATGTCAAATACGGAGACATCGGCATTTATCTGCGTGATGCCATCAGGGACTATTTCAAGAAAAACGCCATGGAGATCAACCTCAAATACATCGATCCCAGTTACATCATCCGGTGCATGCCGGCCAATTCCCGTGACGCGGCGTTCTGTCTCCCCCTCGGCCAGAGCACCGTCCATGCCGACAAGGATAGCCTGTCCGCCGAAGGGCATCGGCCCATGAATCGAGTTCCGGCCCTGTTTCAAGGAAGGGACCTTCGCGAGGAAATCCGGCCGGAGCATGGCGAGGCGAATCACAGCCTGGAAATGATCGAGCTGAACGGCTGACCGGACTTCGCGGGCCGCAGAAAAAAAGGATCCTGCGGCAGCGGGAGATGACAGCCACCGGGGCAATCCCCCGCCCCGGCCTCAGTAGGTATAGTCCATGGTTGTGTATTGTTTCAGAAGCCCCGTAGGTCCATAGGAGGAAACCTTTGTGATCATTCCCGCCGCATCGTAGAGGGTCGTGACATATCCTTTCAGCTGGTCCGTGAAATCGTAGGTGGACGTTTTGGCCGGCATTCCCACAGCATTATATTCATAGACGGTGTATTCTGAGATGACGCCCGTGGCGCCGTATTCAGAAACTTTTATCTGTAATCCCGATGAGTTATATTGATAGGCCGTGTATTTGAGCAAAAGACCCGTAGGGCCGTATTTGGATACCTTGCTCTGTTTTCCTGCCTTGTTGTATTCGTACGTGACATATCCTGTCAGCTCGTCGGCGAGATTGTATGTGGCAACCTTGACGGGCTTGCCCGCCTCGTTATAGTCGTATACGGTGTATTTCGAGATGACGCCCGTGGCGCCGTACTCCGTGACCTTTGACGGTTTTCCCGGAGATTTGTATTCGGTGACGACTTTGAGCATCAAAAGATTTGTGTAACCGTTGTAAGTGGATACATTAACCGCGTCTCCGGACTTGTTGTAAGAGGTTTTGATGTATTGCATGAGTTGACCGGCAGCACTGTAGTTGGAAACCTTGATGGGTTTTCCCTCTGAATTGTACTGGGTTTTCGTGTATCCCACCAGTAAGCCTGTTGCGCTATAGGAGGACATCTTGATCTGTCTTCCTCCCGCATCATACTCGTATGTGGAGTATCCCATGGACTGTCCGGCGGTGCCGAAGATGGACTGCTTCGCGAGCTTCGGGACAGCAGGGGCCGGTATGAGGGCGAGCTCCGTTCCGGTGAAGAGAACCTTGTAGCTCTTCCGGGATCCATCGGCGTTTAAAAACCACAGCGCCGCCTGGCCAGTGGAGGTGTTTCTCTTGATGAGATCGCAGATGCCGTCACCATTGTAATCACCGGTAGCTGCAACCGTGGATTTCGTGTCCGTAAAAAGCTCCTTTTCGCTTTTCTTGGTTCCGTCAGCGTTCATGAACCAGAGAACCGTCTGGCCGGTGGAGGCATTTCTCTTGATGAGATCGCAGATGCCGTCATTATCCACATCGCCCGTGGCCACGACGGTGGATTTTCGATCCGTGAAGAGGACCTTGTAGCTCTTGCGTGTTCCGTCGGCGTTCATGAACCAGAGAACCGTCCGGCCGGTCGCATCGTCCCTCTTGATGAGATCGCAGATGCCGTTCTTGTTGAAATCGCCCGTGGCCGTGATGGTGGAATAGGGTTCGGTGAAGAGGACCTTGTAGCTCTTGCGTGTTCCGTCGGCGTTCATGAACCAGAGGACCATCTGGCCGTTGGCCATTTTTCTCTGGATAAGGTCGCAGATTCCGTCACCGTTGAAATCGCCCGTGCCCGCGATGGTCGTTTTCGGTTCGGTAAAGAGGACCTTGTAGCTTTTGCGCGTCCCGTCGGCGTTCATGAACCAGAGGACCGCCTGGCCGGTCGACGAGCTTCTTTTGATGAGATCGCAGATTCCGTTGTTGTTGAAGTCCCCTGTTGCCGCGACGGTGGAGTCCTTGCTCGTCCAGAGGGTCTTATCGCCGGAATGGGTTCCGTCGGCATTCATGAACCACAGAACCGTTGAAGCATTGGAGCTGTTCCTCAGCAGCAGGTCGGAGCGGCCGTCTTTGTTGAAATCAGAAAGGGCGGCGCGGGCATGCCGGGCCGTCGACGGTGACAAAAGGACCAAGATGACCACAAAAAATAAAAAAGTCGAAAATTTTGAATGTCTTTTTCCCATTCTCCGCGCCCCCCCCCGTTATTCACTGAAAAAAAAGACGGTGTAAGATTCCGTCATCGCTTCAATAAGGACCTGCCGATGGTTGCAAAGGGTTGAACGATCTGCAAGCGGAGAGCTTATATCATTATCGCCCGCCTGTTTCCAGGTGAAATGCAGCGCCGTGTGACAGGCGCTGAACCACCAGACATTCTGCATGCAGGATCAGGACCTTCGCTGCCTGCAAGGTATTCTTCTATTCGGAAAGTTTTACCGGTGTGACAAAGCCGGAGGGCTTGACGGCAAGGACCGAGCAGGCCAACTGATCAAGAATGGCCTCCGCGGTATTGCCGATGAACAATCCCGCGATGCCCGTTCGTGCAACCGTTCCCATGACGACCAAATCCGCCTCCAGTTGCGCCGCCAATTCCGGTATCAGCTTTTTGGCCGGTCCTTTGAGAAGATGGAAGTTGGGGGAAAGATAATCATAGATAGACTCGCCGATCCGGCTTCGCAGGGTCTCGCCGAGTCTATAGAACGCCTTCTGGTGAAGCATGTGCTCCTTCTCGAGATAGTCGGCGCCTCCGGCTGCCGCGTCGATCCTGGAACGCAAGGTGCCTTCTCCAAATGGTTCCCAGGCGTGAACCAGGTGCAGAGACGCGAAATCGGACAGGGCCAGCGAAGTCGCTTGGTCCAGAATGTTCTCATTGAGGTCCTGCTCCGTCTCCGAGGGGTTCAAGGGGTCAACATCCACGGCAGCCACGATGACCGAATATTTGGATTTCTCGGGAGTCTTCATCAGCCATACAGGGCACGGACATTTGCGCAGGAGATGCATGTCGTCGGTTCCGAAGAGCATTTTTATGAAAGGGGGATTTTCCGCCACCTTGATGACCAGATCGTGAGAATTGCGCAGCACGGCGCGAATGACCTCGAGAAAAACCGGACCCGAGAGCACTTCGAGCCGGATGTTCAGGCGATCCCTGAAGGGTTCGATCAAGGCTTCAAGGTCCTGCCTGGAGAGGGCCGCCCATTCCTTGAGATAACCGTCCGGCACGGAAGGGAACACCGTGGCGACCGTCAGGTCCGCATTGTTGTTTTCCGCCAGTGAAACGGCCCGTTCCAGGGCCGAAGTCTGATCTGACGCTGGTTCGGAAACGAAAAGAATGTGCTTCAAAAGGATCATGACGCATGTCTCTCTTTACCGGCTTCCGGGATCATGTTCCTGGAAGCCGCTGAAAGGGCGATGGGACCGGGTCGGGGAAGGGCCGCCGGTTTCTATGGGGCTTCCTCCAGCGCCGCTTTGGCACGGCGTACGGCGAGATGCACGGGATCCCAGACGCCGGAATAGGGGGGAGCATAACTGAGATCGAGATTGATCATCTCATCCACATCAAAGCCGGCATGAAGCGCCGTTGCGAACACATCGATCCGCTTGGCCGCACCTTCAACGCCGACGATCTGGGCGCCCAGGAGCCTCCCCGTTTCCCTTTCCGCCAGTGCCTTCACCGTGATCTTTCCGGCATTTGGATAATAGCTGGCCCGCGTCATGCCTTCGATACGTCCCGCGACATAGTCCAGCCCCAGGTCCGCTATTTCCTTTTCCTGAAGGCCTGTCCTGGCCACTTCAAAATCGCATATCTTGCTCACAGCCGTACCTACAACGCCGGGGAACGTGGCATAGCCCCCACCCAGGTTGATCCCGGCAACCCTGCCCTGCTTGTTGGCGATCGTTCCCAGGGCGATATGGACCGGGCGCCGGCTGACGAGATGAAAGGATTCGGCGCAATCTCCGGCCGCCCAGACACCTGGGATGTTCGTCTGCATCCGGTCGTTGGTTTTAATGGCCTTTCGGACGCCGAGGGCAATCCCGGCATGCTCGGCCAGCTCCGTGTTGGGTCGCACTCCCAGGCCCAGAATGACGATATCGGCGGGAAGGGTCCGGCGGTCCGTAACGACGGCCTGGACCCGATCCTGTTCCACTTCGACGGAACGGAAAGATTCTTCCCTGAAGAGCTTGACGCCGACACGCATGAGGGCTTCGGAAACAAGGGAACCCATATCGGGATCGAGGGTGTTCATGACCTGGGCAGCCAGCTCCACGAGAGAGACATCGAGGCCTCTCATGATCAAGGCCTCCGCCATTTCCAGGCCGATATATCCCCCTCCGATGATGACGGCCCTTTCGGGCTTTTCCCTGTCAATGACATCCCGGACCCGGATTCCGCTCTGGAGGGAATGAAGTCCATATACCCCCCGGGCCTTTGATCCGGGCACATCGGGACAAAAGGGAACGGCACCCGTTGCAATCATCAGCAGATCGAAGGCCTCTCGGTGCTCCTTTCCTTCCTTGAGGTCACGGACATGGAGTCGGCGCTCCTTGAGGTCGATTTCCGTAACTTCGTGGAGGATGCGGGCGTCAATGCCGTATCGGTCACGAAACTCCTCGGGGGTGACAACCACCAGCTTCCTGACATCGTCGACAACCTTGCCGACGTAGTAGGGAATGCTTCACGCCGAGTAGGAAGTGTGTGGCCCCCTCTCGAAAACAATGATGTCCAGCTCGGGATTTCTACGCTTTGCCTGGACCGCCGCGCTCATCCCGGCCGCATCGCCACCAATGATTGCAAGCCGTTGATTCTTCCGCATTCTGCACCTCCCTGCCGGAAAAGACCAGCAAATCGATTGTTCCTGTTCTCCTGAAAAAAACCTCTCCCGCCTTGATGCCTCGGAATCGTTCATGAGGATTAAGAAGGGCAGGACGCTGAACACAAAACCCCGCCTCATTTCGGGGACGGGGTTTTCTAATAAGGATCAATCCATAGCTTCACCTTGTTGAGGGTTCTGATGGGTTGGAAACCGGTTTACGTGAAGTAATACTAATTTGTGCGGTAAACTCACCGAAATGTCAAGAAGATGTTGTCCGATCCGTGATAGAATGTTCGAATTCCGGTGCGACATGCCTGTAAAAAGCCACGGAGTCATCGCTGGCATGATCTCGTTCCGCGGCACAAAAATCACGAACAGGGACGCACACTCTTTCATATGTCCTGTTGACCGGAACGCGGGAACCCGTTATTCTTGTGCCAGAAGGATCTTGGATGGAGGGGAAACCGGGGGCGCCATCCGAAGCCGACGGTAAAGGATACCTGCAACCCGTGCCGACCAGGATCACCATGTCCCTATCATCATGACCACACCGGTTGGCTGCGGCTTTCCGCAGTGCGCATTCGGAGGAGAAAATGGAGGAGACGACCTTGCTGTACGAAGGAAAAACAAAAAATGTCTATGCCCTTGAAAACGGTCATTATCTGCTCAAGTTCAAAGATGATGTCACCGGCGAGAACGGGGTGTTCGATCCAGGCGCGAATCAAATAGGGCTGAGCATTGAAGGGGTGGGCAGGATGAATCTCCGGATGTCCGTCTTCTTTTTTGAAAAGCTGAAGGCCGCGGGGATTAAGACTCATTATGTCGCTTCAAATCTGGAGGAAACAACGATGGAGGTTCTTCCGGCCAAGGTATTTGGAAAGGGGGTCGAGGTTATTTGCCGCCGGAGGGCCGTGGGCAGCTTCCTGCGCCGCTACGGCGACTATATCGCAGAGGGGGCTCCCCTTCCTCTGTACGTCGAAATGACGTTAAAGGACGACGGCAGAGGCGATCCCCTCGTCATCCGGGACGGGCTTATTGACCTCGGCATCATGAGCGGCGAACAGTATGACGACATCAAGGCGGAGACTCGGAAGATCACGGAGATCATTGCCGGCAGCCTGCTTGAAAAGGGGATGGAGCTCTACGACATCAAATTGGAATTCGGTTACCACCAGGATGAGACCATGCTCATCGATGAAATCTCGTCCGGAAATATGCGTGTCTACAGGGACGGCACTTACATTGAGCCCATGGAGCTTTACGCTCTCTTTTTCGGACAGGCGGCGGGCCGCTGACGCCGGGACGGCTCATTGTACAGGGGAGCCAGCCTCATCTCCGTTCCGGACCGCATCAGGGTGATGGCTTCGTAAGCGGGTATTTTCTGCGGATCATCGGATCGAAAATGCCCGCCGTCAGCCTTTCCTCCGTCCGGGATGAATTCTTCTTCGAGCCGGCGAACGAAAGCGAAGCTATCCCCGCGGGGTTCATAACCGCTTCTATGGCGGGGCCGGTGGGACCCGGTCACCCCATTTTTTCCTTGAGCTTCCGGTAACGGCGAATCATGGCGTTCGTCGAACTGTCATGCGCGAGCCGCGGTTCCTCCGCGCTTTCCAACTCCGGGATGATGCGCTGGGCCAGGGCCTTTCCCAGTTCGACGCCCCACTGGTCGAAGGGGTTGATGTTCCAGATGGCGCCCTGAACAAAGACGCAGTGTTCATAGAGGGCGACCAGTTTGCCCAGGATATCCGGGGTCAGCCTCCGGGCAAGGATTGTGTTGGATGGCCGGTTGCCCGCGAAGACCTTGTGGGGCGCCAGCCAGTCCGGGACGCCTTCGGCCTGGACTTCTTCCAGCGTTTTGCCGAAGGCAAGCGCCTCGGTCTGGGCGAAGACGTTTGCCAGCAGAAGATCGTGGTGACGGCCGAGGGGATGGAGCGGTTCGACAAAGGCGATCATGTCGCAGGGAATCAGCCTGGTCCCCTGGTGGATCAACTGGAAAAAGGAGTGCTGGCCGTTCGTTCCGGGCTCACCCCAATAGATGGGGCTGGTTGAGTAGTCCACCTCGACCCCGTCGAGGGTGACGCGCTTCCCGTTGCTTTCCATCGTCAACTGCTGAAGGTACGCCGGAAATCGCTTCAGGTATTGTTCATAGGGAATGACGGCGATGGTCTCCGCGCCGAAAAAGTTACTGTACCAGATGGACAGGAGGGCCAGGAGCACCGGCAGGTTGTGTTCAAAGGGGGCTGTGCGGAAGTGCTCATCCATCTCATGAAAACCCGCCAGCATGCTTCGGAAGTGTCCGGGTCCGACGGCGATCATCGTCGCCAGGCCGATGGCCGAGTCCATCGAGTACCGCCCGCCGACCCAGTCCCAGAATCCGAACATGTTGTCGGAATCGATGCCGAAAGCCGTCACCGCGGCGGTGTTCGTCGAGACGGCGACGAAGTGCTTCGCCACCGCCGTGCGGTCGCCATGATTCCCCTGAACCAGCCAGTCGCGGGCCGTTTCGGCGTTGGTCATCGTTTCCAGGGTTGTAAAGGTCTTCGAAGACACGATAAAAAGCGTTTCCTCAGGATGCAGATCCTGAACGGCTTCGGCGAAGTCCGTTCCGTCGATGTTGGAGACGAAGCGGAAGGTGAGGGACCGGTCGCTGTAATGCTTGAGTGCCTCGTAGGCCATGACCGGCCCGAGGTCCGAGCCGCCGATGCCGATATTGACGATATTCCGGATGCGTTTTCCGCTGTGGCCTTTCCAGGATCCGTTCCGGACCTTGTCGGCAAAACAGGCCATCCTGTCCAGCACATCATGAACCAGGGGAACGACGTTTTCTCCGTCCAAGCGGATGGAAGACCCCTTCGGCGCGCGAAGGGCCGTATGGAGGGCGGCGCGGCTCTCCGTGAGATTGATTTTTTCCCCTCGGAACATGGCGTCGATCCGCTCCCGCAGGCCGGTTTCCTCAGCCAATTGAAGCAGAAGCCTGAGCGTTTCATCGGTGATCCAGTTCTTTGAATAATCGAGATAAAGGCCTGCCCCATGGGCGGCCATGCGTTCTCCCCGTTCAGGGTCGCCCGCGAAAAGATCCCTGAGAGGGTGTTTATGCTCCCGAGAGTGAGCCGACAGCGCTTTCCAGGCCGGGAGTTCCGTGAGGCGTTTTCTGTTTTCCACCGTGTCGCATTCCTTTCTGAATCTGAGTTCGTAGAACCGGTCTGCATCCTGCCGGTTTTTTATATCATCAAATGTTTTTGCGATGAAACGAAAGTTTAACGGCTGCCGGTGATACGGCGGGCTTGACGGGCTTTTCGCCCTGGCCGGGAGCATCCGCATCAGATTTCGCTATGCCTTTCTAATGCGGCATTGCAGCGATTTCATGTCCGGATAGCCCATCATGGGCTCACGGCACTCCACGTCGGTCAGCAGATTGGCATTGGCGTCCCCCTCCCAGCCGTGCGGCACCAGCACGACGTTGTCCGCTACCCGCTCCTCCACGGCAGCCTTCATGTTCACCTGTCCCCGGTTCGTTTCCACGATGACTCTGTCTCCGTCCTCAATTCCAAAGCGGTTTGCTGTCGCCGGGCTGATCTGGACCAGGGGTTCGGGATACATTTTGCGAAGAGCGTCCGCACCGTGATGCTGGCTGTGGGTATATCCAATGTGTCGGCTTCCCGTGGACAGAATCAACGGGAACTTCTCCAGGAACGCTTGGCTCGCCCGCCTCGGTCCTCTTTCCGGCTCCAGAAAGGTGGGCAGAGGATCAAAACCGGCCCGCTCGAAGGTTTCGCTGTAAATCTCAATTCTCCCTGAAGGGGAATGATAGCGCCCTTCTGATTGTTCATAGTTTTTTTCGGTATAGAATACGCCTTCCGGCATCCTGTTCAGAAGATCATCAAAGGAGAATCCTGATGGGGACAGTTCAAAGGCAATCATTTCCTCCTCGGATCTCCAGGGGAACCTGTCTTCCAACCCCAGCCTCTTTCCCAGTTCCGTGAACAATTTCCATTCGGACCAGCTCTCGTAAAGGGGTTCGATGCACTTCTTCCTCAGCATGAGGAATGGAAGGCCGTGGCAAACATTGTAACTGTAGGCTACCCCCCATTTTTCCAGATGGGAGCAGGCAGGAAGCACATAATGGGCTTCCCTGGCCGTTTCCGTCATGAAAAGATCGTGCACGATGAGAAGGTCAAGCTTTCGAAAGGCATTGCGGAAGGCGTTGCTGTCCGGCATGGAAACCAGGGGGTTGCCTCCAATAACGAAAAAGGCCCTCAGCACTTCAGGGATGCTTTCCGGAACAAGAGTCACGACGCCATAGGGACTTTTCCTGCCCCACATCTCGACGAAAAGGGGGTACCGGTCTGCCCCCATGGGATTGCCCTCCACGCCGAGACTCACATCTCTCAGGCGCGGCGGAGGACTGGTCACCCAGCCGCCTGGGACATCGACGTTGCCGGTAATGGCCTGGAGGATAGAAAAAGCGCGGCTGTTTTGAACGCCATTGGCCGTCTGGTCCTGCGTGCAGGTGCCTTGATAGATGCTTGCCCCCCGTGTTCCTGAAAACAGCCTGGCCAATCTGCGGATGTCTTCAGCCGGCACCCAGGTCACTTCCTCCGCCCACTCGGGGGTGTACTTCTGCACATGGGGGACCAGCCGCTCAAAGCCGAAGGTATGCTGTTCGATGAAGTCCCTGTCGTAGAGCTTTTCGTTGATGATCACATGCATCATGGCTAGGGCCAGGGCGCCATCCGTACCCGGCCGGATCTGCAGGTACAGATCCGCCATGTCGGCCAAGGGAATCCGCTTGGGGTCGATGACGACCAGCCTGGCCCCTTGATTCCGATTTCTTTTGAGGGCGAGTTTGAGGGGAAAGTCCGATTGTTCAGGGTTGTGTCCCCAGAGGATATAGAGGTGGGAGTCCATCTCTTCGACCGGATATCTTCCGAAGGTCATTTGCCGGACCCGGATGCGCATCCGGTAGCAAACGCTCTCAACAGAAAAGAAATTGGGTGAACCGAAAGCGGTCTTGAACCGCTGCACAAGACCGCCCATCTCGAAGTTTTCCACACCAATGGATCCGCTGAACACGCCCAGAACCTGGGGGCCGAAATTTTTCTTCAGGTCCAGGAGTCTTTCAGCGATTTCGTCCAGGGCCTGGTCCCATGAGATTTCCCTGAAGCTCCCGTCGATCCGCTTCAGCGGGCGACGCAGCCGATCAGGATTGTAGATGGTCGCGAGGGCATTGGCCCCCTTGGGGCACAGCTTTCCATGGTTCAAGGGATGGGAGTTCAGCCCGGCGATCTTCACCGCCCTTCCATCCTTGACCGTTACCCTGCATCCGCAGCTGTGATAGCAAAGCGTACAATCGGTTGGGACTTCTTTTGCTTCAATCATGTTCTTCACCTCATCGTCTCCGTCCATCAGAATGAAATTAAAGGTTGGAAATACGAAGCGATTGCAGCTTTCCAGGTCACGACGATCTCCGTTCGCCTTCGAACCTTTGTCCTGAGCAGGCCGCAGAGAAATTTTCCCTGGAGGAATACTCCGGAACCACCATGAACACAGAGTGGAACTGTACAGAAATACTAGCAATATCTGGAAAAAAAGTAAAAAGAAAGTAACGGTTCAACATAAAATATTTTGTTTTCATTGAAGTGTGCCGTGAAAGGCCGCAATTTTCAGTGGGTGAGATTCCCACCCGGCTTCTGTCGCTCCGGCCGATAGCACTGGAGGCGGTGGAAGGAGGCAACGACCTTTACTGAAGCACTTCCAGAAAAGGGTCCCATGGGATTCAGCGAGCATGCAGGCCGCAACGTGTAGTGAACGCCGAGCAGGCCTCGAAGCGTCGTTGCGGAACCCGATCCGACGTCAAAGCGGAGAAAGCCGTTGCCTTGCGGGAAGCGAGTGACATTTGCACCGCAGGGTTCCGCCGGGGTATTTGGCGGTGGCATGCATGTACAGGGAGATTGATCGCAACACGGGAAGCCTCGGTGGTGGCGGCGCGTGACCGCCAACGGATGTTCCGCGAGGAACCGAATCCGGCCATGCGAGGTGGCGGAGAGGCCCGCAGTAGTGGTGAACTCGGGTAATGCCGAGGGAGAGAAGGGGCCTCAACTCAAGGTTAGTGCAACAAGCAGCACGACAGCCGGGAGATTGGCCATGCGTCTAACACCTCCGGAAAAGTTGAGAAGTTGCAGCCGGCGTTACGCACCAAAGCGAAGCAGTCGCCAGGATATCGATTCTACGTGCCGTACGATAAAGGTGTACCGCATAGACGTTTTGCATTATGCGTACCGGCCCGGCCGCAGCGCTCAAGGTGCCGTTGGTCGGATTGAAACGCTGCTGCGGAGCGGACATATAGAGGTGGTCGATGCGGACTTGTCCGGGTACTTCGATAGCATTCCGCATTCGGAGTTGATGAAATCGGTGGCGCGTCGCGTGCGCGATCGACATCTGCTGCATCTGCTGAAGATGTGGCCCACGAAGACCTGTTGATTCTGGATGAACTGAGTTACATCCCCTTTTCCAAGGAAGGGGCGGAATTGCTTTCCCAGGTTTTGGCGGAACGGCATGAAAAGGGATCTGTGATCATCACCACGAATCTCGGTTTTGCCGACTGGACTCAGATTTTCGGCGATCCGACCATGACTGCCGCCCTTATGGATCGGTTAACCCACAAAGCCCACATCATCGGCTGTAACTGGGATAGCTATCGTTTGCGAGAAAGTCTCAAAGAAATGATGAACAGTGACGTTTCGCCGGTAAAACTCCGGTCGCCTCACGGCTTCCTACGTTTTCCCGGCGATCAATAAGGAAGACAGGGGATGACCTGCCCGTCATCCCAAAGTATAAACACTGCTCAGGGTGGTCAAAATTCGGTTGTCATTACCAGAAGCTTTGCGGCTACTGTTTCAGGGCGAGTGGCCCGAGTTTATGAACGTCAAAGAACAAAGTGCTGAATAGTTACAAAAGAAAAACGATCGTACAGAGCTGAAACGCGCCGCCCGCTTTTCGCGTGCAGCCCTTCGGCAGGGCAAACCTTATCCCTTGGCTTTGCTCAGGACGGAAGAGTTTCGCTACCGGGTTTCTGCCGAATCTTCACTTACTTCTGCGAGACAATGCCGGAGATGGAGAAGAGGGTAATACGAGGGGGATAACGGTTGATGTTGTTCCCGCGCAGACATGTAGTCATCGCAAGGGTTCGGGCTTCTCCGGTTAAGATCAAAACCGGCCCCGGATTGTGGTGAGGCCCTTGACATCGGGGGGAGTGGTGAAGTCTGGGGGATGAACCGCCGAAAACGGATGTTCCGGCGGTTCAAGGGCTGTCATCTGTTCTATGGCCTTCTCCATCCACTCCAGGCGGGGAACCCGTTCTCGTCGCGAAGCTTGAGCACATCGTCTCCCTTCTTAATCTCGGAAGCGATGATCGCCGGCTTTCCGTTGTAGGTCACCCTTGAGCCTTTCACTTCAATTCTGTCCTTTGCGGCGATTTTTATATCCTGATTTTCGATGAACCATCCGGGACCGAGGTGAACGGAAATGGGTTCCTTCTCCGTTTTCACGATCATGTGAATGCCGTAGTGCATACCACTCAGCGGTGTAAGCTTGTCAATGGCGATGACCTCTCCGGTGATCGTCTCAACGGTTGCAGGGTTGAACATCCTGCTGTAGGGCGTCCCCATCCCCCAGCCGCCGCTGCCTCTCCACATCATGCCCCGTTGAGCTAACGACTCGGAAACAAGGAAAAGACAGAGCATGAAAACAAACGCGGCAAAAAACGCCATTCTTTTCATTTCAAATTCCTCCTTCCATCTTTATTTTGGTCATATCGCTCATGAATCAAAGCTTATCCTGATTTGAAGCGGCAGCTACCCGGCCTGGAATCGGACGATGCGGGCGAAGGAATCGGCCTGCAGAGCGGCGCCGCCGACCAATGCGCCATCGATGTTGGGCATGGCCATCTGCTCATCGATGGTGTCAGGCTTTACGCTTCCACCGTACTGAATGACAAGCCCCTGCGCCACGTCCCTGTTCCAGACCTTTTCAATGGTGGAGCGGATGCAGGCGTGCATGTCATCGGCATCCTGTGACGAAGCGGTTTTTCCCGTGCCGATAGCCCACACAGGCTCATAGGCGATCGCCACCTGTTTCATTTCGTCGCTGGTGAGGCCCTTCAGACCCTGAATGACCTGGTCCCTGACAATCTGTTCGTGTTTTCCGGATTCCCGCTGTTCGAGGAATTCACCGACACAGACGATTGGGGTCAGTCCATTGGCCAGGGCGGCCCTGGTCCTTTTGTTGACCGTTTCGTCCGTCTCGCCGAAAAACTGCCTCTGCTCAGAATGCCCGATGATCACGTAGGTGCAGCCGAGGGATTTGAGCATGTCCGCACAGACCATTCCCGTGAACGCCCCGGATTTCTCCCAGTGCATCGTTTGTGCGCCGAGCTTGATTTTGCTTCCCCGAATGACGTCGCCCACGGACTTGAGGGAGGTGAAAGGAGGGCACAGAAGGATATCGCATGCCTCGTACTGCCCGACTTCCGCCACCAGGGCTCTGGCAAGCTCGATGGCTTCGGGGTCGGTCTTGTTCATTTTCCAGTTTCCTGCAATGAGGGCTTTTCTCATGATGGAGCTCCTTTGGCTATTTGTCATTGAGTGCATCGATTCCCGGGAGATGGCCGAGTTCGAGAAATTCGAGGGAAGCGCCGCCCCCCGTGGAGACGTGAGTCATTTTGCTTTCCAGTCCCGTCTGCTTTAAGGCGGAAACGGAGTCGCCGCCGCCGACCACGGTAATGGCGTCGATTTCGGCGAGGGCTTTGGCAATTTCCTTTGTCCCCGTGGCGAAATTGGGCATTTCAAAAACGCCCATGGGTCCGTTCCAGATGACGGTCTTTGCCCTGGAAAGGACATCCTTGTATTCTGCAAGGGTTTTCGCTCCGATATCCACCCCCATGAGGTCATCGGGAAAGGAATCCTTCGGGATGGCATGGATCATTGCCTCGTTGCTGAATTCCGGTACGGCGATGTGGTCTTCCGGCAGAAAGATCTCGACCTTCGCCTCGGCCGCCTTTTTCAGGATTTCGGCCGCGGTGGGGATCATCTCGGTCTCCACCATGGATCTGCCGACCGGCAGGCCCCGGGCCTTCAGGAAGGTGTAAGCCATGCCGCCACCGATGAGAATCGCATCGACCTTGTTCAGAAGGTTCGTAATCACCCCGATCTTGGAGGAGACCTTGGCTCCGCCGAGAACCAGGACGAAGGGCTTCTGCGGGCTGGAAACGGTCTGACCGAGATACCGGACCTCCTTCTCCATGAGAAATCCGGCCACGGCGACCGGGACGAATCTCGCGATGGTTTCCGTGGAGGCATGGGCGCGATGGGCCGTTCCGAAGGCGTCATTGATATAGACATCGGCGAAGGCCGCCAGTTCTTTCGCCATCTTCTCGCGTTCGGCCGGGTCTTTGGAGGTTTCCTCCCGGTGAAAACGGGTATTCTCCAGCATGAGGACTTCCGCTGGCCCGAGCGCTGAAACCATGGAGGCGACCTCGGGGCCGATGGCCGAGGGAGCGAGCTTGACGGGCCTGCCGAGAAGCCCGGCCAGATACTCCGCCACGGGCTTCATCCTGCATTTGCCGTCGAGAAATTTCTGCTCGTCGAATTCCTCCCCCGCTTTTTCAGCCTTCTCTTTCGCCTTCGCCGCGTCCTTTTTCGGGTCGCCAAGATGCGACATGAGAATAAGATAGCGTGGAGCCTGTTCAAGGACATGGTTGATCGTCGGCAGAGCGGCCCGGATGCGGGTGTCGTCCTGGACGGCGCCTTCCTTCATCGGCACGTTGAAATCAACGCGCATTATCACTCTCTTGTCCCTGAGCTCAATATCCTTGACGGTTTTTTTGGTGATCATCGGAATCCTCGTTCTGAAGTAAATCTGTTATTTTTGAATTGTAATGGCTTTGACGGTTCCTGAAATTCTGCCTACGGCGACATCCAGATGGAAAGAAGAAACATTCAATGTTCATAAGTATATGGACAAGGATTTTATGAGTCAAGGGGATTTTGGCCGCTAAACATGTACGGTTTCGACGGCCGTTAAAATTCCCACACGCCCATGATGGGTTCTTCATCCTTGTAGTGATTGAATTCCCCGATGTATCGGCAGGAGGTGAAGCGCCATGGCGCCTCAACCATGACCCGTGCCGTTTCCTCTCCGATCCCCATGAGATAGACCAGTGGGGAGAGGGCGATATAGACCGCGGTGGACGCCGTCGAGCCGATCAGGCAAAGCGGCCTTACCAGCAGGATGTCAACCATCTTGAGCCCCGTCGACGGAGGCCCCTGGGCTTCTTCAGAAACGGTATCCCAGGACTGCGAAACTGTTTCAGAAGATTGAACCGGAGCGGATGGCTGGACCGGGGCAGGCGGCTGAACGAGAACAGGCGGTCGACCCGCCGCCGGCAATTGTCCGCTACCGGCTGACGGAGACTCGACGGGCGCTCGGTTTGCGTCAGCCGGCTCAGCCATGACAGGGCAGGTTGCGTAAAGCATGGGCAGGACGATCAAAACAACAAGAGCGAGCCTGTTCATGGAACTTCTCCTTTTCGCAATAGGTTGTCTGATTAAAGCACAAATTTCCCATTAATCAATACAGGAAAATTCACAGTGCCGTAATCGTTGGCCCGTCGAGGATTTTCGTCCACGAGCGGCACACCGCCTTCTCGCGGGAAATGGCCCTGTCCCGTCGACGTTCCCCCGCCAGGGAGATGAGCCGTTTCCCTCTTGATGCCGCTATATTCGTTAGATGGATGCCTTAATCTACCATCAAGAAAAATAAAAAACCTCGTTGAACCTGAAAAATCAGGATGATACAGATTTTCTGTCAAGTGAAAACCATCATCAACGAGGTGCGGCGATTATGGCACAAGGGGTATTATCATTCAAGTACGAAGAGGCAAAGAGAGAGACAGGAATGACGGGACTGGCGGGTCTGCCGGTTTACCTGGATTTAGCCAGTGTTAGAGACCAGGGTCTTCTGAATCCAGAAAAAAACAAAATGACGAGGTGAAGCATGATGAGATCGTATCGAAAAGAGCTGTGGTCCCATGTTCCGGAGCGAAGAGGGTTTGTCAACATCACGGACCAGGTGGATCAGTGCCTCAAGTAAAGCGGTATATCCGAAGGTTTGGCCCTTGTGAGCGCCATGCACATAACGGCTTCCGTATTCATGAACGATGATGAACCGGGCCTGCATCATGATCATGAGGAATGGCTGGAAAAGCTGGCGCTCCATGAACCCCTGTCGAATTACCGCCGTAACCGGACAGGTGAGGACAATGGGGACGCTCACTTGAAGAGGCAGGTGATGGGATGGGATGTTGTCGTGGCTGTCACGGGCGGCAGTTTGGATTTTGGGCCATGGGAGCAGATATTCTATGGTGAATATGATGGGCGCAGGAAAAAAGAGTGCTTGTAAAGATCGTCGGTGAATAGCCAAACACTTCTATCCAACGAGACGCATGGAGAGAGCGTATTCTCCGTGACGCCGACGTCCGGACGTCGTTTGCGGCAGGGGAACATTTCCGCTTGGAGATTGCTTCTGCCGGGAGGGCGATAGAAACTCAAATGGCAGGCTTGAACGTATCTCTGGGAACGTTTTCCTGAAAAAATTTTTTTGTGGAATTCCGATGTGAATAATGGTAAAAATCAATACATACAAGTATTTAGGTGTACTTTAAAGCTTGGGAATATAAGCGATTTAATGGAATAAAAAGTAATTGTTGGCGATTGTAATCTCCTAAAAAGGGATGAATAAGGAGAAATACTTCCTGATTCCTGTAAAAAAGAGATTGGATAGATGTTGCGGAATACAAAGCACTTTTTGTCCCGAGCCTGTAAATGGCGGTTCCCCTTTCAGCGAGCTGAATTATAAAAATGAATTGACCCAAGGCAGCAAATGCCTGGGTAAGATGGCCCCTGCCGGTTTGAACCCTGAAAATACTTTATGAGGAGATAAGTAATGGATGAAATTGCAAAAATTAGTGTAACCGATTTCGAGAAAAAATCAGATGGATCATGGGTTGCTTTGAATAATGCAGCCATCAACACGAAAAACGGACTGGTGATGACCGTACCGCGCGGTATGCCCTTTAAAAAAGGATTAACATATTTCGGAGGATATGATGTTGTAAAGGCACTTGAAGAAGCCAGTGTTAACTAAAAAATCAAGGGTCTGAACCGGCAGGGGAAAATTCAATATCCAATGACTCTTGGGTATGGTAACTCGTCGGGATCATCTCCGGATGGTCACGAAGTCGCTTTTTTGGGGGTGCAGGTCAAAGACGTTTCAACCAACGGTTGCCGTCAGGGTGCGATTAATTTTAAACCAGAGTTCCGTGATGGATATCAACGGCCTTTCGCTGCCGAGACAACCACGAATGCACCCTCTCCGTGTCCCGGATGCAACGGTTCAATGGTGGTCGTTTCATGGGAGGGGAGCCCCAGGGTCTGAGCCCAGGATCGAATGGAAAATCGAGCGTTTCCCAAAAGGCGCTCCACTTCTTCAGCGCAATAGAACGTGGCCTCGCGGTAGAAGACGTTTTCATCTCTGCGGGCTTCGTATTGCCGGCCCAGAGAGCTCTCTCTGTCAATAAAACCGATGGTGAGGCAGCCGTCGCTGTTAAGGACCCTGTACGCCTCCGCGAACGTCTCTTCAGGGGAGTCCACAAAGCAAAGGGTCGTTACCAGCAGGGCATAGTCGAAGGAGCCGTCCCGGAAGGGCAGCCTCTCGGCAACACCCGCCACGGTCCTGATGCCTCGTGCCGCGGCGTGGGAAAGCATTGCCGGGGAGGGGTCCAGGCCCATCTCAACACCCAGCGGTGCGGCGAAGCGGCCGGTGCCGACGCCAATTTCCAATCCCCGTCCTTCCCACGGAACAAAAGGGCGCAAGGCGAGCAATTCGGAGACATAGGCGCCTTCATGCGTTTCAAACCAGGCGTCATAGCGTCGATGGTGCGTCTCGAAGGGGGCGGCTTTGGGCATCTTTTCTAATCTCCTGCCGTTCCTTTATCCTTCCAGGTCCTTCAAGCGGGCTGTTATCTGTTCCATCTGCTTTTTCAAGGCTTTGGCCTGCTCTTTTAATTCGGATATTTCATCCTGTCTTCCCGTTGACTCCGGAGAAGAGCTTGTTGGAGCATCCTCGACCTTCGTCGTTTCCGCTTCTCGACTTCTCATCAGGCCGCGGCCCATTCCCCTGCCGCCGCCCGTGCCCATGCCCCGTCCTGTTCCTCTTCCCATGCCGAAGTGGCTTTGGACACTGGGGGCCGATGCGCCGGCTACGGCTCCGGATTTGTACCTTTCCACGGCATCCCGAACCTTTCCGGAGATGCCGGAAATGACCTTGATTCCAGCCGAGCTGAAAACCCGGAAGGCATTGGGGCCACAGTTCCCAGTCAGTACGGCCGTAACCCCCTTGTCGGCCAGCAGTTGAGCGGATTGAATGCCGGCCCCACCTCCCAAGTCAATGTAAGGGTTTTGAATAACTTCCGTTTCCATGGTCGTTGGATCAACGACGAGAAAGTACCTGCATCGCCCGAAGCGAACCTCGACAGGATCATCAAGCGACGGACCGGTGGATGTCACGGCGATCTTCATGGCATCATACTCCTTTCTTAAGAATAATATCGAGCTCTTTCCAGAGGGAGGCAATCGCTTCGGTTGCCGGCCCCTTTCCATATTCAACAACGGTTTTACCCGCCATGAGGGCGTCGTTTACGCTGCGGTCGAAAGGAATCTCGCCGATGACCCTCGCCCCCATTTCTGCGGCAATGGCCTTAATCCGAACGGTCTGTTCAGCGTTGAGATCGGATTTATTCACGACGATCAGCGATGGAATGCCGAAATGCCCGGCAAGTTCAAGGACGCGTTGCATGTCATGCACTCCGGATACCGTCGGCTCTGTGACGATAAGGACAATGTTAACGCCGCTGACGGAGGCGATAACGGGACATCCGGTACCGGGAGGACCGTCCCCGAGGATCAGTTCCTTGCCGAGATTTTCAGCGAGTTCCGCCGCGACGTTTCGGACCCTGGTGACCAGGCGTCCGGAGTTTTCCTCCGCGATTCCCAGCCGGGCATGCACCATCGGACCACAATCCGTTCCCGAAACGTACCATCTGCCCACGGTATTTGGTCGATTCGTGATTGCATCGACGGGGCAGAGATACTCGCAGACGCCGCATCCTTCGCAGGACAGTTCATCAATCCGGAAGGCTGTGACTCCTTGCTGGTTTGTCGGACCATCCGGGTATATCGCTCCAAATCGGCAATGTTCAGCGCATTGACCGCATGCCGTGCACTGATCAGGATCGATGGCCATTTTCAATCCGCCGACGAAATCGTGGACCTCGCGAATGACGGGTTTGAGAAGCAGGTGCAGATCTGCGGCATCCACGTCGTTGTCGGCCAGTACCCTGTTTTCGGAGAGGGCGGCCAGTGAGGCGATCACGGTGGTTTTCCCTGAGCCCCCTTTGCCGCTGATCACGGCGATTTCCTTGAATTCGGAAGACTCTCCCCTGGGAAAGGGCTCCAGGTTTTCCGCCGAAAGGGGAAGCAGCTCATCGGGCGGAACATCCGGGGGGACGGAACCGGCCAGAGATGAAACGGCGGAAAAAATATGAAGCAGCTTTTCCCTGAAGTCCGGGTAGATGTGTGTGAGGATCGTCCCGCTGGAGTAAGACTCTGCGTATTTTCGATCAAAGGGGATACGGCCGGCAATGGGAACACCCACCTTCTTTGCATAGTCGGAGATCAGTTCATCCGCTCCTTCTGAGCGGTTGATGACGATGCAGGTGGGGATCTTTTTCTTCAGGCTCATGTTGACGGCGAGCTTGAGATCGTTCAGGCCGAAAGGCGTAGGTTCCGTGACCAAAACGACTACGTCCGTGTCGTTTACGGTCTCGATCACCGGGCAGGATGTTCCCGGGGACGCATCAATAATGTTGATGGCCTGGGGATCAACGAGTGTTTTTACTCTGCGGATAACCGCAGGGGCCATGGCTTCGCCGACGTTCAACGTTCCGTGTGCAAAAAAGAACGGTTCATTCTGCGGGGAGATTTCAAGCGTACCGACCGGCGACGGCACATCGGTCAGGGCCTTTTCGGGACAGACCAGCGAGCAGAGGCCGCAGGCATGGCACAGCTCGTTGAAAATCAGAACCCTGCCTTTCACCACGGCAATGGCATTGTAGCGGCACGCCGTCGCGCACTCGCCGCAGCCGGTGCACAGATCCTCGTTCCAGGCAGGCCTCAACACCTCGACCGACTTTGGAGCGTCGAACTTCGGTTGAACAAACAAGTGGCAGTTCGGTTCTTCCACATCACAGTCCAACAGCCTCACGTGCTCGCCGCGCTCAGCGAGTGCATAGGCCAGATTGACGCTGAAGGTCGTTTTGCCTGTTCCTCCCTTGCCGCTGGCTACCGATATGTTCATGTCTTTGGCCGATCCTTTCTGTGGCTTGTGCCTTTTACCCGTTTCTCGCGGATTGTTCCGCACCGATTCCCCCGGAGGAACGATCCGGAAGAGATTGCGACTCGGATGGAGGCTGGTTTCTGTCTGGTGATCCTGGAACAATAAAACTGTAAGATCCTATAGGCGCATGATTTGTGCCATAGCACAGACAAAATTTCGATAGCTAGAATATTGAGTATATACAGGGTGATGAATTCGATGTGACGCTGTCGAGATCAGGTGCAGAGATGATTTAAGTTGTATAAATGCGACCATAACAAAAATAACAGTCTCCCATATGAGACTATTCCTTTGTCCACTCATGGCCACAAGGAAGGGTTGGACAGGGTGCCGGCGCAACGGCTCCCGGCCTTCCGGATGATCTGTGTCCATGGAATTCCGAGTTTATATCCTGAGCCGACCCTGGAAATCGGAACCGCTGCTGCATCTAGTGGACAAAGAAGAATTTATGCTTTATAGATTCAACCCTGGACAAATCAGGAAGCGACCCGGAAGGTGCAGGCGACTTTCCGTACGCCGCCAGGATCAGAATACCACGAATGGAAAGGATCATCGTATGGCAGGGGAAATTACGTTACAGGAGCTGGACGCGGGGAAATTTATTGAAGAAAAGGTTGAAGCCATTCGGAACATGGTGGGAAACGGAATCGCCATCAATGCCCTTTCCGGGGGCGTTGATTCGGCAGTGGTCACCCTTCTTGGGCATAAGGCCCTGGGGGACCGGTTGAAGACGGTATTTGTCGAAAACGGCCTGATGCGGGAGGGTGAAGCCCAGCAGGTGGTGAACTGGTTCAAGGACCTGGGCGTTACGGTGGACGTTGCCGATGCCCGCGCCGAATTTTTTTCCGCACTGGCCGGTATCATCGACCCGGAAGAGAAGCGCGAAGCCATCACGCAGACCTTTTACCGCGATGTCTTCGGGCGCATCGTGAAGGCCAGCGGGGCCAAGTACCTTCTTCAGGGGACGATTCTCACCGACATCGACGAAACGAAAGCCGGGATCAAGCGACAGCACAACGTCTTCGAGCAGCTCGGCATCAATCCTGAAGATGCCTTCGGTTATCGGATTCTCGAGCCGCTCGTTGAACTCCGCAAGGACGGCGTCCGCGCAGTGGGTAAAGCGCTGGGGCTTCCGGAGGAAGTGTTCAACCGGCCGCCCTTTCCCGGACCGGCCCTTGCCGCACGGGTGATCGGAGCGGTGACCCCGGAGCGCATCGAAACCGTCCGCAGGGCAACGGCCGTTGTGGAGACCATGCTTCGCGATTCAGGGGCGTTCCAGTACCTGGCCATCCTTCACGAAGACCGCGTGACGGGGATTCGCGACGGCAAACGCGACTTCGGTCTGCAGATCGAAGTGCGCTGCTGGGACAGTGTGGATGCGCGGATAGCAGAGCCTACCCAGCTTCCATTCGCCACCTTGACCCGGATGGCGGCCGAGATTGTCCGGACTGTGCCCGGCGTGGTCAGCGTCACCTATAACATCGGGACCAAGCCTCCCTCCACCATCGAGGCGATCTGAACCGGCAGAACCCGTCCGCTCCTATAAACCGTCAATTATGACCCGAGAGGTAAACTGCGCAGCGGATTCTTCCGGTGCGCAGCTTACTTTCCGTGGATCGTGTTGTAGGTGTCCAGGTACTCTTTTCGAGGGGCGATTTTCAGCGCCTTGTCGATGAGGAATCCCGCCTCCTGGATGTTCCCCTTCTGATAAAGCAGATACGCGAGGTTGTTCATCGTATCGGCATGATTGCTGTCGATGGAAAGGGCTTTGCGGTAAGCATCCTCCGCCTTTCCAAGATCCCCCGATCGGTAGTGGAGATTGCCGAGATTGAAATGGGGCACGACCCAGTCCGGGCGCATCCTGGACGCTGTTTTGTATTCCTTTTCCGCCAGCTCGGGCATTCCCTTGTGTTCATAGGCGACGCCCAGGTCGTTATGCTCTTCCGAAGTAAGCGGATCCTTGAGTTCAATGATCCGCGGCAGCGTGCAGGCAAAAACGCCAAGGCAGAACAAACCCATGACGAGGATCATGGAAACACGACGAGAAAGGTGCATCCTGTTTTGTTCCATAGGCGTTGAAATTTGGAATAAGAATATATTTGTGAAGGTTCCGTTCCGCTGTGAGCAACAATTCCCGATTCCCCATACCCATAGACCAGCAGGTAATGAGGCTTCGAAATGCGCCAGAATCCGGTATCGACGGCCACGATGACCGGCTTTCCCGCATCTAGATACTGCTTGAGTTGATCAACCGTTCCCTGGCCGAGGGCCGTTTTGAAATTTCTGCTTCGGGCGAAGTTTTCCATGTCCGATATGAGAGTCCCTCTCAGCTTGGCGGAATACACTTCCGTTGCAATGTCATCCGCACTTTCGGGATGGCCGTAAAACATCAAAACGGATGCCAGGGCTGCCGGGCCGCACTTCAGAGGCTCCTGCTTCACAAAAGGCACGCCGTTGATGACGATCAAAAGCAGGGACGCAAGGGAAAGAAGCCTCATGGAGCCCTCAGCCTATGACAATTTTCTTGTTCAGCAGTTTAAGGATGACAATCACCAGAATGATGATGACCAGTACGCCGATGACGAACCCGACTCCGTCTCCGCCCGCAAGAACGGAATCCGAGGCCTGTGCGAGCAGGTGGACCTGCTCTTCTGTCATCCCGCTGATTTTCGATTTGATTTCATCGGGAGTCAGGCCATGGGCGCGCAATTTTTCCTGGACGATCTTGTTTTCAAGGGCGAGTTTGATTTTGTCGATGTCCTGGAATTTGAGATCCGCGCCTGCTTGATGTTCTGACGAGACCTGTGACGATACCATGGCCGCACCTGCAGGTGACGTCACGAAGAGGCACCAGAACAGGGCGAGAAGCATGGCGAATATCGGGTTTCTGAATTTTCTGATCATCGAATGTTACTCCTTTCCTCTCTATCAAAAATTCTCAAGGCAGCCATCGGGAAGGATTAGGCTGTCCTGCTCTTCTCCCGGTCTCCTGTTGCTGCGGGCGGCATCGTCATCCCGTCGTCTCCATCCATATCCGCAGGATGCAATGGCCTCTCAAGGCCCACAGGCTGTCAGTTTCGGTGAGCATCTGCATCTCACTTTTTGCCGCCTTCTGTCAAGAGAGTAAAAGGCCAAATAAGAAGAATTCCCGGGGCGGTTCATCTTAGGGGAGGGAGCCTTGCCGGAAAGGACGAATGCAGGGCCATGAAGCGTGAAGAGGTCAAGGCGGCCCACGATGGCCTGCAGGAGTGTAAGCCTGGTATGTTAAAGACAAGACAGGAAAGGATCTCAAGAAAAAGCCCGGTGAAGTCCTCTTCGGAAAACGGCACTCCATCGTGACGGTGGAAGCAGACGTGCCCCTTGCTGTCCCGGGAAGATGCCCTGCACTGAGTCCCGTTCTTTCCCTGCTTCAAGGAAGAGTTTCGGTGAGTCGCCACGTCAGAGAGGGTCTTCACAATGTTCTGGTACGGATTGTGCGTTTTTGCCGCTCATCGCCATCGCGTCTTTAGATGAAGTGGAATTGCCAGACTCTAATTCCGGGGATCTTCCCATGGCACAAAAGCCGTGTACAGAAAGCAGAATTGAACTGGTGGTGTCGAGTCGAACTGTCTGATGGAGGAGTTTTTCCAATGTTCTCAAAAAGGCTTTTTTATGTCCTGGCGGCTTCTCTTTGGATTCTGATTGCCACAGGCCCCTGCCGGGCCGAAGCGGAGAAAGTCGATAAAACGGAAAAAGGGGAGAGCGCGCTTTCCGGGGAGGTGTCTTTGTCCGCATTGAGTGCCTACATCTGGCGCGGGCAGGAACTGAGCCGTCACAGCCTGGTCTTGCAGCCGTCTTTTACCCTGAACTACGGGGGAATTTCGGCAGACCTCTGGGGGAACTGGGATTCAGATCCTCATGGTGAGGGGGGTGAGCGCTGGAACGAAACGGACGTTTCGCTTTTTTACGGAGGCAAATACCGTCTGCTGAACTATGAAATCGGCTACATGTCTTACAATGCGGTCGGCGGTGAAGATTCTCAGGAGGTATCCCTGAAGCTGGGGATCGATGTGCCGTTGAGTCCGAGCCTGACTGTTTACCGTGAAGTCATGCATGATCTCTACTGGTACTTTCTGTTGACTCTAAGCCACTCCTTCCCCGTTTCAGAGCGGCTGTCCATCGACCTGTCCGCATCGGCAGGGTATCTTGTCAGCACCGATTCGGAAGAGTATCCCGAGGTTGGCGAAGATGGGGGAGTGACCGGCGGGAAATTCAACAATTTCCATGACGGGACATTGACCGTGGGCTTTCCTTACAAAATCCTGGATAACGTCTACGTTACCCCGGCCCTGTCCTATACCTTTCCCCTGTGCGGTGATGCACGACGGGAAATGAAATATTTCAGCATGACGGGCCGGGACTCCAATTTTCTTTACGGTGGCGCCATCGTCACGTACAGCTTTTAGCTTTGCAGGTGATGGAAGAGACCCGTAAGGTTCTTGGAAAGGAACTCGGTTAACGAACTTAAGGCCTTACGTGGACTTGATGATTAACATTGGTGTAAGGCCTTATTGCCGCTCCAACCTCCGCATTGCTTTGCACCCGCCACGATTGAACAAGTTTTGAATGGTAGTTGGGCACACTGTTGTCGGGTCTCACAGCAACGGTTTCGGAAATGATTCTCAATTCACCCGTTCGAGGATTGCGCCACATGAAAATGAATGTCGCCGGCAGCGCGTTGTGCGTAAATCTCCTTTGCCAGGCAGCCGGCAGGTAGTCACTGGCGTGAACATAGCGTCTCATCGTGCCGGGAAATCTTCCGGCTCCATTTGGTCCATACAGTGGGTTGCTTTCCGGGCTTTGGTAGTGATAGCACACATAGTGGTTATTCTGCCGAGGGACGGTATCCGTAACCACAAACGCACAGCCGTTCATCGCGCCTGTAAATGTAAAGACGGGAAGCTCCAGGGTATTAACAGTGATTTGCCCCATATCCAGGAGGTTTGCGACACCTCCTGGCAGGTAAGGAAAATAATTCCCCTCGATGTAGTCAGCGGGCCATGCCGGAACGGCCACTCCTTGAGCATTAGAGACCGCAGCCGGAACCAGACGCCTCAACACATATTTACGGTTACCAATGTTTGCCAGGTCGTATCTGATTTTATCGTCGCCGTCCTGATGCTGGTTCATATTGATACCCTTTGCTTTTTTCTGAAAATTGGGTTCAACAAGCTTTCCGTATATGTGAGATTCCGGCTGATAGTTGATTAGCGTATTATCGATCAGGAACTGTATGGGATTGGCACAGAACTGTTCATTTGCCGTCAAAGATCGAAAGGCCCCCTTTCCCGGAAGTGATCCATCTTGTACTATTTTTTTTTACTTCAAACGGATTTATATTCAAGGATTATTTACCCAGGAAATGATGAGAATCTCTCGCAGCCTATAAAAATGGCAGAGCCGATTTGCATTAAGCATTTCCCGCAGCAAGTTATTCGCCATTTGTCTTAACGTAAGAATTTTGGCATCATCGAAATCCATACTTTCCCCGATTGTATGTTTCGAGGTGATTTTGTATTATTTTTCAGTTAAGTTTATGCTCAGGCTCGTTCAGCCGTATAGCTGCATTGCTTCGTGAGGAGGGGGGGATAATCAGATTACCGGAGATAAATTGACCACGCAGAAAAATCCACGATATGAAAAAAGGAGGAATAAATAACGATGAAAAAATATTTATCAATTTTTTGTCTCATCATCACCATGATGGCCGGTTATGCACATGCCGGTACGGTATATACCGACCGCGCCTTATTTGAAGCGGCGGTTTCGACATACACCATAGAAGATTTCGAGGCTTATCCTATTTCCGGCAATCCTGGCAGCGGGGCGGTGTCACAGATCAATTTTAATAACTTCTCCGCTGCATCAGTGCCCGATGCGGTAAAGGTATTGGATACGGAATTTGCCTATTCCAGGAATACAACCGTGGGGGGAGCCAACTATCTTTATCTGGATACCGATATCGGATTTACAGGTTCTGTAACAACCCTTTCTTTCAACAGCGGGATCAGCTTTTTTGGATTTGATTATACCTATAACCCAAGCTGGAATTCGCAACTTAATCTTGCCGTTGAAGGAAATTCTTTTATTCTGAGCGATGTTGATAACTACGGCTATGGCTTCTGGGGTTATATTGGAGATGGTACGTTCAGTACAGTCACTATCGACTCAGGATATATCAGCGCATATGGTATTGATCAGGTTACATTTAATGCTGTACCGATTCCTGCTCCCATTCTGTTGCTTGGTTTTGGTTTGGCAGGACTGGCAGGGTTGAGGAAGAAATTGAACCAGTAACTGAACACAGAAACGACGCAATGAAAGAAAGGCAGAACCAAGCGGTTCTGCCTTTCTTTTGGTACGCCCAGCATGGGCGCACTCTCACTTTTCATGTCAGCGGATCCGCGTGGGTAAAATACGAATTGACAAAGCAAAATATCCTCCCCTATATTTAACACTCCTGATTAAGCAATTCATCATCCTAAAAATACAAACAAAACGGCAAACATTTCAGCAACGGCAAAGGAGGAGAAGAAAATGAACATACGGGATCTTCTTGGAGCAATGGTGCAATCCGGAATGTCGGCTTCGTCAAATGAACGCATAAAAAACTCTTTAGGTGGAGGAATGCTGGATAATCTTGGGAACATGCTGGGAGGTTCATCCGGGCAGACCGGAGGCGGAGGAGGCGGAATAGGGGACCTGTTATCCAGCGTCCTGGGGGGCGGACAAAAGGGGCCCGCCGCACCCGGTTCCGGGGGCGGCCTCGGTGATTTGCTTTCAAATATGCTGGGCAGTGCGGGACAAGCGGTTGGCGGCAACAGAAATATTGCCATAGGCGGCCTGGGGGCACTGATTGGTTCCCTTCTGGGCGGTGGAGGAAAGTCCGTCGGAGGGGCCGTCGGCGGCGGCTTAATGGCCGTTCTGGCCAGTCTGGCTTTCAATGCCCTGAAAGGAAGCGGACAAAAAAACCCGTCGATACCGGTCGGACTGCTGGAGCCACAGACGGAAATGGAGCAGCTCCAGATGGAACAAAGCTCGGAACTCGTTTTGCGTGCCATGATCAATGCAACCAAATCTGACGGCGAGATCGATCAGAATGAAATCGACCGAATGCTTGGAAAAATCAGTGAAATCGGGATTGATGAGGAAGGCAGGGACTATTTGAGGACCCAGCTGCAGCAGCCGATGGAAACGGAAGCGCTGATCGCCGCGGCACAGGGTCAACCGGAACTTGCGGCCCAGATCTATGCGGCCTCTCTGCTGGCCATTGAAGTGGACACCCAAGCGGAGAAGGATTACCTGGAACGGCTTGCTCAAGGATTGGGTTTAACACCGGAAATTACCCGGCGTATTCAAGAACTCGTTGGCCTGCAGCAGGCATAAAGGACAACGGTATGACGCCTTCCCTATTGATGGCGTCGCGAACTATGCACCGAATTTGAGAAGATTCTCGGCAACGGGAAGCAGAAACAAAGCGAGGGCTTAACTAAAATTGGTTAAGCCCTCGCTTTTGGAGTGGGTCGGGAAAAACCGGGCGGCAACTGTTTTTTTTCGAGGGGTAGTACTTCGATGTCATATCCAGCCGGATTATGAAACATCCCGTCAGTCCCATGAGGGAACTGCTTCCAGATCCTTGGAAGCCAGACCCGAAGGACAGAGGCGGTTTCCTCTCGCCTGCCAAGCTCTTAAATGTCCTGACCAGTCTTGCGTGATCCTTTTTCAAAGAACGGCTCATTTGAAGGACTTCCGGATCAATATCCTGTCTGGAGAGCAGATCCGATATGACTTCGTCGCACGGTTACGTCCTGACAGGATCTGTCATTCTCTACCACCTGAGAAATTCAAGCGTGCATGGTGTAGTGCCTGACCCGGTTAACCTATGGATGCCATGCCGGATCATGTCCTGGAGCACCATGAAAAGTCAATATTAGCTGAATAGGAGTTTTATCCCAGTACAATTTTGAGATAAAGTTGAGGCACCTGTCCGGAAGGAGCGGACCACTGTCAACAAAAGTCCTGTTCAGGACCAATGATCCGGGAAGTCGGGTTATTACTCGTAAAAAAAGGTGCATTCAGAATCTTGAAGCTGGTTTTCCCGTGCTGTTGGAGTCAGGTTCACCAAGTGGATTCCAGAAAGATTGAATTTATATACGGATTTTACTGTTGGACAGCAGAGACCATCTCTGGGGCCATGAGTTAATAAACGAAGAACAATAATTCCATGTTCAATGTTCATGGACTTAACTTCAACCCTGTCGCCCAGTGTGATCACTTTACTAATCGTGGGATTGCCTTGTGCCGCGATGGCCGCAGCAATACCGACCATAATTCCGCTTCCTCCGGTATTGCGCCAAAGAACAACGGCTCCATCAATAACGCCATCGCCATCAAGATCACCAAACGCTTTCTTTGCAATACCCACTGTATCCCAAACAACCGGATCATCAGGACCCTGATCGTCCAGTTCTATTTTTTCTTTGTATTTCCCATTTTTAAATTTATATTCACATATTTCCAGATTATCCAAGATTTGGCCTGTAACGGGCTTTTTATCGCTTACAGTTTTTGCAAGATCGTGCTCACCGCTAAGTTTATGATGATCTCTCGATTTAGAGCTTCGTCCCGTCGTTTGAGCCATAGCCGTAACAGCTGCAATGCGCTGCGGCAGAACCGAAGCGAGTTCTAACCCACCGCACCCTCTAACCGTCTCTCTGCAATGGTGTAATTTTCTTGAATCACCGGATGTTGTTCCGCTTTGCCGATAATATTTTAATGCAGCTTCGTGATAGCCCAAACCTTCTGCCGACATTCCAAGAAAATAGTACGCCAGATCTTGTCCATAGCCTATTTTCATCACCAATTCCGCCAAGGGCTCCCATTGTCTTGAATTATAAGATGAAATCAACTCATTACGATGTTCACCCCAACTGAGATAGCATTCAGGAGTGTCGCAATCGAGATTCAGGTTTCCAACTTTCAGATCTCTCATAAACTGGGAGTGTAATTCAGGTGTTACCGTTGCATATTTAGGAGAGGCGCATGAAATCCCTATCAGGGTAACAACGAAAAGAATAGCACCCAGTAACGATTGTTTCCTCTTCATACCTAATTCCTTTCATCCATCCGTGCTGATGTTGCCTATCGTTCAGCATGAATAAACTGTGATTGATCGGGTTCTTCCGGCTATTCCAGGTGGGCCTTTGCGAAACCTTCTCTGATCATTTCAAGATTTGATATTATGATGTCCCAGCAAGATCAGTCGATCCTGTGGGGACTTTTATTGTGTGTTCTGATGGTCTGATTCCCGGCCTATTCTCTCGGATATCGCCCCGGAGACTGCTTCCTCCACTTCTGGATTTTCTGTCGTAAATTCCCAACCGTAAGCCAATGAGGTATAGAGGTGCAATCGTGGTTTGTCGATGTGACACTTCCGGGATGGGTTAACATCTGCTTTGATCCTTATGGCCTATGCCAGCCTCCTGAGATGAGGCTGTCAATATTGGTTGAGTCCTGTTCAAACATCAAGGATTTCCTTGACCCGGCCGACCGTCTCGTCTTGCAGCCGTACCTTGATGCCATGGGGATGCCTGGGGGACTTTGTTAGAATATCCAAAACAATTCCCTCCGTCAGTTTTCCGGTGCGCTGATCCTGTTTCTGGACAATCTTTACATGTGTCCCTGTTCTAATATCCGAACGGTTTTTTCCATTCATGGGCATATCTTCCAGTGGGAGAAATTTCCCAGCTTTTCTGAAAAAGCGCTCCCAGCTTCATCGTTGCACCTTCGATCTTTTCATCTGCCTACTCTTGAGGATCTTGCGGGACAGCTTTAAAG
>MVRU01000002.1 GCA_002067745.1 Syntrophus sp. PtaU1.Bin005
GGTGGATATTGATGCCCTGAAGAACCTGCTGCTCAAGATTTCCGAATTGGTCCTCACCTTTCCGGAAATCCGGGAGCTGGATCTCAACCCGGTTTTCCTCTATCCCCGGGGAAACATGACCGTCGATGCGCGGATGTTTGTAAGCCCTGCGCCGGAAGCGGTATCCCAGCAGGCGTCGGGGAACACCGTGGAGCAGATGCGGACCCTCTTCTATCCGGGCAGCATCGCCGTTCTCGGGGCGACCAGTGTCGAGGGGAAGCTGGGCTATAATGTCTTCCGCAATCTCCTCTTTCATAAATTTGCGGGGAAGCTCTATCCCATCAACCCGAAAAGCGAGTCTGTCCAGGGGGTGAAGGCTTACCGGAGCATTACCGAGGTCCCCGATCCGGTGGACCTGGCGATTGTCCTTGTCCCGGCTTCAGCCGCCGTGACAGCGGTTGAAGAGTGCTGCAGAAAAGGGGTTAAGATCATCGTCGTGGAGACGGCTGGATTTGCCGAAACCGGCGCGGACGGAAAGGCCGCCCAGGAGAAAATCCGGGAGATCATCAAGGCTCATGGATGCCGGCTACTGGGTCCCAACTGCTCCGGCGTCATCAACACCCATGTGGGGAACGTCCAATCCATCGGACTGGTGGAAGAGCTGGGAAAGGGGAACATCGGGATGACAGCCCAGGCCGGCGTTTATGCAGCGGGGATACTCACCGGGCTGCGCCACGTGATGAATTTTGGAATTGTCGCTACCATCGGGAACAAGATGGACATCAGCGAGACGGACATTCTGGAATATCTGGGCAGCGACGACCATATCGATGTCGTGGCCATGTACATGGAGGACGTGAAAAGCGGTAGACGGTTCATCGATGTAGCCAGCGAGGTTACCAAAAAGAAACCGGTCATTGCCCTGAAGGGAGGCCGCACGGCGGCGGGGACGAAGGTCGTTTCCTCCCATACGGCTTCCCTGGCAGGCAATGATGAAATCAACAGCGCCGCCTTCCGTCAGAGCGGGATTATCCGGGCCAGGGACAACGAGCATCTGTTCGGATTGCTCAAGGCCTTCGCGCGGCAGCCCCTTCCTCGAGGGGACGGCATCCTGGTGATCACCTACACCGGTTCGCTGGGGGTTGCGGCTACAGATACGCTGTATCTCAACGGCATGCGCCTGGCCGAGCTGGAACCGGAGCTGAAGGAGCGCCTCAAGGGAATTCTTCCGGATTATGTCACCTCGTTGAATCCTGTCGATTATTCCTTCAGCATGGACGCCGAGCAGCTGCGCAAGACCATCGAGCTTGGAATTGTAAGTGAGGACGTTGGCGGCCTGATTGTGGTCCTGCAGGGTGAAATTCTGGGGTCTTTCGTGGACACGCTCCGATCGATCGACTATAAGGGAAAACCCATCCTGAGCTGCGTGGCCGTCAAGGAATTCATGATGGAGGACGTGATCCTGATGGAAAAGGCCGGCTTCCCGGTTTATTCCACGGTGGAAATGGCGGCGGAGATTCTAGCCGACATGTATCGGTACAGTCTGAGAAAAGATCGACAAGCACAAGCCTAGTCACATTTGTGCTTCTCTCACCTTCCGCCGGTTTCCTCCCAAGCCGGCGGAAGGCCCTTCCTCTTTTCAGGGGGGCGAGGCGGCGGCACCGCTGCCGTCGTGCTTCACGAAACGTGCGGCTTCAAGATGTCCCTGGCCCGGGCGACATCCTGGCGAATCCGGTTCGCCAGGGACTCCGGACCGTCAAAGCGGATCTCGCCACGGATTCTGTCGATGAAGAAAATTTCCAGTTCCTCCCTGTAAAGGTCTGCTGAAAAATCCAGAATATGGAGCTCCACGGTCTGGTCCTGGTTCTCGAAGGTGGGATTGTGCCCGATATTGAGGACACCCTGGTGGCGGGTTCCCTTCCGTTCGGCGATGACGGCGTAAACGCCCTCCGGCGGCAGAAGGTCTTTCTCCGGTTCCAGGTTGGCCGTGGGAAACCCCAGCCCGATACCCCGGCGGTACCCTTCGGTTACCCGTCCCTTGACATTGTAGGGCCGCCCCAGGAGAGCCCCCGCCGTCTTCACATCCCCCTCACAGATCGAGTTGCGTATCTGGGTGCTGCTGATGACGATTTCCCCCACTTTGACGGCATTGGTCACATCCACCTGGAAACCGAGTTTTTTCCCGAAGCGGGTCAGATACTCCTCGCTCCCCTCCTTGCCCCGGCCGAAGGTGTAATCGTGGCCGATGAAGATTTTCCGGATTCTCAACTGCTCCCAGAGAATCCCGCAGACGAAATCCTTTGCCGTCGTCTTCGAGAATTCGAGAGAAAAAGGGATCAGCATGACGGCGTCAATCTGAAGGGATTCGATGAGCTTCAACTTCTCTTCCAGGGTTGTGAGCAGGTAGAAGGGGCGTTTTTCCGGATGGAGAACACTCTTGGGATGCGGGTCAAAGGTGATGACCACCGCTTTGCTCTGGTATTGCCTCGCCTCTTCGACAACCTTCCGGAAAATCTGCTGGTGGCCGAGATGGACCCCGTCGAAGTTACCGATGGTGGCGACTGCGCCCTTGAATTCGTCCGACACACTGTCAAAGCTGTTAATGATCTTCATGGTGATTCTGTTCCCGTGGCATCTCCTGGTGATATTTTTAGAGAATGAATACGATGTAAGCTCAGCGGAGGTTCTTAGCACTATCGGCATAATTTTGAAACTCAATTTTGCTTGACAAGGCCAAAAGGATCATTGTAAAAAAGCACCTGCTTCCGGATAGGGAGCTCCGGACTTACGGATGCCGAAGTGGCGGAATTGGTAGACGCGCTAGGTTCAGGGTCTAGTGGGTGTAGGCCTGTCCGGGTTCAAATCCCGGCTTCGGCACCATTTTAAAAATCTGACATGATGGGGATTTAGATCTGATTTCTAAGTCCCCATTCTTGTTTCTGGAGCGGCGGAAAAAGAGGGGGCCGTGTTTACATCTCCGGGTGTCGTGCATAAATTAAGGGCACTGAACGAAAAAGCCCGGTAAAGGTCGCCTATCCAGGCGGAAGGCGGTCTTTCAGCCATGATGTCAAAGTTAAGGAGGTTTCTGGTGAGTATTTTTTCCGAAGACGAAGGGATGCACTACGAGGGGTTTTGTATCCGGCCGCCAAGCGAGGCGGACAGCATCCTCCTGCAGGTAACTCTCGGCTGCTCCCACAACCGCTGCACCTTTTGCGGCACATACCGTGACAAGGGCTTTCGGATCAAGGATAATGATATCATCCTGAGCGACATCCGCTACGCGGCGCGCCATATGTCCCACAATAACCGCCTGTTCCTGATGGACGGAGACGCCCTGATCATCCCCCAGAAAAGGCTGATGTGGATCCTGGAGCAGATTGAAGAGCACCTGCCCCGGGTTCAGCAGGTGGGCGCCTATGCAAACGTAAAGAGCATCAAGAAGAAGACCAGTGAGGAACTGGAGGAGCTGCGCCGGCACAATCTCCGCATTCTTTATCTGGGGGTGGAAACCGGTGACGATGAGATCCGGGAGGCAATCCAGAAGGGTTCCGACGCTGCGACCTGCATTGAGATGGGACGGAAATTGAAGGAGGCGGGCATCCAGGTGTGGGTGACGGTTCTGCTGGGGATCGGCGGGCGGGAAAAATCCCTCCGGCACGCCCGGGCGACGGGCGAACTGCTCAGCGCCATGGACCCGGATTTTGTGGGGGCGTTGACCGTGATGCTCATTCCCGGGACGCCGCTTCATGAGGATTATCTCCACGGCAGATTTGAACTTCCCGATCAGGCCGGACTTCTGATGGAGCTGCGGGAGATGATCGCCCACACCAATTTGAGCCGGGGGTATTTTTTCTCGAACCACGCCTCAAACTATCTGCCGATCAAGGCGAAATTCCCCGGCGGGAAGCAGAAGGCCCTCGATCTGATCGATGCGGCCCTGCGTGGGGACGTCCGCTTGAAGCCGGAATGGATGCGGGCGCTGTAGGACGCCGGCAGAGATCTCTCGAAGGGAAGGGGCGTAAAGTCAAGAAGCGTTTCGTTCCGGGCCTGGCAGGCTGTTCCTGAGTGCATCGACGGGCAACAGGCCCGGGTAACCGGAAAGGTGTTTTGGGCGGGCCACTGATATCCGATCGATCCCGCCGAGCCTGGTTTTCAGCGTTTGATGCCGCGGCGGTGACGGGATGCGCCCATTTCTTCAAATCTTTTTCCCGATATAGAAAACATACCCGTAAAACTCTTTATATATCTCATAGAGCCTGGCTTCATGCCGCTCGTTTTCTACGAGCTCTTCGGCCGTTTTGTTGCCGGCATGCTTTTTTAGAAATTTCTCCTGTGCAGAAACCTGCGGGGCATAAAAATGTTCCGTCCAGCAGTTTTCAGGCTCGACAAACGTCGCTGTCGGGATATATCCGGCTTTTTCCATTTGTCCGACTTTATGGGAGATGATGTCGATTTCCGGATAAGCATCTTGCCAGTACCGCTCGATTTCGACGGGCCGCCTTCGCGTGAACCAGGACGCTTCTGAAACGGCAAGATACCCACCTGGCTTCAGGAACTTCCGCCATTCGCTTATGCCCCGCTCAAACCCGATATTATAGATCGCCCCTTCCGACCAGATCAGATCCAGTTCTTCCTTCTGGAAAGTAAGATGTTCCATGGAGCCGACGATGCCCCGCACTCTGTCTTGGAGGTTCCGTTTCCGGCTGTTGGCGTTGAAGATATCGATGAAGTCGGCAAACAAATCAATGCCTGTAATGTGCCCCGGTGCATGTTCAGCGAGCACCATTGTCTGGCCGCCGGTTCCACAGCCGATATCGGCAATGTGTGACTCCCCTGTCAGGTTGTCAATAAAGCTTAGGGCTTTAAGCGTTACTTCGGGGCTTCCGGGTCCCTGCCGTTCTACGCTTGAAAAATATTCGCAGATCAATTTGAAATCGAACTCATGGATGGATTTGTTTTCCTCGCTCATTCCTCATCCTTTATCTTCCCTGTGGAATATGATCGGTGCCGTGAACCAGGATCGAATCCCGCGGATCGGTCATTTCTCCTGCAGTGCGACCGCCTCGAACCGCGCGATCACAGTGCCGGCTGCATCCAGGAGCTCGAGGTGGCTGCCCCGGATGCGGTAGCACGCCACATGCTTCAGCGTCTCGATGAGCCGCGTTTCCTGATCCATGCCATCCGGGCAGGACATCCTGGTCGACGCCATGCGGCCGAAACGCAGCCTGTCACCGTCGAGCTCGATGCTGCCGATGATGCGGTTGCAACCGCCGCTTCCGGTGACGCGCAATGCATCGGCGGCAAAGATCAGATGCGCTTTGCGCTGCTTCGTGGCCGCAGTCGCGGGATGTTCGCCCAGGCGCACAAGCTTCCAATAGGTGCCGCGCAGGGGGCTGTCAGCCAACGGATTGCCGCAGCTTTCACGAGGCCAGACAGCGACAAACCGCTCAATCACCAGTGTGGTTTGGGCCGGGCGGCCCTCCTCCATCGACGGACGCTGCGTGATGAGACCTTCCAGGCTTGCCAGCACGGGTTGTCCCGGTTGTGGGGTAGACTTCTGATACGCGGCTTCGAGGGCCTTGTAATCGCCCTCCATCGCCACCGGCAGCCGCCGGCCGTCGACGCAGAGCGTAATGGCGGCGGCATCGGCCATGTAGGTGAACATGCCGGTGAGCATCAGCCTCGGCTCGATGAGGCGGGGTTCGGGCAGCCGGAGCAAGCGGTCGTTATGGCCGGATTCGATGGGCCGGCCGAGAAGATCGAGCTTGCGAAGCGCCGCACCGTCCTTGAGCGGCATGAGGAAAACCAGGGCCTCGCGTCCGCCGCGCAGCACGATGCGTCCTGATTTGTCGCGCGTCCAGCGGCCGATGTCATCGTAGCGGTTCGGCTCAGGCCGGCCGACGTGGATCGTGCGCAGTTGGTAGCGCCCTTCGGGCAGCAGGTCCACGTGCCACACAACGGGGTTTCCGGCACCGGTCAGTTCGCCCTCGTAGGAGGCGGGCAGAACGCCGAGGCCGTCAGTCATCGAGCCCGGCTGCCGTCCGCCGCGGACGGACACCATCTGTATGTGCAGCGGCGCGTTGCGGCCGTCGAGCACCGGGTGGATCCGATCGGTAGTGAACAGCAGCCGTCTCTGGTGCCTGATGGTCGCGCGGACGGTGTAGCGGTGGCCCGATTGCACGGCGGCATCGTCGTAGACAATCGCGAACCGGAATGGCGGCTGCCCGGACGGAGCCAACGTGCTGCGGCCGAGTACCACGGCCGGCGCATCCGCTCTCGAGATTTCCTGCAGCTCAGCCTCAAACACCGCATCGGCCGGCAACGCGATGCGCTCCCGATAGGTTGCGGTGCCCTGCAGGGTGCCGGCCCATGCCGTGCTGAAAACCATAACCCCTGACCAGATCAGCGCACAGGCGGCCAACCGCCAGGGGAGCCTGACCAAGGTTGTCCTCCAGACCACGATCATGTATCTGCTCATTTTCCCCTCCTTGTTGCGGAACCGTGGGGCAGTGTCATACGTCCGGGAGTCATCCGATCTGCCCCTCTCCGACCCTGTCTGCTGATTAACTTTTTTTCAATATAAAATACTTGACAGGGAAAATAAATTTTAATTAAAAGGGCGATCGGGAAGGGTGAAGGAAAACCATGAAACACGTTTTCAACAGCGAAAAGGCCATCCAGTTCTGGTGGTGGACCGCCATATCCGGGTCCGCCAGCGTGACTTTCCTTTGCTATTGAGCCGCATCAAATAAAACAGCAAGGGGCCGTAGGCAGATCCACTGCCTGCGGCCTTTTTTTATCCAATGGGAGCTGGCTTGCCCTGGCGTTCGCTCCAATCCCATGACCGGGTGGAGGGAACTCTCTTTGGATGCAGAGGGTGTTTCCCGGCGCAGCGTCGCCGACAGACAGGTTATTTTCACAGGAGGGTATGTTGATGATTACAGCACTGGTTCTTTTCAAGGCAGAGAAGGGAAAAATCTCCGGGCTGGCCAACAAGGTGGGAGCCATCGACGAGGTCGTTGAAGTCCTGTCGATAACCGGCGAGTATGATCTGATGGCCAAGATTCAGGTCCAGGACTACGAAAATCTGGCGGACATCGTGACGGAGAAGATGCAGAATATGGAGGGCGTTCTGTCGACGAGGACCATGATGGCCTTTAAGACCTATAAGTTCCATGAACTCATCGTGGGCGCTCCTTCGGCATTGATCATGCCGGAGGACGCTCCGGAGACGGCCATGGTGCTGGAGAACGGCAAGAAGACGATCGCGCCGATCCTTGCCAAGCTGACGGAGCACTTCAACCTCGATAAAAATGAAATCAATAACGTGATCGATGCCATCAACGCCGGGCAGTTGTCCGACGTGCAGATTGCCGGATTTCTGGTCGGTCTTCTGTGCAAGGGGCCCAGCATCAAGGAAGTGGCCCACATCGCCCAGGCCATGCGCCGAAACTGTGTGCCCATCAAGGTCTCCACGACAGCGGAACTCACGGACACATGCGGGACCGGAGGCGGGTTGACCACCTTCAATGTGAGCACCGCCAACGCCATCATGGCGGCCTCCGCCGGCATTCCGGTGGCCAAGCACGGCAGCCGCTCCATTTCGTCATCCTCGGGCAGCGCCGATGTCCTGGAGGCCCTGGGCGTCAACATCGACCGGACACCGGAGCAGGTGGCCCGGATGATCGAGGACATCGGGATCAGCTTCATCTATGCCCCCAATTTCCATCCCGTCATGCTCAAGGTATTTGGGCCGGAAAACCAGCTCGGCATCAAGACGATCTTTTTCACGATCATCGGCCCGCTCATCAATCCTGCCGGCGCCAGGAACCACACCATGGGCGTCTACAAGCCGGAGCTGGTTAACATGATGGCGGAAGTGGTTGCCGAGATGGATTTCAACCATGTCATCATTGCCCACGGCATGGACGGGCTGGATGAGATATCCCTGATCGGCAAGACCTCGATTGCGGAAATCAGGCAGAAGCAGATCAAGTACTATGAGTTCGTCCCGGAGGATTTCGGACTGAAGCGCTGCACGCTCAGCGATATCGCCGGCGGCGGGCCGGAGTTCAACGCCCGGGTGATTCGAAACATCTTTGCCGGCACGGAGCGCGGACCCCGCCGGGATTTCCTGGTCCTGAACAATGCCGCCACGCTCTATGTGAATGGCAAGGCGCCCAGCATCCAGGAGGGGATAGAGCTGTCCCGCTCCCTGATCGATTCCGGGGCGGCACAGAGAAAGCTCAATGAACTGGTGGAACGGTCACATGCCGCTTGACGGGTATTTCGATAGAGAAAAAATGGAAGCCCGATGCGGAGGAGGGGGCAAGCCGCCTCTGTCCGCGTCCATACGAATGCGGCAGCGCTCAGGCCTCTTCCCCGTGATCTCCGAGATCAAGGTGCAGTCGGACAAGGAGGGCGATCTCCTGCGGGGCCGCGATCCGGTGGCGCTGGCGCAGGAAATGTCACAGCGCCCTGTGGCGGGAATCAGCGTCGTGACGGAACCGGGGCACTTTGGCGGCCACATGGGCCTTCTGAAGGAGGTCGCCGCCGCGGTCGGCGTCCCCGTCCTCCACAAGGACTTCATCACCACGGAACGCCAGGTTCAGGAATCGGCCGACTGCGGCGCTTCAGCGATCCTCCTGATTACGGCCATGCTCGATCTGCGGCAGATGGCGCGGCTCATAGAGGCGGCCAGGGACTGGGGCCTGGAGACTCTGGTGGAGGGGCACGATGCGGCAGAGATCAGGAAGATCGAGCATCTCCCCTTCGATCTGCGCGGTATCAACAATCGGGACATCACCGTCTTCGAAGTGGACGACTCCGATGTGAGCCGGACGGAGGAGCTTGCGGGCTTCTGCCGGGGATCCCGTATCCTGATCAGTGAGAGCTCGATCCGCTCGGCGGCGGATGTCCGCCGCGCCGGCAGAAGCGGCGCCGATGCCGTTCTGGTCGGTACGGCCGTGCTGAAAGCGGAGAACGTGGGCTCTTTCCTGGACGAGCTGGTCGCTGTAGGATGGCCGGTATGACACGGATCAAGATCTGCGGCATCACGACCGTCGAAGACATCCGCCTCTGTGCGGCGGTGGGAGTTGACGATCTGGGCTTTGTGGTGGAATACCCCATCGATGTCCCCTGGAATCTTGATCGGGAGCAGGCCGGAAAGCTCATCCGCAGCGTCCCCCCTTCCGTCTCGCCGGTCATTGTGGTCGGGGAGGATCCCCGGACGATCATCGAACTGACGCAACTGCTGAAGCCCCGCTCGGTGCAGCTCCACGGCAATGAACCCATTTCCGTGACGGCGGAGCTGGTGTCCGCCATCCATGCGCTGGGGGTGAAGGTCCTCAAACCGCTGCGGTTCTCCGTCGAAACGGGGAGGTGCCGATCCTCCTGTGAAGACCCTGTCGATGCCGCCCGGCAGATAGAGGATACGGGGGTGGATGGACTGGTCCTGGATTCCGTCAGCGAATCCCGGCCGGCGGGGACCGGTCGGAACATGGATTGGGGCCTCGCCCGGAGCATACGGGATCAGGTGCGGGTACCCGTTATTCTTGCCGGAGGATTGAACGCCGACAACGTTGCGAAGGCTGTCGCTGCTGTGAATCCCCACGGGGTGGACGTGATCAGCGGTGTCGAAAACCCGGTGGGGAGGAAAGATCCCGCCAGGTTGAAGGCTTTTGTGGCGGCCATCCGCTCGCTGAACGGCAGCTTGAAATCGTGAGCGGGCTCCCCGATGAGGCTGCGGACCGTGCCAACATCGCAGACCGGGGCCGGAACAGGTTGTGCGGATTTCTGATTTCTGCGCCCCGAGGGGATCGCTGGCCTGTTTGGGGATTGATTTAGCGATTTCAATGTGTCAGTATTCGGGCAAATTTCATATCAGGAGAATTCGTTATGTCCGTCGTGATCCCCTTTCGAGCCCTGAGACCGGCTCGTTCCTTTGCCAGGGATGTGGCCTCCCTTCCCTATGATGTCCTCAACCGGGACGAAGCCAGGGCGCTTGCTTCCGGTAACCCCCTGAGTTTCCTGCGGGTTGAAAAATCTGAAATCGATCTGGACCCGCCCGAGAGCGACGTGCCGGAAAAGGTGTTCGCAAAGGCCAGAGAAAATCTGGACAGCCTGGTTCGCCAGGGCGTTCTTTTCCAGGAGAGTACCCCCGGCTTTTATATCTATCAGCAGCGCATGGGCGATCACGAGCAGACGGGGATCGTCGGCTGCGCCAGCGTCGCCGAATATGAATCGGGGCGGATCAAAAAGCATGAATTGACGCGGGCGGACAAGGAACTGGAGCGAACCCGCCATGTCGATACGGTCAACGCCCAGACGGGACCCGTCTTCCTGACCTACCGCTCAACGGACGATCTTGACCGCCTCGTCCGGGATTTCAAGGCTGCCTCCCCTGAATACGACTTTTCCGCCGATGACGGGATCGTGCACAGGGTATGGGTCGTAAGCGAGCCGGCGGATGTCCGCAAACTGGAGGAAGGGCTGAAAGGACTCGATGCGCTTTATATCGCCGACGGCCACCATCGGGCGGCGGCAGCCTGTTCCGTCTGCCGCTCCCGTCGGGAAAGCAATCCCGGGCACCGGGGCGACGAACCCTATAATTTTTTCCTTTCCGTGATTTTCCCCCACAACCAGTTGAGGATCATGGACTACAACCGGGCCGTCCGGGACCTCAACGGTTTGGATCGGGAAACCTTTTTCCGGAAGGTCGAAGAAAAGTTTGAAATCCGCCCCGATTTCAGCCGGAAATCTCCCGAGGTGTTCCATTCTTACGGAATGTATCTGGACGGTAAGTGGCACCAGCTGATTGCCCGGGAAAATCTCTGCGATGAAGCGGACCCCATCGGCCGTCTTGACGTATCCATTCTGCAGAACCACCTTCTGCACCCGTTGCTGGGCATCGAGGATCCCCGGACGGACCAGCGCATTGATTTTGTCGGGGGCATCCGGGGAATGAAAGAGCTGGAGCGGCTGGTGGATTCCGGCAAGTTCGCCGTCGCCTTTTCCCTCTTTCCCACAACATTGGAGCAGCTGATGGCGGTGGCGGATGCCGGACTGGTCATGCCTCCCAAATCCACCTGGTTTGAACCGAAACTACGCAGCGGCCTGTTTGTCCATCGCCTTTCTTAGCGGGAGGGTCGGCACAGGGGGCATCATGATTCTGGCGCGGGAAGACGAGACCGTGGACGGCCTTCTGAACGGACGCCTCCAGGTTATCCAGAAGAAGAGGGGCTATCGCTTTTCCCTGGATGCCCTGCTGCTGGCTTCTTTTATCCGTCTGGGACAGGAACATTCGCTTCTGGACATGGGAACGGGCAGCGGGGTTCTTGCCCTCATCACCGCCATGCGGCGTACGGATGTCCGGACTGTCGGGGTCGACATCCAGGAGAGCATGGTTGAAATGGCCATGCGCAGCGCGGCCCTGAATGGTCTCGATGGCCGGGTGTCCTTTAAGGTGGGGGATGTCCGTCAAATCCGACGGTTTCTTGATGCGGAATCTTTTGATGCCGTTGTCTGCAATCCACCTTATCGGAAGGCGAATACCGGACGAATCAACCCCCTGGGCGAGAAGGCCCTGGCAAGGCACGAGATCCGGGGGGCTCTCCGGGACTTTCTTGAAGCGGCCGCCTATGTCTTGAAGCCTGGCGGCCGCTTCTTTGTGATCTATCCCGCTCAGCGGCTGGTGCCCCTTATCGCGGGGATGCGGGAAGCGGCCCTCGAACCTAAACGGTTCCGGTTGGTTCATTCCCGGAGTGACACAGCGGGGACTTTTGTCCTGTCCGAGGGCTGCAAGGGGGGAGGCGAGGAACTGGATGTTCTTCCTCCCCTTTTTATCTACAGGGATTCGGAGCTCTATACCGAAGATATGGAGGAGCTTTTCAGGGAGCTTAACCGGTTTCCGACAGCCGGCGGCGGCTGATTTCCTTCGTCATGACGCGCTTGACGATTTCCCGGAGCTCTTCGTCGACGATGTGTTTCGTGCAGTCGGCGATCATCTGTAAATCCCTTTTCTTCAGGCTTCGGGAGGCTTCTGACGCTGAAGAAGGGGGCGGCGCGGAAGAGGTTGCCGGACGGGCGTCAACCCGGCCCAGAGAAAAGAAAATATTCCGGATTTCCTCTTTTTGTGCTAGGGAATTGAACTGCCTGATGATATTCTCTTTGAGAAAATGGAGCTGCTGCATCCAGACCGATGTGGAAACGGCCACAAAGAGCGTCCTGGCCCTGATACGGCTGGGCCTTGTCTGGGCGGCAATCTGTGGACCGACGGCCTGGTCCCAAAGGGCGAGAATCCGCTTCTCTTCGAGATCAAAGGGAACATGCCGCCTCTTCAAGGCCTTTTGAAGAACCGGGCCAAGAGGTTCCATTTTTTTCTGTGCAGCTCTTCTTCGCATGGCAAATCTCTTCTCACAGTTACGGGCTCGGGTCAATACGGGTTTGGGCGGGATCTCGATTATTCTAAACGCCCCTTGTTTTTTTTTCAGGGATTCGAAAAAGGAGGTTGCGATGGATCTGATGGAAATGATTCAAAAGGTAAAGAGTCACCCCGATTTTCATAAGGCGGGGATGATTCTGTGTCATAACGGCGTGGTCCGGGCGACGACCCGGGACGGGAAGCCCGTCTCCGAGCTTACTTTAACAGCCGACCGGCAGCGTCTTGAAGCCATTGTAGCGGAGGCGAAGAAGCGGCCGGGCATTGTGGAAGTCCTCGTTGAAATCCGCGAAGGTCTGCACCCTGTCGGTGACGACGTGATGTACATCGTCGTCGCCGGTGATATCCGCGAGAACGTCTCCGAAACCCTGATGGATACCCTGAACCGGATCAAGGCCGAGGTCACCAGGAAGCAGGAAACGTTAATATGACGGAATAAGGTCCCGGAGAACGGCTGAAAAGGCCTCGAAGGTCTCCTGCCCGAACAGGACAAAGCGGACAAGCTCGATGTCCCGGTGGGCCGCGAGGTAGTCAAGAACCGTTGTCAGGGCAATCCTGGCGGCCTCCTGGAGCGGATAGCCATAAACCCCGGCGCTGATGGCCGGGAAGGACAGGCTTTTCAACCTGTTTGCGGAAGCCAGTTTCAGGCTTTCCCGGTACGCGCCGGCCAGGATGTCCGCTTCACCGTGGGCGCCGCCCCGATAGATTGGACCGACGGTGTGAATGACGTACCGGGCCTTGAGATTGCCGCCCGTGGTTATGACCGCCTGGCCGGGGGGGCAACCCCCGATTTTGCGGCATTGAGCCATAATGGCCGGTCCGCCGGCCCGGTGAATGGCGCCGTCGACCCCGCCCCCGCCTCTCAGGCCGCTGTTGGCGGCATTGACCAGGGCATCCGTTTCATCCAGGGTGATGTCGCCCTGAACCAGGACGACTCTTCTGTTTCCGATTCGATGTTCCATATTCCCATCTTCCTCAGCCGGATGTTGTCACGACAGGGGCTGACCGTTCTTTTATGATTGACAGAAGACGGCTTGCCCCGTTCCGAAGACAAGCATGTCGTAGGTTTTTTTGATTCGGTCCCAGTTTTCTTCCCGGTCCATGGACCAGTACCGGCCAATGACCGAAACCACCTTTCCCCTTTGCAGTTCCGCCGCCTTGTTTTCAATCTTTTCAATATACAGAGCGCCGCTTTCCGGCTGTTCACCCCGACGGCCGAGCATGGCATGAATGTAGACCTCGGGGACACCTTCCCGTTTGGCCATCTCCATCAGGGCAAACAGATGCGAAAGGGAGCCGTGCGAGCTGAAAAAGGAAACGATGCCCAGCAGATGCAGGGCCTTGGAATTGCGCTTTGCCGCAGACATGACGGAAAGGAAGGCTTCGTTCTCGTAGAACGTTCCGTCGGAAATGGCCTGATTGATGCGGACCCGATCGGCATAGATCGGCCTTCCGGCGCCAATGTGCAGATGTCCCGCTTCCGAATTTCCAACCGTTCCTTCAGGAAGCCCGACGGCTTCTCCCGCCGCCTTCAGGGTCGTCCATGGACAGGTCGTTTTCAGGCGATCCATGGTCGGCGTGGCGGCTTGGGCAATGAGGTTGCCCAAGGTCTGGTCGCTTTCTCCCCAGCCGTCGAGAATGAGAACAAGGAGCCTCTGCGCCGGCTTGATCCCTTCGGGACCGGGGGTGATGATCAGCGATTTTCCGGTCATGGCCGCCGGAACGGGGAGGCGGAACAGCTGGAGGACGGTTGGGGCGATATCCGTCAGGGCTCCATCCCGGCGAAGCTCAAGGTCCGGGGTATCGTGGAGAAGGATGAAAGGGACGGGGCTGTCTGTGTGGCCCGTGTCAATAACGCCGTCGGGATAGAGCCATTTTTCGACTGTCCCGTGGTCGGCGGTGACCATGACCGTCAAGCCCCGGCGCTTCGCCTCGTCAATGACCCGGCCCGTCTGGCGGTCGACTGCTTCCACGGCCCTCAGGATGGCCGGCTCATTTTCAATGTGGCCGACCACGTCCACATTGGGGAAATTTGCAAGGATGAACCGGCAGGACGGATCGGCAATCTTGTCGAGAATGGCTTCGGTTATTGCCTCGATGGACATCTCCGGGGCTTCATCGAAAAGATGGACGTCTCTGCGCGTGGGCACGATGATCCTCTCTTCTCCCGGGAGGGGATGCTCCTTCTTCCCGTTCAGGAAATAAGAAACATGGACCGCCTTTTCCGCTTCGGTGATCTTGGCTTGGCTGATGTGGTTCCGGGAAAGGACGTCGCTTAAGGTATCCTGCAGCTCTCCCTCCGGGGGAAAGGCCACTTGCACATTCAATCCCTTTTTGTATTCAATCATGGTGGCAAAGGACAGCAACAGGTCATCCACCGGGGAGAAAGCAGAGAACCCTATTTCCGTCAGGCTGCGGGTCAGTTCGATTTCACGTTCTCCCCGGATGTTGTAGAAAATGACGGCATCATTTTTCCCGATGCGGCCAACCGGCCGCTGACCGGCATCCATCAGAACCAGAGGTTCCAGGGTCTCGTCATCGCTGTTGCGCAGATACGCATTCCTGACGGCCTCTGACATGGCGTGACCTGTGGAGAGTTTCCCCATGGGCATTTCCTCCTTCTTGATTCTTACTAACGAAAGCGGCCGGTGATGTAAAGGAAAAATCAGAGAAGACGGGGTTTGCCTTTTCAGTTGAAAAAAGGAGTGTTCAATGCTAATAATCACCAAATATTGAATTTGAAAATATTTATTTTTATTTAATATATTCAGGGAAATCTTCCAAAATCTGCCATAGATAATTTATGGAATGAAGCGGAGCAGACAATCATGATTCTTCTGACAAAAACCCCCGAAAATGTCCTTCAGGAGGAACTGCTTAGAGAAAAAGCAGAAGTCCTCAGCCGGGCCGGCGAGAGGGTCTCCTCGATCCTTCAGCAGCTGCAGGACATGGAAGAGGACATAGAAGGGTCCCTCCGTTTCCTGACGGGGGATTGCTCGGAAGGTTCCGTGAACGTCGCCCTCTCTCCCGATGCGGTCATGCCTGAACCGTTGATGATCGAAAAAATCAATGAAAAAATCCTCCAGTTTAACGCGTTGAGAGAGGAGGCGAAACTGCGCTATCACTATCTGATCATCACCCGGGAGGCCCTGGGTATGCGGAAACATCACTGGGTTGAAGCTATTTATAAAATTCCTGCGCGGAAGGGATATATGCACGGTCGATGATGGACAGATTTCAAAAGCAGCGTTGGCGGATGGTTGAAACCCAGATCCAGGCCAGGGGGGTCACAAATCCCCGCATTCTTGAGGCGATGTCCAAAATACAGCGCCATCTTTTTGTTGAAGAGGCCCTGGCGGATCAGGCATACAACGACAACCCCCTCCCGATTGGTGAGTTGCAGACCATTTCTCAGCCCTACATGGTGGCCCTGATGACGGACGCCCTGGAGCTCAAAGGGAGGGAGCGGGTTCTGGAGATTGGAACCGGATCGGGATATCAGACCGCCCTGCTGGCGGAACTGGCCGAACAGGTCTTCTCCATAGAGCGGGTTGCGTCGCTGGCCAACAATGCCCGTCGCATCCTGGATCATCTGGGATATTACAATGTGGCGATCCGGGTAGGGGACGGCACTTACGGCTGGAAAGAGGAAGCGCCCTTCGACGCCATCCTGGTAACGGCGGGGGCGCCCGGAATCCCGCAGCCGCTGGTTGAGCAGCTGGCGGTGGGAGGGCGGCTGGTTGTGCCGGTGGGTGGAAGGTCTGTTCAGGATCTTCTGAAAATTACGAGACAATCCGAGGATGTGCAGGACTTGAAAAAAGAACACCTGGGAGGCTGCCGTTTTGTAGACCTGATTGGAGAATATGGCTGGTCCGGCTGATCTTCCTTAAGATGTATTTGTGAAACGAGGAGCCGACACTGAGCAGATTGACCCTTTCCAAAAAACATTTCATCTTTTTGTTTCTGCTGTTTATTCCGTTTATCTTCTCTGACGTCTACGGTTTTAAATCCGGAAAACCGAAAGGTGTATACCATCGAGTGAAGAAGGGGGAGACCCTTTACAGCATCGCCAAGGCGTATTCCGTGCATGTGCAGGACCTGGCGGAGGTCAATAATGTTGAAAATCCCGACCTGATTGAAGCGGATCAGGTTCTCTTTGTCCCGCATGCGAATGAGGTCATCGAAGATGTCATGCTGTTGCTGAGGGCTCAGGGATTCGACCCTCTGCGGAACAAACCCCCCGCTGGCGAAGAGCCCGTTGCCAAGAGTCCGCCCGGCGGAGAAAGTCCTTCCCGTTCCAAACCCCTTTTGAAATCTGACGGCAGCCGGACTTCGGATGTTGAGTCCCCCAAGGCTTCGCCTTCCCTTCCAGGCAGCGCAGCAGGAGAGATTTCTGAAACGCCGGAAGAGGAAGCCGCTCCGAAGGAGCGGGAAGAATTGCCTCCCAAAGCGCCCCCCCCCGCCCCTCCGCCGAAGCCTGTAAAAAACGCCGCCGGTTCTTTGAACAAGGAGGAGTTGCCGACGGATGTTTCCGGTAAGCTGCAGTTTGACAAAAAGCGGTTTATCTGGCCTGTCAAGGGCAGGGTCATCTCCCGTTTCGGCATTCAGCCCAACAAAATGTATCACAACTGGATCAGTATCAGCGGAAAGGATATGACGCCCGTCGTTGCAGCGGCCGGGGGAACGGTGATTTTTTCATCGGAGTTGAAGGATTACGGTGAAACGATTATTATCAAACATGCAGATAATTTCGCCACAGTCTATACCCATCTGAAAACCCGGAAGGTCCGGTTGGACGACACGGTCCGAAAAGGGGACACGATCGCCCTGATTGGAAAGATCGGCGAAGAGGATAAAGTGTATCTTAATTTCGAGGTTCGACACCAGAACCGGGCAAGGAATCCGCTTTTTTTCCTTCCCTGATGATCATCGCCCTCTTGGAGAGCGAATGTCATGACATATGAGGTGCCCCATGGATTTTTCGTTTGAACAGGGTCCAATCCGGCCGCCCAGTGAGGCAAAAAGCCTGCTGATCCGGGTGACGCGCAACTGTCCCTGGAACAAGTGCGCGTTCTGCAATTCTTATCGGGGGAAAAAATTTGAGCTGCGGCCTCTCGATGAGATTATTGCCGACATCAAGAAAATGCAGGAAATTGCAAGCCATGTTCAAAAGCTGTCCTGGAAACTCGGTGAAGGGGGGAAGGTGACTAATCGGGTGATCCGGCTCATTTTTGGCCAGGAAAGCACCTACGATGACAATTTCCGCTCCGTGGCCGCCTGGCTGTATTTCGGGGGGCAATCCATTTTCCTCCAGGATGCCGACTCGCTGATCCTGAAAACGGAAACCCTTGTTTCTGTCCTCAACGAAATCAAAAACGCCTTTCCATTCGTAACGCGGATTACCTCCTATTGCCGTTCAAAGACAGCCTCCAGAAAATCGGTGGATGAATTGAAGCGGCTCAAGTCCGCCGGATTGTCGAGAATTCACATCGGGATGGAAAGCGGATACGATCCGTTGCTGGCCTATATCCGCAAGGGGGTTACCGCCGCCGAGCACATTAATGGCGGGCGCCATGTCGTTGAGGCGGGGCTCTCCCTCAGCGAGTACGTGGTGCCCGGTCTTGGAGGGATCCGGTGGACGCGGGAGCATGCCGAAGAAACGGCCCATGTGCTCAACCAGATCAATCCTGACTTCATCCGGCTGAGATCCCTGCACGCCGTTCCGGGGACCGATCTTCACGACAAACTGCTGAAGGGTGACTTTATTCCTTTAAGCGATAATGATGTCGTAAAGGAAATCCGGTCTTTGATTGAAGGGCTTGAAGGCATTGAATCTTGCGTGGTCAGTGATCATATCCTGAACCTCCTGGAAGAGGTCGAGGGGAAATTGCCCCAGGACAAGGAAAAGATCCTGAGCGTTATTGACCGCTATCTGGCCCTGCCGGAAAAGGACCAGCTCATTTTTCGGCTGGGCAGGAGAAAGGGCATCTACCGCAGCGTTGATGATTTCTCCGATAGCCGCCTCTACAATTCCCTGCGGGAGACGGTTGAAGAATATGAACTCCGGGAGCCCGGCCAGCTCGATAAGGCGCTATCCCTTATGATGCATAGCTATATCTAGAGGGGACCTGGATCCTGTTCTTCCGGAGACGAAGAATAAAGAACGTAGATGGGAATTATATTGACGTTTTTTCAAATATTTGATAGTAATAGCAATTCAAAATAGCTTTAAGGAGTGTGGATGATGTTTAAGGTGGGTGATTTGGCAGTATATCCAGCGCAGGGTGTGGGTGTCATTGAGGCCATTGAGAGCAGGGAAGTCATGGGCAGCACTCAGAAGTTCTATATCATGAAAATTATGAGCAATGGCATGAAGATCATGATCCCCACTGGCAGTGCGGAGTCCGTAGGGCTCAGAGAGCTGATTCTCGAGGATGACGTCCCGAAGGTTTATGAGATCCTGAAGAACAAAGATATAACCATCGACAAGCAGACCTGGAATAAGAGATACAGGGAATATCTGGAAAAGATCAAAACGGGTTCGGTATTTGAGATTGCCCGGGTGCTCCGGGATCTGCTCATTCTGAAAAATGACAAGAACCTCTCGTTCGGTGAACGGAAGATGATGGATACGGCCAAAAGTCTTCTGATCAAAGAAATCTCTATCGCCAGTAACGCAGAAGAGACGAAAATCGAGCAGGATCTGAAGTCAATTTTCTCGTTGCAGTAAGTCTGTCCGAAATATTTGCCTTCTTGAAATGCTTTCCTTAAGCCGCAGACGAACGCGAACGATGAGAAGGAGGTAGATAAGCGATCAGGAAAGAGATGAGAGAAGGCTATTCCTTCTGTACAACAGTGTTGACGGTGCTCTTGAATTCTCCATATGAAATATCCCCTTGCTTTCGCAAAAGAAAGCATGAGTGGTGTTTTGTATCAAATTTAACTTCAGCCAAAAAATTCGAAGGAGTTTATTCCGGGTTGCATTCAAAAGGATAACAGGGCGGCAGAGGACAGGCGGTGCGGCAGTTTCTGAACCGGTCGACCAGCCTGTGGCGAAGCCAGCCGTTAGCCTGCAATGAAGGCCGCCTGGTATGGGCCTCGCCGTGCGCGAGGAATAGGGTTGACCCATTTCAGCGAAGGAAAGGAGGTGAAAAAGTTGATCGTCAGATTCCTTTTAGGATTTGTATGTTCCATCAGTGGTTATTTTATTGCCAGCAATTATTATAGTTTCCCGCTTTCATTGATCGGATTGTTGTTGGGATGCCTCACGGCTTTATTTGTAATACAGGTTGAACAGGCCCTCAGGAAGCTGTCTCTGCGGATCATCTTCGGCGGTGTGGCCGGTATGATCGTCGGCTTGCTGATTGCTTTTTTGTTTGCCTATGGTCTGAATTTTATAACCGATATTGAAGAGAAATATCAGATCGCCCCTTGGATCTATGCGCTTTGGACGGCGGTCATGGGTTATCTCGGGCTTGTCCTCGGATCTAAAAAAATTGAAGAACTTTACAACATCATTGGACGTGGCCAGAGTGCAGATAAGGAAAACAGGGATTACAGGATTCTTGATACCAGTACCATCATCGACGGCAGACTGGCAGATATCTGTGACACCGGTTTTTTGGAGGGAACGCTCATCGTTCCTCGATTTGTTCTGGATGAATTGCAGTACATTGCCGATTCGTCTGATTCCATGAAGCGTTCCCGGGGCAGGCGCGGGCTGGATATCCTCAACAGGATGCAGAAGAGCGCCGGGATCAGCATCGAGATTGTCGATCAGGATTTTCCCCGGATAAAAAGTGTGGACGCCAAACTGGTTGCTTTGGCAAAGAAGATGAACGGCAAGATTATCACGAACGATTTTAATCTGAATAAGGTAGCTGAACTGCAGGGGATCCGGATACTTAATGTCAACGAGTTGGCGAATGCCCTGAAGCCGGTCGTTCTTCCGGGAGAAGTGATGACGGTGAAGATCATCAAGGAAGGGAAGGAAGCCGGCCAGGGGGTGGCATACCTCGATGACGGGACGATGATTGTCGTGGACAACGCACAGAGGTACCAGGGAGCGACCGTTGAAGCTCTGGTGACCAGCGTTCTGCAGACGACGGCGGGCCGGATGATCTTTTCGGAGCTGAAGGACATCGTTGGCGAAAAGAAAGCCTATGGAAACGGCGCCAGACAATAACAGGCCCGACAAAAGCCCGGGAGAGTTCTGCTCCCCGGGCTTTTTCCATGTGGTTCTCCTGCCAGGACTTACCATGATGAATTGAAGAATGGACGATTACCGATGAATCCGAAAGTGGTCGCCATCATTCCTGCCGGAGGCTCCGGGCGGCGTATGCAGAGCCGCAATCCCAAACAGTATCTTCTGCTCGATGGCAAGCCTGTTCTTGTTCATACCCTGCTTCGGCTGCAGCAACATTCACTGATTGATGAGATTCTGCTCGTTGTTCCAGAACAGGACCGTTCTTTTGTCGTGGAAAACATTGAAAAACCTTACCGCCTGACGAAGATCCGAGAGGTGATTTCCGGGGGAAAAGAGCGGCAGGATTCGGTCAGAAACGGCCTGGCAAGGGTCGGGGATGACTGCGACATTATTGTGGTTCATGATGGCGTTCGCCCTTTTGTTGCGGAAGAAACGCTTTCTCAGGTCATCGGCGCGGCCCTCAGGTTCGGTGCGGCGATTGCCGGGGTTCCTGTAACGGACACGGTAAAGCAGAGCGACGGGGCCGGAAATATCTCCCGGACTCTGAATCGGGAAGCGCTCTGGCTGGCGCAGACTCCCCAGGCCTTTGGTCGGCGGATTCTCCAGGAAGCCTACCTGAAGGCTGCTGAAGAGGATTTTCACGGGACGGATGATGCGAGCCTCGTGGAGCACCTGGGAATTCCGGTAAAATTGATTCCTGGAAGTTATCGAAACATCAAAATCACAACCCCCGATGATCTTGTCCTGGCGGGGGCTTTCTTGAAGCAGGATTGAGGAGGGATCTTTCCGCCCTCCGATGATCCGGAACCGCCTTGGCTTTCATCCAGGCCGTGCGTTGCATGTCAAAGGAGACGATAGACCGTGAGAATCGGCTGCGGGTATGACAGTCACCGATGGGCTGACGATCGGGAATTGATCCTCGGCGGGGTGAACATTCCTCACGATCAGGGGCTGACAGGCCATTCCGACGCAGATGCGCTGACCCATGCCATCTGTGACGCTCTTCTGGGCGCCATTGCCGGGGGCGACATCGGCCTGCACTTTCCCGACACCGATCCGGCCTTTTCCGGAATATCGAGTCTGAAGCTGCTGGCAATCGTCAAGGACATGGTCACAAAGAAGGGCTTTGCCATCGACTACATCGATTCCACCGTCATCATGGAAAGACCAAGGCTGAGGCCTTATATCGCAGAGATGGAGGAGCGTCTTGCCGAGGTCCTGGACCTGCCTCCCGGTCGGATCAACATCAAGGGCAAGACGAATGAGGGAATGGGATTTGTGGGGCGCCAGGAGGGGGTTGCCGTTTTGGCCGTGGCAACGGTTAGAGAAAGTTCGGATTGATGAGCAGAGAAAAACCGAGAGTGCGCTTTGCCCCCTCACCGACGGGGGATCTTCATGTGGGCAATGCCCGGACCGCCCTGTTCAACTGGCTTTATGCCCGTCACTACGGTGGCAGGCTGATCCTGAGGATTGAAGACACCGATCGTGAGCGGACAACAAAAGCCTTTGAAGACAATCTCATTGAAGATTTGAAATGGCTGACCCTCGACTGGGACGAAGGTCCGGAAAAAGGCGGCTTCCTGGGACCCTATCGGCAGAGCGACAGGTTGGACCTTTATGACGTCTTCCTGAAAAAGCTGATCCAGGAGGAAATGGTTTATCCCTGTTACTGCACCGAGGAAGAGCTGGAGCTGGAAAGAACCGCCCTCCTTTCCAGGAAAATCGCACCCCGCTATCTGGGAAAGTGCCGAAACCTGACCCTGAAAGAGCGCGGAAGGCTGGAAGCCCAGGGACGGAAGCCGGCCTACCGGTTCAAGGTCCAGCCGGGACCGATTGCTTTTCCGGACCAGATCCGGGGACCGATGAAATTTGAGGGGGAGGCGATCGGCGATTTCATCATCGTCCGCTCCAATGGAATCCCCGCCTACAATTTTGCCGTCGTCATCGATGACCACTTCATGGAAATTTCCACTGTGATCCGAGGGGAAGACCATCTGTCCAATACGGCAATCCAGCTGATGCTCTATGAGGCCCTGGGGTTTGCCCCGCCTCAGTTTGCCCATCATGCCCTCATCCTGGGAAGGGATCGGACGAAATTGAGTAAACGACACGGTTCTGTTTCCGTGCGGGAATTCCGGGAGCAGGGGATCCTTCCCGAGGCGCTTCTCAACTATCTGGCTCTCCTTGGCGGTTCCCTCGGGGAAGGCCGGGAAGTCTGTTCTGTGGATGAGCTTGTCGCTGCTTTTTCCCTGGACAGAGCGGGCAAGAGCGGTGCCGTTTTTGACGAGGACAAGCTGGTCTGGCTCAACAGCCTTTACATTCATAACGCGTCGTCGGAGGATCTGAAGAATCGGCTGTGGCCCTTTATCCTGAAAGCAGGATATGATCCCGCTTTGATGGACTTGCAGTGGCTGGAAGGGATGGTGGCGGCGGTGCAGCCGAACCTGGCCAGACTGTCCGATATCGGGCCGTATCTTGCGATGTTCGTGAACGAGGAATTTCCCCTCGAAGAGCAAGCCCTTGCTCTTCTCCGGGAAAAGGACTCGCAGGCTGTGCTTCAAGCCCTGTTGAAGCTGGTCGAGGAGGGGGGAAATGGAGCGGACGATTACCCCCAGCTGATGAGGCAGCTTCGCAGCATCACGTCCGTCAAGGGAAAAGGGCTCTTTATGCCCGTGCGGGCAGCCCTGACAGGGTCTATCCGGGGTCCGGAACTGGATAAAATCTTTTCCCTGCTGGAGAAGCAGGAGATCCTGGCCCGGTTGAGGCGGGCCCTGTCTCCTTAGGACAGCTTTCCCCCTCTTTCTAGAACCATCTTCATTTCAACGATATATATCTATTCCATTTCGTTACTATCGTTTGAAGAACGGCGGCTGTGGCTCCCCTGCGGGGCAGGGGTGCGATTCCGTTTCTTCAGCAGCAGGACGCACCGGTTACGGTAGGGAGAAAGAGGCGGCAAGGCCGTTCCGAAAGAGTTTCCTGACGGGGCCTTGAACTGCTGAAATCCTGTCCCGCCTTACCCAAGCCGCCGAAAGGCCGTGGCCTTGAATGCGGCAAAAATCTGTATCCCCCTGACAATGCCGAGATCCTCGGCAGCCTGCCTGGAAATCGCCGCGATCAGGCGTTCTCCTCCACACTCCAGCTCCACGCCCAGCCTAAGACCCGTTTCAAAGATATTGGTCACGCGGCATTCAATGAGATTCCGGGCGCTGATCGCCTCCGGATGCCGTTTGAAGAGAATGATGTCCGTCGAGGAAAGTTCGAAGAGGGCTTCGGACAGATCGCTTTTTCCGGAAACAAGCAGCGGAACCTGGCCCCAGAGGTAAACCTGCAGCCCATCGATGAGTCGGGATAATCTCAGTTTCAGAAGATTGGTGTAATCGGTTTCATTCGCGCCCATCCGGCTCCGCGCCAGTTCCTCCGCCGTCATCTGCCCGGTGACATTCCCGTCGGCGACATTGAGCACCATGTCTGTCATGATTCTCATTTCGAGCAGGGAATGGGAGATGAACAGATACGGAATGTGAAAGGTCTCAGAAACGCTTTTCAAAAAGGGAAGAATCTGAAACTTGAGGATGTCATCAAGGCCTGAGAGGGGCTCGTCCATGATCAGCAGCCGTGGGTTGGACAGGATTGCCCGGCCGATGGCCACCCTTTGCCTCTCGCCACCGGAGAGATTTCCCACGCCCCGCTCCAGGAGATGTTCGATCTGCAGGACGCCGATCACGTTATCCAGGTTAATCTGGCGGTGTTCCTGGGTGCAGCGCTTGTAGCCGTAGAGTAGGTTTTTCCTGACGCTCAGGTGCGGAAAAAGATGGGGGCGTTGAAAGACCATCCCGATCCGCCGGTGCTCCACCGGAACGTTGATCCCCTGCCTGCTGTCGAAAAGTGCCTCTGCATCGAGAAGGATCTTTCCGCGGTCGGGTCTGATCATTCCGGCAACGAGCCCTACCAGGGTGGACTTTCCGCTTCCCGAGGGGCCGAAGAGGCCGATTCGCTCTCCGGCAATCGAGCATTCGGCCTTCAGTTGAAACAGGTCGAAATTTTTTGATATGTCGATGCTCAATTCCATATCAGTCCATCCGGATCATTTTCCTTCCCAGCCATTCATGGAAGATAAGCACGGCTACCGAGAGCGAGAGGGATACGAGGCACAGGGCCATGGCCATCTCATCGCCTCGAGGGGAACTGACGTATTCATAGATTGCCAGCGGTATGGTCTGGGTTAGGCCGGGAATGTTCCCGGCAACAATTATGGTCGCCCCGAATTCACCCAGCCCCCGGGCGAACATGAGAACGGAGCCAGCGATGATCCCCCGGACCGAAAGGGGCAGAATCACTGTGACGATGTTGTCGAACCAGCCGGCTCCCAGGGTACGGGAGGCCTGAATCAGTCGAATGTCGATGGTTTCCATCCCGGTCCGGATCGATCGGACCATCAGGGGAAAGCCCACCACCGCCGTGGCAATGACCGCCGCTTTCCAGGTAAAAATCACCTGAATGCCAAGGGGCTGAAGGATCATTCTTCCAACCCATCCCTGCTGACCCAGGAGAAGCAGCAGAAGGTAGCCGACCACGACGGGCGGCAGCGTCAGGGGGAGATTCACCAGAACATCAAGGGCGATTCTGCCCCGGAATTTCCGGAAGGTCATAAGGTAGGCAACGGCAAAAGCGAAGGGAAGAGAAATCAAAGTGGCCACGATGGCCACCTTGACGGAGAGCAGGATTGCCGAATAATCGGTTGGCGTAAACCCGGGCATGAGGAATTCAGCTTACTGTAAAGCCATATCTGATGAGGACTTTTTTGGCCTCGTCGGATTGCAGGAACCTGTAAAATGCGGCCGCTTCAGCCTTCCTGCTGCCCGATGGGGTCAGCGCCATGAGGAACGTCACCCTTGGGTAGTAGTTCTGGGGAACAATGAAAAGGATCTTCGCATGCTTGGCAAGTGCCGCATCCGTCCTGTAGACGAAGGCGCCGTCCACTTCGCCGCGCTCAGCGTACATCAGGCATTCCCGAACGTCTTTCGCCATCACCAGCTTGTTTTCCAGCTGCCTGTCTATTTTCGCGCTCTTGATCGCCTCCATGGCGTATTGACCTGCAGGAACGCTCTTCGGGCTGCCGATGGCGATCCGCTCCAATGTGACCACATCCTGAAGAGTTTTCAAATGGAGGCTGGGTTTGCCCACGAAAACCAGTTGACTGAAAGCAAAGTTGGAAACGGTCTTGGCATCGACCAGCATCTTTTCCTTCAGATAGTTCATCCATTCCACATTGGCGGATAAGTAAACGTCACAGGGGGCACCGTTCGCGATCTGCTTTGCCAGCGCCCCGGAGGCGGCAAAGTTTCTCTGGAATGCCGTTCCACGGTTTTTCTTCTCAAATTCCGATGAAAGTTCAGTGACCACATCCTTGAGACCGAGCGCAGCGGACAGGTTGATATCAGCCGCAAGGGCGGATCCTGTCCACGAGACAAACCAGATCACAGCAAACAGCACGTTCATGACACACTTTTTCATTGTTCATCGTCCTTTCCGTCGTTTGATTTTGGGGGCTGCAAAGGCTGATGACGGAGCCCCGGCTCCCGCCGATTAACTTATATTATGCCTGGCATAACATAAACAGATTCAAAAAACAAGCTTCCCTCTTGCCACAAATTTCATTGCTGCAGGCGAGCAGAACATCTTGCATCGGCCATGGGCATTTCCGGAGGTGGAATGTCTTCCCATCCCCTTTATTTTACAGGAGAATTTCAATAATTAACCTAATATTACGAATAATAACATAAGATAACCTTAAATTCTTGATTTCGGATTCCCGCCGTGATAGGGTCGAAAAAAGCTTCTAAAAGGCCATGCAGTGCGGCATCTCTCCGGGGACCATGGAGTCTGAAAGGGACGTGACGCTGACCTTTTTTCCCGTGATGTCATGGCCTTTAGATGTGTTAATATTGGTATATTTTCCGTATGAAAGTTGAGTCGGCATGCAATGAGTGAAAGCGGGAATCCAGCCCTTGAAAGCTCTCTCTGTTATGAGAGCTCTGAAACAACGTCCCATGTTCGGACAGGCGGTCTTTCTGGTGGGAGATCTTGTTCTCGTGCCAGTCACGTTGTCTTAAATAAGATGAAAGTTCTTGTGGTTTCCGGTGCACGCTCCCATGTCGGAAAGACTTCTCTTGCACGGGCACTTTGTCGGATGCTTCCAGGAGCTGTGCGAATCAAGATCGGCCATCATCCCCGTAAAGCAGGTTATGATGACGGTTTCTTCTATCCAAAGGGGACCGGTTTTAAGGTGATTGCCTCCGAACACGACACGGCGGAGTTTCTGATCATTGAAAGCAACAGCATCCTGGAGGAGGTCAGTCCCGACTGCACCATTTACCTCCCGGCGGATAACCCCAAACCTTCGGCTGAAATGGCCCTGAAAAAAGCGGATATCATCCGTGGGCATCCCGTTTCGCTCTCAGGAATAGCCATGCTGGCGCAACGGCTTGGATGCAAAGAAGCGGTCATTGAGAAAATCATAGAGGTGTCAGGGGCGCACAAAGAGCAGGGATGAAGTTTTTCTTTTCACTGTCCGTGATGTGAATATGGTTTTTTCTTAAAAGAATCGATATCCCCGGGCGGCAGCCATCGGAGATGGGTTCTTTCGACAATACCTCCCGATATTCCTTCCCAGGCAAATGCGTATCAGGATCTGACCGTTCACGTTCTTCCTGACAGCGATCAGGTGGACCGGATTGATAACTCTATCCAGGCCTTTTCCGGAGGTGAAAACAGGGTGGTTTTGTATTATCAGAAATAAATGCAACGAGGAAAAAATGAAAAAAGAAGACGAAAAAAAAGAGCAAAACAAAAAGATGGCGAAAATCATAGCCAGGGCCTGGAGTGACGAATCCTTCAAAGGGCGTTTCCTTTCCAACCCCAGGGCTGTTTTGTCCGAATATGATGTTTCTGTTCCGGCGGGAGTTGAAGTAACGGTCCTCGAGCAGACCGATAAACTCATGTATATCGTCCTGCCGTTGAAACCGGGTGAAGAGCTGCTGGTCAAGCCCATGATGAGTGATGAAACGGATGAGATATCCTGTGTCAGATGCGTTTAAAGGGATGCCTGACTGCATGCCGCTTACGATTCATCGACAGACCAGCGCCATGGCATCGGATGAATAACCCATGTTGATTTCCCCTCTGAACCCGCTCGAACTGAAGATTGAAATCACGGACGCATGCAACTTGAACTGCACGTTCTGCTACCTCGGGGGAGAGATCCGTCAGGGCAGATCGTTCATGCCGGACCAGAAGGTCCTTGGCTGGATCGACTGGGCTGTGGATAACGGCATTCCGGGAGTCCGTTTTACCGGAGGAGAGGCCACACTGCATCCGCAGATTGAAATGTTCTGCTGCTATGCACACCTCTGCGGCCGCACCGTCATCCTGAACACCAACGGCACCGGCGATACCGGGCTCTACCGGAGGCTTTTCCCTGTTGTCGATGACCTTCGGATCAGCCTTCCCTCGCTCGATGCCGGGCACCTGGACCGGATGACTGGAGGGCTGGCCCTGCTGCACCAGAAGGAAGGGCTCATCGAACAGGCGCTTGAGGCTGATGTATCGCGAATCTGTCTTCTTACTCCCCTGATGCCGGAACTGCATGGAACATTGGAGCCGTTTGTCCGGTTTGCAAAAAAATCTCCCCGGCTTTTCTGGATGCCGCTGCGCTACGAATCTACGCCGATTCTGCCCCGCCCCTGGACGCGGCCGGATGCACAGGCCTTTGCCGAGGAAATGGCGGATTTGATGGATAAGCACCCCGATCGGGCCAGGGGGATCTTTCTGGCCACGCCATTCTGTGCGGTCAGGCCGACGGAGCTTGGGGCGCGTGTGTTTCACGGCCGAACGAGGGACTGCGGCCCCTTCGTGGCATTGAACGTCAACGCCCGCGGCAGGATGCAGGCCTGCTTCGACGTGTGCGAACTGACGGAAACCCGGAATCTCGAAGAAATCCGGAAGAGTCCGGAAATCCTGTCCTGCGCATCGACCGAAGCGCTGCCTGCGGAATGCCTCCTCTGTGCTTATCTCGCCCGGTGCGCCGGCGGCTGCCGCAAACCCTATGGCCTGGTTCAGCACGGCGGCCGGAACATCGATTATCTGGCTGGATATCTATAAGTTTTCATTATGGGAAATCTTAAGATCAAACGCGGAATGGTTCCGGTCGCCGATGGGAAGGGCGGCTGGTTTCTTCTGGATGAGGCGGGACCAGGCAGGGTTACCTCGGCCCTGGCTTCGGAATTGATCGGCCTGATTCTGCAGGGAATTTCCGGTGAAGACGATCTCGCTTCGGCCCTTGAGAACCGTTTTTCTCCCGAGGAGGTCTTTTTCACTCTCATCCATCTCGAACGGCAAGGGGTGATCGTCAAGGATTCCGGGCAGCCCGAAACGCCTGCGGATGTGTTCCGGGCCGGGGTCCTCAGCCGGGGATTTTCGGCATCTCCAGGCCGGCGGACTTCAACCCTGGCTGTGAAGATCTTTGCCACCGGCGGGGCGGATTCCCTCGCCGACGACCTTGCCGGGCTGTTGTCGCGTTCAGACATGCTGAACATTGAGCGGATCCCTGACGGTTATCAGAAAGAACTCAGTCCCGATGACCTTTATGTGGCCGTTACATCCGATATCCTCGATCCGGAGCTGGAGGCGTTCGGACGCTTAGCCCTGCAGCGCGGGCTCCGCTGGCTGTCCGTCAAACCCAGTGGGATCGTTCCGCAGATCGGGCCGCTCTTCCTTCCGGAACAGACAGGGTGCGCGGTTTGCCTCCTGGACCGGGTCAAGGGGCATCGCCGGCGGGAATGGGAAGCAATCCTTGCCGCGAAGGATCGGAAACCCCTTCTCCTGTCCGTGGGAATGACGCCTTTCTCCCTGGAAGCGGTGACGGGCGTGCTTGCCGTCGAACTGGAAAAACTCGCCGCAGGCGATGTGTCGGATCTGGTCGGGTGCGCACTTACCCTCAATTTCCGCGAGCTTCGACTCGATCGGCATCTTCTCACAAGACGGCCCCAATGTCCGGAGTGCGGCACCCTGGCCAAAGGGGGGGCTCATTTCGGTTCCCTTCCGGAGGAACCCCTGCGGCTGCAGTCGAGAATCAAGGCGGATCATCGCGACGGCGGCGAACGGGTCTGTTCGGCTGTGGAGACGCTGGAGACGTATGCTTCCCTGATCAGCCCGGTGACAGGTGTGGTGAAACAGCTGACGTCTCTTGATAAATGTCCGGCTTGCTTCGGCCACATTGTCCGCAGCGACTGGATTGTCCGAAACGCCGGCAAGCCGGCGCGAAGTGAGGGGAATTCCCGTCTGACCGCTACAGGTTTCAGCACAGGAAAGGGGAGAACCGTCCCGCAGGCGCGTGCCAGCGCTCTGGGGGAGGCCGTTGAGCGTTACTGTTCTCAGTATGAGGGATATGAACCCTCTGTCCGAGCTACCTTTTCGGAACTGGGGGACGCGGCGATTTCTCCAAGCGACCTGATGGGCTTCAGCCAGCGGCAGTACAGGGACCGCGAAGCCTGGCGCCAAAAGGGGAGCACGGCTTATGTGGCGGATCCCTATGACGAAGGGCGCTCCATCGACTGGACGCCTGCCTGGTCGCTGACGCAGAAGCGCTGGCGGCTGATTCCCAGCGCCTTTGCCTATTATTTCTATCCCGCGGAGGGAGGCGGCGACATCTGCTGGGGTTGCAGCAACGGCGTGGCTGCGGGAAACTGCCTTGAAGAGGCGATCATGCAGGGCTTTTTCGAACTGGTCGAGCGCGACGCCACGGCGATGTGGTGGTACCACAGGCTGCGTAAACCCTCCGTGGATTTGAACCGGATCGGCTCTCCGTTTGCCGCTTCTGTGAATGCGGCCATGGGTGAGATGGGTATGAGGCTGGAGGTGCTGGATCTGACCCATGATCTGGGAATTCCCGTCTTTTCGGCCACCCTCTTCGAACCTGAGGATGGCGGCCGCCTTCATTCCCTGGGACTGGGCTGCCACCGCGATGCGCGGATCGCCCTGGAACGGGCCCTGGGGGAATTGGGGCAGTGCTGGGGGCTGGCGGACATAGACGATTACAGTCTTCGGTTTCAAGGCACCCCCTTGAGCAGAGAGCCTTTTTTAAAGCCTGATCCCGATAAGCCTCCAAAGACCCTTTCGGATTTTTCTCGAGGACAGAGCGTCGATTTCCTTGACGACATCGAAGATTCCGTGGGCCTGCTGAAGGATCTGGGATTGGAGATGCTGGTGATGGATCTGACCCGACCGGATGTTGGCTTTCCCGTGGTCCGGGTGATCATCCCCGGGCTGATGCATTTCTGGCCCCGTTTCGGTTTCCGCCGTCTTTTCGAGGTCCCGAGGGCTCTTGGATGGATTGGAGAGAACGCCGGCGAAGATGACCTCAATTCCGTTCCGTTTTTCTTATAGGTACCATGGCGAAATCAACCGAAGCCGAGAATCCGTTTTCCTCCCCGACAGATGATGCCGCTTTTTTCGTGAAGCTGAGGGATGGACTGACGGAGGAAAGGCAGGAAAACGGACGAATCGCCCTCGTTCGAAGCGGGGTAACCGTTCTGGATGCGCCCGACCATCCCCTTGTTGAAGATCTGATGAACGGCTGGATGACGGAGGCCTGGATTGACCGCCTGGCGGAATCAGCCGATAATCCGCCGGTTGTCTATTTTCTCTGCGAAACGTTATTTTCCCGGGGGCTTCTGCAGGTTCAATGCAGAGCCGGCGGACGTGCTCTGTTTTCACTTCAACCCGCGCCGCCCTGGCAGGCCTGGAAGGAGCCTCTGCCGGAGTCCTTCCCCGGGTTCTCACCTTCCGCCTGTCTGCGGCGATCTGGTGATGCGCTTTTACTGGAGATGCCCCTTTCCCGTAAGAAGTGTCTCATCCATGACGAACGCTGCATGATCTGGCTCATGGAGATGATCCGGGAGGGATCTTCCCCTCCTTCAGAGGACACCGCCCGCATGGCCTTCTATCGGGCCTTGCAGCTCATGAACGCTCTGGAAGAGGTAAAGACGGACAGTCCCATCTGGGAGTTTCACGACCTGTTGTTTTTTCATGCCTCGAGCATCGGTTTTCATGATGACCGCATCGGCGCAACCTGGCGGCTCAGGAAAAAGCTTCCTCCCGCACCCCTTTTCAAACCCTGCAGGGGGAGGGAGCTTCCGCTGCCGAAGCCTGACGAACACTTCAAGGAACTGCTGGACACCCCTCTTGCCGAGGTGCTTGCAGGCCGCCGCAGCGGCCGAATCCCCGGCAGGCGGCCGATTTCCCTGGAGGAACTGAGCGCGTTGCTGTATGCCACGGCTCGCTGTCAGGACATCCTCGATGACGCTTCACGTCCCTGTCAGGGGTCCCGACGCCCATCACCCAGCGGCGGCGCCCTCCATTCGCTGGAAATCTATCCCCTGATCCACCAATGCATCGGCCTTGGAACCGGAGCTTGGCGCTATGATCCGGAAACCCATGGTCTGGAATCCATTCCTGTGGACGGCAAGTTGCTGAACGTTTACCTGAACAGCAATCCCCACGACCAAATCCACGGGGCCGGGCTGCCCAATGTCCGGCTTGTTATAACCTCCCGTTTTCTAAGGAATTCCTGGAAGTACGAAAAGATTGCATACCGCCTGATCCTGCAGGATCTGGGCTGCCTCTATCAGACCCTCAGCCTTACCGCCGCAGCCCTGGGATTGGCGTCCTGCATCCTGGGAGTTGTGGATTCCAAGCGCCTGGGGAAGGTTATGAACCTGGAATCGCTCGTCGAGCCGGTCATTGGCGAGATGACCCTATCCTCACAGCCCGGCTAGGGTCAGGGTTGCCGCCTGCCTTTACGGACGGCACAGGGATGGGGGAACTGTGTTCCCGACGTTCGAGAATTTTCACCGGTTGGCTTCGCTTTACGGGCTCCGGGCGGGACCTACCATGCTTTAAGCGCCGGACTCAGGATTTTTTGAGGGGCCGAAAGGGAAAACAGGGGCGGGGCGCGTTCATGAACGCGCCCCGCAGACGAGATTGGAACCGCTTAGGCTGAATAGGTGATGTCGGCGTTGTCCAGCAGGGTGGCTATTGCACCTGGGACTCCGATCAGGGTGCATATTTTAACGGAGTCTCCGCCTTCACCGGTTGTAGGATTGTACCAGACGTTCCCATTTGCCGTGTCATAATAAATTCCGCTGTCTTCGGCTCCGTTACCCGTAAAACCGTCGCCCTCGAAATAGCAGTCGTCATCCAGTACGGTTCCATCGAACGTAAGGCCCTCTATGGAACCGTCAGTTGCACCGTCAAGGATGTCCTTCAGCACGATCGTGTCGCTGGCGTCATGGGAAAAGTCGGCAATCTTATCGGCATTGGCCTCACCGGTGTGGCTGAAGACAAAACTGTCCTGACCTGCCCCGCCGTTCAGATAGTCTTTGCCCGCTTCACCATACAGGGTGTCGTTGCCGTCACCGCCATACAGAGTGTCGTTGCCGTTACCTCCATACAGGATGTCATTGCCGGCCTTACCCTTAAGGGTGTCTTTTCCCCCCAGGCCTGTTAGCGTGTTCGCATTGCCGTTGCCGACGATCACGTTGTTTAGGGTGTTGCCCGTTCCTTCTGTGGCCGTGCTAAACATGTAAAGGCTTTCCACATTGGCAGTCAGTGTATAGTCAACATAGGCATTGACCCTGTCGGTACCCGCATCCAGGGTTTCGTAAATCATATCATCCGCACTGTCGACGATGTAGGTATCGTCGCCGTCGTTGCCTCTCATGATGTCATCGCCTGTTCCGCCATTTAAATAATCGTTGCCGTCACCGCCATACAGAGTGTCGTTGCCGGCATACCCATTCAGGGTGTCGTCTCCGCCTTTACCCTGAAGGGTGTCATTTCCATCCAGGGCATTAAGGGTGTTTGCATTGCCATTGCCGACGATCACGTTGTCAAGGTTGTTGCCGGTCCCCTTTGTGGCCGTACTATACAGGTAGAGATTTTCCACATTGGCAGCCAGGGTATAGTCAACATAGGCATTGACCCTGTCGGTACCCGCATCCAGGGTTTCGTAGACCGTGTCATTGGCACTGTCGACGATGAAGGTATCGTCGCCGTCGTTGCCTCTCATGATGTCATCGCCTGTTCCGCCATTTAAATAATCGTTGCCATCTCCGCCATACAGGGTGTCATTGCCGGCATACCCGTTCAGGGTGTCGTCTCCGCCTTTACCCTGAAGGGTGTCATTTCCACCCAGGGCATTAAGGGTGTTTGCATTGCCATTGCCGACGATCACGTTGTCAAGGTTGTTGCCGGTCCCCTTTGTGGCCGCACTATACAGGTAGAGATTTTCCACATTGGCAGCCAGGGTATAGTCAACATAGGCATTGACCCTGTCGGTACCCGCATCCAGGGTTTCGTAGACCGTGTCATTGGCACTGTCGACGATATAGGTGTCGTTTCCCTCGTTGCCTCTCATGATGTCATCGCCCGTTCCGCCACTTAAATAATCGTTACCTGCATAGCCGTTCAGAGTGTCGTCACCGTCCAGTCCGTAAAGAATGTCATTCCCCGTCGTTCCATCGATCACATCGTTGCCGTTTGTTCCATATTTAGTCGCCACGACTTATACCTCCTGAATTTTATATTGTTGAATGATGGACGGTAATACTTTTAGACGTTTTGCAGGCAGCTTGCAATCAGGGAATCCCTTAATTTTTGCTTCCAAATCCCTTAATCTTTTTGCACTGGGGAATAACAGATGAGTCTTTCGAAACTTAAACAGGAAATATTTCCCATAAATTCATAGATATAGAAGGAGGGGGACGTGAGAGAAATCACAAAATCGTAACAAAGGTTCTGTGGTGCGAGGATAGGTATCCTTTTCCCTGGCCGCGTTTTTTCGAAGACGGTCCACAGTCCCATCTCATCTTTAACAAGGAGAAAAATATCTCAATAAATATCGTGTGAAAACCATTGTTAAAGCCGGGGCATCGGGTTGCAGGCGGTTAGGGGGGGTGAAGCTCCTTGATTTTCCGGTCAAAGGCGAGCAGGGCGGAAGGGAAGGGGGAGAGGGTCCGCCGGACGACCCCCTGGGTGAAAGAGATCGCCAGTCCGTAATTGGTGACCGGCACTTCAGCCTCTCTGGCCTGCTGTTGCCGGCCGAGCATTTCGCGCCGGGTCAGCATGCAGGCGCCGCAGTGGATGATCAACTTGTATTCCCGCAGGTTTTCCGGGTAATCCCGTCCTGCCGAGATATCGGTCTGAATATTTCCTCCCGCATACTGCTTCAGCCAGCGGGGGATTTTGACCCGGCCGATATCGTCCTCCAGGGGGTGATGGGAACAGGCTTCGGCGATGAGGACCTTGTCCCCGGATTGCAGGTTCTCAATGTAAGCGACCCCTTCAGCCGCTGTAGCGAGATCCCCTTTCTGCCGGGCGAAAAGAATGGAAAAGGTCGTCAGGGGAATGGCCGGGGCCACATCGGCGGAAACCTTGAGGATCACCTGGGAATCACAGATGACGATGTCCGGTGGCCGGTTCAGCAGGGCCAGCGTGGCGGGCAGTTCCCTTTCCTTGACGACAAGAACCGCCGCATCGTTGTCCAGGGCGTCGCGGATCGTCTGAACCTGGGGAAGGATCAGGCGGCCCCTGGGAGCCTGCAGATCGATGGGAACCACGAGGACGGCCAGCCCTCCGGGAGGAAGGAGATCCCCCACCAGAGACGGAGGCTGAACAAAATCGTCGGGGGCCGCTTCCAGCAGCCGTCGCTTCAAGGTGTCCAGGAAGGCATTTCGTCCGGCTGTGTCGAGACTGGAGACGGGTATGACGTGAGAGACTTTTGCCTTGAGATTTTGGAGAAAGCTGTCTGAGGGCCGGTGGAGATCGATCTTGTTGACCACAACGATCACGGGAACCCTTCTCTTATCCATTTCCGCCAGAACTTCCTCTTCGTAAGTTCCCCAGACGTCCGGTTCCGTCACCAGAAGAGCGATGTCGGCCCGGTCAAAAATCTTTTCCGTTTTTTTGAGACGGAGTGCCGAGAGTTCCGAGGCGTCGTCCAGTCCGGCCGTGTCAAGAAACAGGACCGGACCCAGGGGTAGCAGCTCCATGGCTTTCTCCACGACATCCGTCGTGGTCCCTGCCACGGAGGAGGTGATGGCGATGTCCTGCCCGACTACCAGATTGAGAAAACTGGATTTTCCCACATTGGTGCGCCCCAGCAGGGCAATGTGGAGGCGGTTTCCCTTGGGGGTGGTGTCCATTTTCGCTGAACCTCGAAGAGATATTGGATTTAAATCGATCAAAGCGTCCTGATCATTGCAGAAAAAGGGGAGGAAAGGCAACGTCTTTTTATCGGGGACGGACGGGTTGGGCGATTCAGCAGCCGGGTGCAGTGGCTGGTGCCTCTCGCTCAAGCAGGCTCAGGATCCGGTCTGTCGCTTCCTCTACGAGGGCGTCTGTTTCCGGAGAGAGTTTCCGAAGAAAGTCGAAGTTGTGGCCGACAATCGAAACAAGGTATCCCTTGATGTCACGGCCATGGAGAGCCTTGAAAAACGCCAGAAGGGTTGCCGGGCTCATGTGATGCGTCAATGTCAGGCCGGCCTCATCGGGCGATACCAAGCCGCAATGTAGCTCATCCAGGTTAGGATCGACATGGGCGTCCACGAAGATCACCTGCTCGTATCCTTCAAGGAGATCGATTAGTTCCGGCACCAGCTCAACCATGAAGATGGAGTCCAGAAGACCGCCGAGATCTTCGAGTCCCGTGCAGCCCTCGTCCAGTGCCGCCTGTCCCAGCCGTTTCCGGAATGCATTGACCACGAAAAAGGCAACCCCGTCATCGGCACGGTCCAGGTTGCCGAAACCCACCAGCAGGGTTCGTTTTTTTGAATTCATTGGAATCTCTTCGGAAGGCGAAAGAAGGGAAGGGGGGAAATAATCCGTTCCCCGCTTCTCTTCTTCATCGTATGATTTGCGCATCAACGTGCGATGCGGTCCAGCACAGTTCCATCCGCAGCGATCAGCGATACCTCGAGGGGCATCTTGCCGATCGCATGGGTGGAGCAGGAAAGGCATGGATCGTAGCAGCGGATGGCGGCCTCGACCCTGTTGAGCATGCCCTCCGTAAGTTCGTTGCCTTTCACAAAGGCCTTCGCCACGGCTCCGGAGGCCGTATGCATGGCCCAGTTGTTGTGGCCCGTGGCCACAATGAGGTTCACCCTTGTCAAGAGTCCGTTTTCGTCGGTGCTGTAGTCGTGGATCAGGGTCCCGCGGGGGGCTTCGATGACGCCCACTCCCTGGCCGGGAATATTCAGCTTCGTCGGATAGGTCCGAACGTCCCTGGACATAATATCCGGGTCGTCGAGCAGCTGACCGATACGTTCGAGACTGCTCAGGACTTCGATCATCCGGGCGTAATGATAATAGAGGGATCCTTCGACAGGCCTGCCGCCGTTGATCGTCCGGAAGTGACGGAACTCCTCGTTGGCCATGGGCGTTCCGATCTCGTCAATCACATTCATGCGCCCCAGAGGGCCGACTCGATAGAAACCCTGGGGGAAGCCCTGCTTCCTGTAATAAGGGTGCTTTAGAAAAGACCAGGGTTCCACGTGTTCGGCGATGTGCGAAAGGTAAGCAACGTCCTCAAACTGGGCGAGGTATTCCCCCTTCGCATCCTTTATGCGGATTTCACCGTCGTAGAGCTGCATGCCGCCTTTCTCATCAACAAGCCCCATGTAGTTGGAGGGGAAGGAAGCGAAGGTGTCGGCCAGGGCCTTGTTGGACTCGAGCCAGCCACGGGCGATGCCGATGGCGATTTTTCCGATTTCAATCATGTCATCAAGTTCGGAGGCGATGGCGTCACGGTCCTGCATACTGAGCGGTGCGTTAACCCCGCCGGGGACAGCGAAATTGGGGTGAACACGTTTGCCTCCCCCAAGCCTTTCGATGATCTGCTGGCCATAGCGGCGCAGATTGACGGCCTTGATCGCCAGCTCGGGGTTGGCCTTGACGATCCCGAAGACGTTGCGCTCCGCAGGATCGGCATCGAAACCCAGGATGAGATCCGGTGCCGCTAGATGGAAAAAGTGCATCCCGTGTGACTGGATGATCTGGCCCATGTGCATCAGCTCGCGCAGTAGATTTGCCGGCCGCGGCGGTTCCACCCGGGCAACGGCATCGCAGGCCTTGGCGGCCGCCAGGTGATGGCTTACGGGGCAGATGCCGCAGATGCGCTGGGTGATCTGCGGCATCTCAAGATAAGGACGCCCTTCCGTGAACTTCTCCAATCCGCGGAACTCGTCCACATGGAAAAAAGTCTCCTCAACCTCTCCCTGTTCGTTCAGATGAATCGTTATACGCCCGTGGCCCTCGATTCTCGTCACGGGTTCAATGGTTATTTTGCGAGCGCTCATGGTTGTTCTCCTTTAGTCATACTTGAAGTATTGGGGCGGAAGGACAACAGGCGTGCGCCCCGCGAGCAGTTCCGACAGGGCATAGAATATCGCATCGGCACTCGGAGGGCACCCGGGGATGAACAGATCAACCTTTACCACCTTGTCGACACCAACCACTTCATCGAGAGGGATGCCGAGTTCCGGGGAGTCGGGAATGAGGCCATCAACGGTGCTTTCCGTCTCCAGGTAGGCACGCTTTAATGTCGCCTGCGTTCCGCTGAGATTACGCATGGCGGGAATGCCCCCGAAAGTGGCGCAGTCGCCCAGGGCGATAAGGATCTCGCATCGCTCGCGCATCTGCTTGGCGACTTCCACGTTATGGGTATTGCAGATGGCGCCCTCGAGAATTCCCACGGTCACACCCTCCTTCGGAGGGTGCTTCAGGTCCGTTATAGGGCTTGATGTAAATTCCACCAGCTCCATCAACTTGAGGATGCGATCGTCAATGTCGAGAAAAGACATGTGACATCCGGCGCAACCGGCCAGCCAGTCTGTAGCAATCTTGACCTTTGACATGGATCAGTCTCCTTTCACTTCAATTCCTGTGCGGCGCGGGCCGAGATATCAGCGAAGGATGCGCCGATGTTTTTTCCCAGTCTGTCGCCCAGCATGGCGAGGATTTCCCAGTCAGGCTTGGCTTCTCCTTCGGGCTCCACGGCCTGGTTGGCCATCTGTACAATTCCTTCGGTATTGGTCAGGGAGCCGGACCGCTCCGACCAGATCGCAGAGGGAAGCACCACGTCGGCCCTGTCGGTAAGCAGGGAGGCGTAACCGGCCTGGAGGATGACGAAGGCGTCTGGATCCAATGTGTTCAGGATATCTCCTCCATTCCAATCCGCCTCGCCCAACATCGTGTAGAGGATCTTGGCCGAGGCTGGCTGGAAGCCGTTATTCATCCCGAATGCCACGGCAGCTCGCGTATTGACGCCCGGTTCAAGGGAGACGAAAACGGCTTTTGCGGCGAGCCTTGTGAGGGCCTGCGCCGCCTGCTCGGTGACATCCTTTCCATAGAGAACGGCCACCTTCTTCACGGTGTCGGCGATCTCGATCGCTTTCCCGATGTCTTCAATGTTCAGGGTGGTTTCGGCAACAGGGGACAGTCCGTTTTCCCCGTCATCGACTACGATCAGCCGCGTCCCTTTGTCGACGAGACGCTTAACCAGGAAGGAGGCGACGGGCTGATCCGAAACGGGATTTGCGCCAACCACAAGAATCAGGTCGCTCCCTGAAAGGTCGCTGAGGTTGCCCGTTTTCTGAGCCATCAAATCAGGGGATGCGCCGGAGAGGAGGCCCACATTTTGGGCATTAAGTCCTTCCTTGAAGAGGCGGTTGGCTAGATACAGCGCTTCGTTGGTTGCGTCACCCGAAATCAGCAAGCCTATCTCCGTTGCCTTGGCATTTTCCATTTTGTCGGCGATTCCTGCAATGGCTTCTTCCCAGCTTGCCGTCTCAAGCTTTTTCCCACGGCGGATCATGGGCTGGAGAAGGCGCTTTCGTTCGTCATAGAGCGGTTCAAAACGGCCGCTTTTGCAGAGCAATCCGCCATTTACCGGTGAGCCCCAGTCACCTTCGATGCGCAGGACGTTGCCGCCCCGCGTTATGATCGATGTCCCGCAACCGATGCTGCACCGGTTGCAGATGCTCTTAACACGCTCCGCCTGATTGCTGCGTCCCATAAAAGAGCTGCGCCGGTCGGTAAGGGTTCCCGTGGGGCAAAACTGCAGGCAGTTGCCACAGGAAATACAGGTGGACTGGGAAAAAGGCATGTTGGCGTCTGCGCTGACCATCGCCAGGGATCCGCGCTGACTGAGCCCGAGGGTGTGGTTGGCAACAAGTTCATTACAGGCCCGTACACAGCGCTGGCACAACACGCAGCGGTTCTGGTCCATGAAGAAATACGTTCGGGTGGAATCTACGGGGAATGCCCGGGTGTAAGTCGGAAAGACCCAGTGATCAATTCCATAGAGATATCCGAGGTTTTGCAGTTCACAATCACCGCTCATCTCGCAGAACGGACAGTAGTGGTTTCGCTCGGAAAACAGCATGTCCAGGATGAGCTTTCTGGCGGCCACCACTTTCGGAGATTCCGTTTCGACTTCCATGCCCTCAAAGACCGGAAACGTGCATGACGTTACAAGGCTTCTCTGTCCCTTCACTTCAACGACGCAAATTCGGCAGGCACCGATCGGTTCGAGTTTTGGGTGATGACAAAGTGTAGGAATGTTGATCCCCACTGATTTCGCGGCATCAAGAATCGTAACGCCCTGCGGCGCAAGCACTTCACTGCCGTTCATAGTGATTCTTATTTTAACCATATGATGCTCCTCCTTGTATCATGCAGCGATTACTTAGATAAGCTTAATGGAAACCGTAACGGCCTGGAACCCGCAAAGAATTATTTGATTGCCTTTTCACAGAAAAAGTTATCATTAATTTATAATAACACTCGGAAATTAGAGATGTCAATCACTATGACAATGCTCCTCAAACTCAACTTCAGCTGCGGTAACCCATTTTGTGCGACATGTTGAAGAGTATGCGGAACTTGGCAAAAACGTCTCTTATACGGATGGGTTAAACCAAAAAAATGATCGGGAGGTAAAAAAGCACCATCAAACGGGAAGATCGATGATCTTTTGAACATGTTCAAAAAAAACCGGGATCAGCCTGGAAAATGACTCCATGGGGATTTGTCGAACTGTCAGCGGGGCTGTGATCACTGGTTTGCTCTCTTATTCAGTTCATGGACCGGAAATCTTAAACTGGGAAAAAGGATGAAAGGCGGGTACGGCGTGCGGAAATAACGTATCGACAGCAGAGGAAGAGATAAGGGGATAGAATAAACCATTCTTCCAGATTCCCAAAATTCCGGGTTTTGTCGTGCAATAACCAAAGGGGGTTTGACCGGACGGTCAAACCCCCTCCTGGAATCAGTGAACTCGCTGCTCCAAGTTTTCTGCGTGGTGTTCAGGCATCTCCGTCCCGCCCAACTTGACATCCTTGTGGGGAAGTTCGGTGCCCCGCTTTGTGTAGTGGGTGTGAAGAAGCCTGTGTGAAAGTTCTCCGTTTGGCTGCCCCAGGAAGGTCTCATAGGCCTTCCTGATTGAGGCGTTCTCGTGTGACTGCCGGTGCTCCTGGACCTCGGAGTCATCTTCGTAGAGCGCCTGGGAGCGCAGTGTACGGATTTCGTTTGTCGTCGGAATCGGCTCACCGCCGCCGGCGATGCAGCCACCGGGGCAGGTCATGAACTCGATGAAGGCCCAGTCCGCCTCGCCGGAACGGATCCTGTCGAGGATTTTTCTGGCATTAGCCATTCCATGGGCAACGGCCACTTTGACCTTTCCCAGTTCCCCCACCTCAAGAGCGGCTTCTTTAACGCCATCCAGGCCGCGGACGGGGGTCACGTCGAGACTCTGAAGGTTCTCACCCGTTACAACGGCGTAAACGGTCCTCAGCGCCGCTTCCATGACTCCTCCCGTGGCTCCGAAAATCGTTGCCGCACCGGTATACTCACCCATGGGGGCGTCGAAGGTTTCATCGGGCAGATTGACAAAGTCAATGCCCGCTTCCTTGATCATCCGGCCGAGTTCTCTTGTCGTGAGAACGTAATCCACGTCCCGGTAACCCGATGCGCACATCTCAGGCCGCTGGGCTTCAAACTTCTTTGCCGTACAGGGCATGATCGAGACAACGACCATGTCTTTCGGGTCGACTCCTGCTGTCCTGGCATAATAGGTCTTGGCCATGGCCCCGAACATCTGCTGGGGCGATTTGCAGGTGGAAATGTGATCAAGAAGATCCGGGTAGAAGTGTTCACAGAACTTGATCCAGCCTGGGCTGCAGGAGGTGATCATCGGGAGGGCACCGCCGGTCTTGACCCTGTGCAGAAGCTCCGTCCCCTCCTCCATAATGGTGAGATCTGCAGCGAAGTTCGTGTCGAACACCTTGTCGAATCCAAGACGCCTCAGGGCCGCGATCATTTTTCCAGTTACAAGGCTTCCGGGGGGCATTCCGAATTCCTCGCCCAGGGCCGCACGGATTGCCGGTGCCTCCTGAACGACGACATGCTTTGTCGGGTCCTCGAGAGCCTTCCAGACTTTATCCACATCATCTTTCTCATAAAGGGCTCCCACGGGGCAGACCATGATGCACTGCCCGCAGGCGATACAGTTGGTCTCCAGCAGGGGAAGATTGAAGGCCGGCGCTACCTTGACTTCGCTGCCGCGCCACGACGGGGTCAGGACGTTGACGGTCTGGACCTTATCGCAAACGGCGACGCATCGGTGGCACTGGATGCACTTGCGGCTGTCGCGCACAATGGATGGGCTCGACATGTCTATCATGCTTTCCCTCTGGTATTCCGGGTATGGGAAGCGCACTTCCCTCACTCCCGTAATTTCGGCCACCTTCTGAAGATCGCAATTTCCGTTGCGGACGCAGTGGTTGCATTCCGTGGGATGATTGGACAGAAGCAGTTCGACGACCATGCGGCGCGCCGTTCTCACGCGCTCCGTGTTCGTCCGCACGACCATGTTGTTCGCTACCGGGTAAACACAAGAAGCCACAAGGCTTCTCATCCCGTCGACTTCCGTGACGCAGACGCGGCAAGCGCCCGGAAAATGATCCAGCTCCTGGTAGGCGCAAAGGGTAGGAATCCTGATCCCCAGCTTCTTTGCCGCCTGCAGGATGGTTGTTCCAGGTTCAACTTGCACACTTTGGTTGTCTATCGTAACGTTTAACATTTCATTGGAATCCATACAATTTTATTCTCCTATCAAGGGACGCTCCCTGCAGGCAGGCCCTTTGGCTCATTCCTGCAGGGAGTGCTGAAACATTAAAATTTCAGGATCAGAGCTCCACATCACAGCGCAGGCACCGGGTCGCCTCTTTCATGGCGATCTCCCGGGCATATCCGAGTTCGACCTCCAGGAAATTCGACTTCCGGAGAGATGATTCCATCTCAGGCATCGCTGCCATGGGGCATTCCACCGTTTCTTCATCCATGACGAAGGGGATGGAGATTTCTTCTTCCGGCGGGGGCGTCCAGGCCGGTTCGCCATTCTTCTTCCGGATGGAGGCATCGATATCGTCGGCGGCCTGGTGTCCTGCCGCGATTGCCTTGATGACCGTGCTGGGGCCTGTGACAGCGTCCCCGCCGGCGAAAAACTTCGGGTTTGTCGTTCCGGAGCGGAACCCGTTGCCTGCTACATCGAAACAGGACCATTTGTTGACGGAAACGTTGCTTCCCTCGGGAACAAAGGTCAGATCAGGCGTCTGGCCGATTGCGGCGATGACGGTGTTCACGGCAAGGGTGAAATTGGACCCCTCGATCACGACAGGGCGCTTGCGTCCACTGGAGTCGAAATCCCCAAGGGTCATCCTCTGGCACTCGATCGCCGTGGTCTGTCCGTCTGATCCGATCACCCGCACAGGCGCGACGAGGTACTCAATTTTGATTCCTTCGTGTTCGGCCGCTTCGATTTCCTCCTTGGCGGCGGGCATATCCTCCCGAAGGCGACGATAGAGGATGGTGACGTCAGCCCCGAGCCTCAGTGCCGTGCGCGCCGCGTCGATGGCGGAATTGCCGCCGCCGATGACGGCGACCCGGTCGCCCAGCGATTTCTGGCTGCTTGTCCAGGCCGCTTCGTTCATGTTGAAATCGCGCAGGAACTCAACACCGCCCCAGACGCCCTTGAGGTCCTCGCCCTCGATGCCCATTCTCTGGCTCTTGTGGGCGCCCGGTGCAAGGTAAACGACATCAAAGTCTCTGTTCACGTCATCCCAGGAGATGTCGCGTCCGACTCGAACGCCGCACTGAATAGCTACTCCAAGTTTCCGGATGTCATCGATTTCCCTGTTCAGAATTTCCCGGGGCAGCCGGTAGGAGGGGATACCCCAGCTGAGCATGCCGCCCGGAGTGGGAAGCTCTTCAAATACCTTGACGCTGTAACCGCGCAGCGCAAGGTCCCTGGCGCAGGTCAGGCCGGCAGGGCCTGCCCCGATCACGGCGATCTTTTCCTTCCGTGTCACGCTGACAGGCTTGATGTCAGGCCGAGGTGCCTGATCCGTAATGTATCGCTTCAGGTACTTGATGGAAACGGGTTCATCCAGGGTCCCCCGGCGGCATTTGGTCATGCACTGGTGGTCGCAGACGCGGCCGCAGGCTGAGGGGAAGGGGTTTGTTTTCAGCAGCACCTTGTAGGCATCCTCCACCCGGTCGGCGCGAACGAGCGCAATGTAGGAAGGAATGTCCATCTCGATCGGACAGGTATGCTGGCAGGGTGACTTGAAAAGAGCTGTACAGACAGCGGCGCGGCATTTTTTGTCGCGGATGTGCTCCTCATACTCATCCCGGAAATACCTGAGGGTGGAAAGCAGGGGATTGGGGGCCGTCTGGCCCAGACCGCACAGGGCGGCATCCTTGACCGTGTAGGCCATTTCCTCGAGAAGTTCGATGTCCCCTTCCTTCCCTTTTCCATTGCAGATGTTGGTGAGAATTTCGAGCATCCTCTTTGTGCCTTCGCGGCAGGGAGTGCACTTCCCGCAGGATTCTTCCTTGCAGAAATCCATGAAGAAACGCGCCATGTCGACGGCGCACTTGTCTTCGTTCATGACGATAAGTCCGCCGGATCCCATGATGGCGCCCAGTTCGGCCACCTTCTCATAATCGACGGACGCGTTGAGGTGCTGGATGGGAATGCAGCCGCCGGAAGGACCGCCGAGCTGTGCGGCCTTGAATTTCTTGCCGCCGGGGATCCCGTTGCCGATGTCATAGATGATGGTTCCCAAGGTTGTGCCCATGGGAACTTCCACGAGACCCACATTGTTGACGTCGCCGGTGAGCGCAAAAACCTTCGTCCCCTTGGACTTTTCCGTACCCACGTTGGCGTACCATTCGCCGCCCCGCAGAACGATCTGGCCGATATTAGCCAGCGTTTCCACGTTGTTGAGCACGCTGGGTTTTCCCCAAAGGCCGGCCTCGGCGGGGAAGGGCGGTCTCGGACGCGGCATGCCGCGCTTGCCCTCGATGGAGGTCATCAGGGCTGTTTCCTCGCCGCAGACGAAAGCGCCGGCGCCCTGGTAGATCTCGATGTCGAAATCAAAGCCGGTATCCAGGATGTTGTTGCCCAGAAGGCCCATTTCGCGGGCCTGCGCAAGGGCCACGTTAAGGCGCTGGATGGCAAGGGGATATTCGGCACGGCAGTATATGTAACCCTTGTTCGATCCGATCGCCTTGGCGGCGATCACCATGCCCTCAAGAACGGCGTGGGGGTCCGCCTCCAGAACGCTGCGGTCCATGAACGCCCCGGGATCTCCCTCATCGGCGTTGCAGAGAACATACTTTGTGTCCCCTGTGAAGCGCTGGGCGAACTGCCACTTGAGCCCCGTCGGGAATCCTCCTCCGCCGCGGCCGCGCAGACCGGATGTGAGGACTTCCTGTACGATCTGTTCGGGCGTCAGTTCCGTGAGGGCCTTGGCCATGCCGGCATAACCGTCCCGGGCGATATACTCCTCGATGTTTTCCGGGTCGATGAGGCCGCGGTTACGCAGAACGCGGAGATCCTGGAGGGCAAAGAAAGGAATGTCCTGCATGGAGGGAATTCCCTCTTCCTTGCCCGGTTCCTTGAAGAAGAGTCTTTCCACGGGGCGTCCCTTGATAAAATGCTCTTCGACGAGTTCAGGGACATCCTCCGTCTTGATTTGCATATAGATGATACCCTCGGGGTAGACGACCATGATGGGCCCCATGGCGCAGAATCCGTTGCAGCCTGTTTCCACGACCTTGATTTCTTCCGACAGGTTGCGCTTATTGAGCTCGTCGATAAGGGCTTTCTTGACGGCAATACTGCCCGATGCGTGGCACCCGGTACCACCGCAGACAAGTGCGTGCGAGCGAAAAACTTTCATTAAATCTTATCCTCCTCTGTAAATGGAATCCACAATTGGGGACAACCGTCCCCGTCCCCCTACCGGACGATCTCGGCGCCTTTTGCGAGGACAAAGGGTGTCTGAATTTCACCTTCCATGACGTGGCGTTTGAAAACCTGCCGCATCTTGTTTTCATTCATCTTTTCGTATTTGATGGGTTCCTTGCCTGCCAGTTCCACGGTGACCAGGGGCTCCCGGCTGCACAACCCCATGCAGCCCGATGTGGTGACGATAACGTCCGACACGCCGGTTTCTTCCATCTCGCGCATCAGGGCGTCAAGGACTTCACGGGCGCCTGACGCGATGCCGCAGGTACCCATGTGAACGGTGACTTTGGCCCGGTGCCCGCCCTCTCTCAAAGCTGTCTGGGACTGAACTTTCTCTTTGATCTTCTTCAGATCTTCAATCTTCAACTTCGCCATTTTGTTTACCTCTTTCTCATAGCTCCCGGATTGAAGGTGTCAGGGAAAGGGGTGGAACGTTCCGTGCGTTCCTTCGTGCCCGATATCCACTGCCTTGAATCCATCAGGCCCGGTTGTTATTCGTACTCATCCAGAACCGTTTTCATCTTCTGCGCTTTGATCCGTCCGTGAACATTTTCATCCACCACGATGACCGGAGCAAGACCGCAGGCACCGAGGCAACGGACCGTCTCATAGGTAAAACGCCTGTCTTCCGTCGTTTCCCCTTCCGCAAGATTGAACTCTCTCTCCATGTTTTCCGCTAGGGCCTTCCCGCCGCGGCAGTAGCAGGCCGTTCCCAGGCAGACCCGCACCGTGTGACGGCCCCGCGGAGTCATCGTAAAGAAGGAATAGAATGTTACAACGCCGTAAACCTGGGACAACGGCACGTTTAGTCCCTCTGAAATTCTTTTCTGGACCGGGAGCGGGAGATACTCCAGGACCACCTGGGCCTCTTCCAGGCAGGGAATCAGCCCCCCTGGCTTTCCTTTGAAGCGGGCGATGATCTCGTCCAGCTTTACCACCTGTTCTTCTGTAAACTCTTGAAGTAATTCGCTGTTGCCGTTCTCCATGAAACCTCTCCTCTCTCAGGGGAAATTACACCGCTGCACCAATGTCCCGCAGCCCCTCCGCAATCTGCTCACGGAGGAAAGCTGTAACTTCAGGATGATTCAGCGGAACATCCTCTAATGCTTCTTTTATGTTTCTGGTGTCGAGCAGGTAGATCCTGCCCTGCACTTCGTGCCTGTAAATAAAGTCGATGCCGGGATTGCCCACGATGATCGCCATCAGGACCGAAACAATGTCGCCCATGGGTTGACGGTCGATGTGCCGATGCCCGAACTCTGCTGAAATTGCTGTTCCCACCCCGGGCCTCGATTTCAAAATCATTTTGCCCCCCGACCGTTCCGCCGCGTCGGACAGAAGAGGGAGCCCCATCCCTATCCTTCTCACCTTCTTTGTCGAATAGAATGGATCCATCGCCTTTCTCTGCTCTTCCGGCGACATGCCATGTCCGTTATCGGTGATCCGCAGCAGAAAAAGGTCCCTGGCCTCGTCTTCCCGGACCTGGATGCGGACCAGGCCGGCCCCCGCGCGGATTGAATTTTCGACGATGTCCAGAATATGAAGTGCCAGTTCCAGCAAGATCCTACTCCGCGATGTAGCGGCCTCCCGTCTTCTTGAAGGCCATTTTCAATTCCGATGTCGTTGGTTCTTTCATGAACGCCCTGGTGATTCCCCTCCCGATGTCGCCGATCACATGGGAATCCGAAGATTCTATGAAGGCAAACCGTGCGAGCTCTGGATAAAGGAGACGCGCCTTGGCAATTCCTGTGCGGCTTGATATTTCAAGGGCGTCGAGCGGGATGTCTTTGGGGATGAATCCGAGCTGCCCCAGGATGCTGAAGCTTTTCCTGTCGATGTGGGCGGCTATGGCGACCCCGTTCCGGTTGTGGATTTCGTCCACAACCCGCTGAAGAGAAAGCTCTGTCGATCCGATCAGGAGCCGGTCGCTCAGCTCTTCCACTTCGTCATGTTCGTTGACGATGGCCTGGCATCCGAAGTATTTCTCGTTGTTTTGTCCGGGCAGGTGGCGGTAGACAAGTTCCTGCAGTGAAAGCAGATTTTCCATCTTATCAAAGAGCCCGAGAACGTGAACCTCTTCGCTGCTCGTGATTTCCATGCCTGCAAAGACGGTCAGCCCCGTTGTTTCCGCAGCCTTCATGACATAGAGAACGTTTTCCGATGCGTTGTGGTCGCAAATGGCAATGATATCGAGGCGTTTTGCAAGGGACATGGCTACGATGGCCCGGGGATACATATCAAGATCAGCGCACGGTGAAAGGCACGTATGAACGTGAAAATCGCAGCGGAACTCCCGGATCATCGGCGGAAGTCCCCGTGAGCTTTCCCTGTTATCCCCGGGGCAGGGCGCACTGAGAACGAACAAAAAAGGCGGTCCACACCTTGGTGGGCTTTTTTACTATCAATTCCCGGTTTAGTCAATTGTTTAGTCATCATTTTATGATTAATAATTGAAAAGGAATCAACAAATCAATCACTAATTAACGGAAGCCTGAAGTGCTTGCTTATTCTACTGTTTTCTCTACAGGCATTCTGCTGTCCATCCGGTCCCGCAGTTCGATGGGCACGGAAACTTCCCCACCCGTTTTCCGCCGCGGGCTTTGCTGAAAAAAAAAGCGTTCAGGACAGTAGAACCCTGCGTTGTGCGGACAATGATTGACAAGAGATTCATAATGCTCTATAGCCGTTACATTGAAAATAAGGGTAATGTATGGTGCATGATCTCTGCTCGGGGGGAAGTGCGGCACAGCCTTCACCCCGGGTTCGGATTGGTTGCCAAAACAAGCTTCTGCGGGATATCGTACATGAGAATAAGGGATATACAGGAAATTATTGAAGCGCAGTTGCTTTGCGGAGATGACTGCCTTGACCATGAGGTAAAGGACTGTTTCGCCTGCGACCTCATCAGCGAAATGCTCCTTCATCTCAAACCCGGCTCGCTCCTCGTCACATCGCTGCTCAATGCCCATGTCGTTCACACGGCCCATGTCATGGACGCCAGTGGCGTGGTCTTTGCCGGCGGGAAGAAGCCCAATGAGACGATCATCGTCAATGCCCAGCAGAATGGGATTCCTATCCTCTCGACATCTCTTCTGATTTATGAATGCTGCGGCCGACTTTTTATAAAGGGTGTTCACCAGGAAGATCTGAACCTGGTCAGCGGGGATTGACGGACCTATGGCGGCCAGCGATGCTTCCACTCCCCAGATTACCCTGGAATTTCCCATAGAAGAAAAGGATTTCTTCATGGCCGGAGAGTCTGCATCGCGCGTAAAAAAAATATTGCAGCAGCTGGGCTTAGGCCAGGATATCATCAGGCGGGTAGCCATCATTATCTACGAAGCGGCCATGAATGTCGCGATCCACGGAAGCCATGGGCAGCTTGAAGTCCATGTTGACCCGGTGGCCATCTACGTTAAGACGGCGGATGAAGGGGCCGGAATTCCCGATATTGAGCTGGCCATGTCGGAGGGATTTTCCACAGCCTCTGACGAAATACGGGAGATGGGCTTCGGCGCCGGGATGGGGCTTCCCAATATCAAAAAGAACTCAGATGACCTGTCCGTTGAATCGAAGATCAATGAAGGGACCCTTCTGAGAGCCACCGTTTATTTGAATTCTGTGCCCAGTCCTTAGGGGTGGAGGTGCTATGATGCAGTATTTTCATTCCGTGAAGCTCAACGTCAAAAAATGTATCGGATGCACCATCTGTATCAAGCACTGCCCAACGGAAGCGATCCGGGTGCATGACGGGAAAGCCGCCATTATGGATGAGAGGTGCATCGACTGTGGAGAATGCATCAAGTCATGCCCCCACCATGCCAAGTATGCCCACAGCGACACGCTCAAAAAGCTTTCCGAGTATAAGTACAACATCGCATTGCCGGATCCGTCATTTTTCGGGCAGTTTAAAGAGGGCGAGAACATTGAAGACATTCTTCAGGCCTTTCTGCACATCGGTTTCGATGAGGTATTTGAAGTTTCCCTTGCCGCTGAAATCGTCGCTTACATCGTCAGCCAGAAACTCCGGAGCTCAAAGATAAAGAAACCCATCTTTTCCACCTCCTGTCCCGCCGTTCTCCGCCTGATGCAGATCAAGTTTCCCGGCCTTCTGGAGCAGACAACCCAGGTCCTCTCTCCGATGGAGATTGCTGCACGCATTGCCAAGGATGAGGCGGTAAAGAAGACCGGGATCGCCTATGACGAGATCGGCGCCATCTTTATTTCACCGTGCCCCGCAAAGGTGACGGAGGCGAGGCAGCCCATCACAACGAAGCATTCCGCTGTCAACGGTGTAATCGGTGCCCACCTCATCTACCGGGACATCATTAAAAATCTCCACAAAGGGCCGGTCGATCAGGAAGCACAGGCACAACAGCGCAGTCTCCATAAGGCGACCAAAAAAGGCATGTCCTGGGGATACCTGACCGGAGAACCGCAGAGCATCGAAGTCGGAACCACGCTGGCGGTAAGCGGGGTTCAGAATGTCATGAGTCTTCTTGAAGAAATAGAGCGCGGTGAACTGCAGGATGTCGATTTCATCGAGATGAAGGTTTGCGATGCAGGATGTGTGGGCGGCCCCCTGAACATCCAGAACAGCTTTGTCGGGAGAGTCCACCTGAGGGGCCTGATCGCCCGTGCGGGCGGACAGCCATCCTACTACAGCGAGGAAGAGCTTCGTGACATGTACGGGAAAGGACACTTCGAATCCACGGAGCCGATCCTGCCCCGTCCCATTATGACCCTGGACGAGGACGTGGCCATGGCGCTCGTGAAGATGGAGCGCCTTGATCAAATTACAAAAGAGCTTCCCGGACTCGACTGCGGTGCCTGCGGCTGTCCGAGCTGCCGGGCGCTGGCTGAGGACATCATCCGGGGAACAGCCTTTGAAACGGATTGCGTAATCAAATTGAGAGATCGCATCAAGATCCTGGCCCAGGAAATTCTCTACCTGGCCCGTATCGTTCCGCCCTCCATGGCGGCGGATCATCCGGAAAAGAAGGAAGGCGCATAAAAGCAACCCCGGCCTGCTTGATGATTTCGCCGGCGGCATCGAAAAACCTATGGGAGAGATAAGAAAAATGACCCTTGCCGAGTTGATCGGGAACATTCGTTGTGAAGCAATAACAGGTGACATCAACATGGACCGGGAGATTCGAACCGGTTACACATCGGATCTCCTGTCCGATGCCATTGCAAACATTGAAGAAGACTCCGTCTGGATCACCATGCAGAGGCATATCAACATCCTCGGGGTCGCCAAACTGAAGGATGTGGTCGCCATTGTGATTCCCCGAAGCCTTCAGGTGGAGCAGAGCGTCATCGACAAGGCCCGCGAGGAGGGCATTGCAATCCTTCGGGGTCCGCAGACGGCCTTCGAGATTTCGGCGCTCATTTACAATGCCTTGAGATAAATTCGTTTTGCCCGGCGGAAGCACCGCATGTAAGCTGCCGGCCTGAATTCTCCGTTTCCGCAGCGGGGGAGGACCGGTGCGGCGTTTCAACGGTGTTTTCCTTCGCTGTAGCCGAACGGCCAGGTGCGCTCATGCGGCAGGGCTCCCCTGACTGTCCTGCAGCAGGGGAGCCCGCAGACAGCAAACCCGACTCTTCCCGAAACTTCGCCATCAGCCCCCATCTGCTTCCAGAGACTAAAAAAAATCACCTTTTTCCAGGTGATCCTTTATGCTAATGAAAAGCCCCTCCGGCACCCCAGAGGCTCAACAATCGAAAACGCACCAGGCGGAAGGAACCTTCGGCATTCATGAAAGCCCTCTTTATTGCTGATGCGCATCTGAAAAGCAGCCATGATGATCATTATCGGAAACTGATGGTGTTTCTGGATAATCTGGTTTCCACCGTCCATAGTGAGCATCCCCTGGAGACCTCATCGGGGAGCCATCCGCTGATCCCCGTGGACGATCTCTATATCGGTGGGGATTTTTTTGATTTCTGGTTTTGCCGGGGCGGGAGGGTTTACCCTGAATTCGTACCCGTCATAAAGGCGTTGACGGCAATCCGCGATCGGGGAATTCGCGTCCATTTCGCAGAAGGAAACCACGACTTTTTCCTGGCCGATTATTTTACAAGACTGCTGGGCATGGAAGTCTTTCCCGAATGGGGCACATTGATGCTGGATGACTGCAGGGTCCTTTTTTCACATGGCGACACGGTGGATCGGGAGAACCTGAAATACCTGCGCCTCCGGAAACTGTTGCGGAGTTCCCCGGCCTACCGGCTCCAGCGCCTCCTGCCGCTGCCCCTGCTCTGGAAGATAGCCGGCGCCAGTTCAGCGGCAAGCAAACAGTCCGTCCGATTCTCCGAAGAAAGGCTCACGGAGATTCTGCACGGCTATGCCGAACGTAAAATCCGGCAGGGCTTTGACGCCGTGATTCTTGGACATTGCCACCAGCCCCTGATGAAGGAGTATTCCATCGGGAGCCGCAGAGGATATTCCATCACCCTGGGGGACTGGATCCGTCATTTTTCCTACCTGTATTACGAGGACGGAATTTTTGAAATCCGCTTCTTCGGTGATGAAGCCGGGAAGGGATGAGCTATTGCAACTGTTTGAAAATATAAACTAATAATTTATTTCCACGAAAATAACATAATGCTGGACATATCGTTAATGATGTGTTAGTCCGCCCACGGATTTGGTTAGGAACCCAGTGAGCGGCTGCGGGGGCATGTTGACCCATCGCAGAATGTGCCCCTGGCGGGGCTCAGGAAAACAGTACGGTAAGGAGTGGATCAACGTGAACAGCCTTGTGCCGAAAAAAATATTTTTTACCAAAGGTGTCGGGACGCACCGGGAAGAGCTGCACTCCTTCGAATTGGCCCTGCGGGATGCCGGCATTGAAAAGTGCAATCTCGTTCAGGTGTCAAGCATCCTGCCTCCCGGCTGCAAGGTTGTTTCCCGGGGGATGGGGTTAAGGGAGCTGAAGCCGGGGGCGATCACCTACTGTGTCATGAGCCGCTGCAACAGTGACGAGCCCAGACGCCTGCTGGCCGCTTCCGTGGGCTGCGCCATTCCCGCCGACCGCAATACCTATGGTTATATCAGTGAATATCATGCCTTCGGCCAGACGGAACGCCAGGCAGGCGATCACGCGGAGGATCTTGCCGCGGCCATGCTGGCCTCCACCCTCGGGATTGACTTCAACATCGATGAAAGCTGGGATGACAAAAAAGAAATCTTTAAGATCAGCGGAAAGATCGTCGGCACGAGAAACATCACCCAGTCCAGCATCGTCAAGAACGGGGGGCACACCACCGTCGTCGCCGTTGCCGTTTTTCTCTTTTAGCCCGTTGGTTCTCCGGCCATTGGGCGGAAAGCACCCCCTCCTCGGCCGCAATGGTTCCATCGCTGCCCGTTTCGGATAAAAATCCGTCTGTTTGCAAGCCGGCTGCAGAATCACCGAAAGCGGAATGAACATTTCCGGAAGCCCTGTTTTTGATTCCATGACACGGAACGGTCAAGATGGAAGGCCAAGACAGACAGGTCAAGGCGCTCCTTTGCCACGACGCCGACCCGCCCAAGATCCTCCCCCGGCAATATCGCCTTGAATTTCACGAAGAAGAAGCGTATAAAATGATATAGTATTTCAGTCCTTTATGCCTGTGAAGCCCCTTCCGGACGTTTTGGCGGAGATCAAAAAGCGCGTTGATTTCCTCTTCGCCCGGCGGCCTTGGCCATTGATCCTGTTCCCTCTTTTCCGGAAGATTCTGCCATGCTCTCGGGGTGGAGCATCAGGGACTGAAGAGATCCCTTTATTGAGGGAGCGGAAAAGCAGGTTGCCGTTTTTCGTTGTGACCATTTTAAAATACCCGGGTCTGGAACAAGAGAAGCTTTGGGTGATTTTTTGAAGGCCGGGCGGAAGCGTTGAGGACGGCGGCAGGATATCGGGCAGAAACGATGAACGCGATAACGTCACACAAAAAAGGAGGGAAGGCCATGTTTGATCGCATTCTGTACCCCACTGATTTTTCCGATGTGTCGATGAAAGCCGTAAATTATGTCAAACAGTTGAAGGACGCGGGCACAAGAGAGGTTACGGTTCTGCATGTAATCGATGAAAGGACTCTGCTGGCGCCGGATGTTCTGAGCGGCATCGATTTTATTGCCTTGCAGGATGAGCTGAGACGGATTGCCGACGAGGAGTGCAATAAAATTGTGGAGCAGTTACGGGAAGGGGGGCTCTCCGCCAAGTTCATTGTAAAAAATGGAGTTCCTTTTCTGGAAATTCTCAGAACAGCGCAGGAGGAAAAGGCTTCCCTCATCGTGATCGGATCTCACGGAAAAAGCAACCTGGAGGAAATGCTGCTGGGCTCCGTTTCTGAAAAGGTGATCCGTAAAGCTGTCCAGCCGGTTCTGGTGATCAAGCGTTAAGGAGGAGGCGCAGAGGGCGTCTGAAGAAAGGTTGTCATTGCCATCAAAAAAGGAGGAGAAGATCATGTTTGAGCGCATATTGTACCCCACCGATTTTTCTGATGTATCCATGAAAGCCGTTCGTTACGTCAAGCAGCTCAAGGACGCAGGCGCAAAAGAGGCCATCGTCCTTCATGTGATTGACGAAAGGTCCCTCGTTCTGACGTCACACGAAATTGCCATTGACTTTGCAGCCATTGAGAACGAACTGAGGAAGGCCGCCGATGAGAGGGGCAACAAGATTCTGGAAGAATTGAGGGAAAGAGGGCTGGAGGCCAGGTTGAAGATCGTAAAGGGGAATCCCTTTAAGACAATTCTCAAAACAGCGCAGGAAGAGGACGTTTCCCTGATCGTGATCGGGTCTCACGGCAGAAGCAACGTAGAGGAAATGCTGCTGGGGTCGGTCTCCGAAGCGGTGATCCGCAAGGCCGTCCGCCCGGTCCTGGTGGTGAAGAGGTAGGATGCACCGGGGCGCGTTGAAGGAAAACCGTTCGACGCGCCCCGATTTTTTTCAGGATGCCGTCACGATTTTCGAGAAGTCGGCAATGCGGCGGAAGAGGGAAAAAAGAGCCTCCAGAAGCGACAGCCGATTGAAGCGGATGGCTTCCTCCTCCACCATGACCATCACTGATCCGAAGAACCGGTCGATCGGCTCGCGCAGGGCGGCGAGTTCCAGAAGTGCGGCAGGATAATCCTCCTTCTGCAAAGCCTGGAGAACTTTATCGCGGGTTTCAATAAAGGTCGAATGCAGCAGGATCTCCTCTTCCAGGTTGAACAGTGACGGTTCGATGCGGCCGTTTCCGAATTCCTTCAGGATGTTTCCGGCCCGCTTGAAGGCGATTGCCAGCGGTTCGTAAGCGGGATGCGTTTTGAAGGTTTCCATGGCTTCAATCTTCTGGATGACCTGAACGAGGTCGGAGAATCCCGCGGCAAGAACGGCGCTGACGACGTCCTGGGGGTGACCCTGGGAAATCAGCATATTTTCGAGCCGCCCCCGGAAGAACTCCAGGACATCCTTCGCCGTTTCTTCCGCCGGGCGCGTCATCTTTCCATCCAGGATAGCCAGGCTTGTACTCACCAGGTCCTCCAGCATAAGGGGATACCGCTTTTCAAGGATGATGTTGATGATGCCCAGCGCCTGGCGGCGCAGGGCATAGGGATCCGCCGTGCCGGTGGGAACTAGGCGGACGCCGAAGAACCCGGCAATGGTGTCCATTTTGTCCGCTATGCTGACGATGGCGCCTTCATGGGTTTCAGGAAGATTTCCTCCGGCGGTGACCGGGAGGTAATGCTCGTAGATCGCCTTGGCTACGGCGGGATCTTCACCGGCCAGCAGGGCGTACTCTCGGCCCATGATCCCCTGAAGTTCTGAAAATTCGCCAACCATCTGGGTGTCCAGGTCGGCCTTGGCCAGCAGGGATGCGCGATCCACCCGGTCTTTCAGAGAGGGGCCGATGCGCTCGGCGATATAGGCCGCAAGTTTTCGAAAGCGCTGAACCTTTTCGTAGGAAGTCCCCAGCAGTGTGTGGAAGACGACCTGCTGGAGCCCCTCGACGCGGTCCTCAAGGGGCGTTTTCTGATCTTCCTCAAAGAAGAACTGGGCATCGGACAACCTCGCCCGGATGACTTTTTCATTCCCCCGCTTTACAACGGCGGGGTCCCGGGCCAGGGTATTGTTGACCGTGATGAAATAGGGCAGCAGCTGACCCGCCGAATCGACGACGGGGAAATATTTCTGATGGGACATCATGGAGGTGGTCAGGACCTCCCCGGGAAGGTCCAGGTATTTCCGGTCAAAGCTGCCGCAGACAACGGTGGGGTACTCCACGAGGTACGTCACCGTTTCCAGCAGATCGCCGTTTTCCAGGATGCGGCCGGATACGGCGGCTGCGGCTTTGCGCGCCTCCTCGAGAATGATCCGCTTGCGCTCCCCGGGATCGACCATTACAAAATGGTCCCGTGTCCCTTCGAGATATTCGGACAGGTTGGAGACGGGGAATGCCTCGGGCTTCATGAACCGGTGTCCCCGGGACAGGTTTCCGCTCTCAATGGTTTCAATCCGGAAGGGGACCACGGCGCCGCCGTACAGGGCAAGAATCCAGTGGATCGGGCGGGCGAAACGGAAGTCCAGGTCTCCCCACCGCATGGACTTTTTGAAGGAAAGAGACGCCACCAGCCTGGATAGGATTTCCGGAAGCAGGGAAGCGCTGTCCTGGCCGGAAATGTGTTTGCGGATGCAGAGGTATTCCCCCTTGTCGGTCGACAGGGTGCCGACTTCCGAGATGTCGACGCCCTGCCCCTTTGCAAAGCCCAGGGCCGCCTTGGTGGGATTTCCCTCGGAATCAAAGGAGACCCTTTTTGCGGGGCCGAGCTTTTCAATCAGCTGATCCTCCTGCCTCTCGGCCACATCGGCCACGGCCAGACAGAGCCGTCGGGGGGTTCCGAAGGTCCGGATCGTTCCGTATGAAATCCGTTCATCGGTCAGCGCTTTGCGGATCAGTGAACTCATGTCGTTCAGCGCCTTGGGAATAAAGGCGGCAGGAATTTCCTCCGTCCCTATCTCCAGCAGCAGTTCGTTGCTCATCTGACTCTCCCATCTTTTCATCGTTATGGATTGCTTTTCAAAAAGCGTCGTGTTGGATTTGTTCGAAACCAGACCCCGGCTCTAGGCTTCTGCTCTGTTCAGCAGGGGAAATCCCATGCGCTCCCGCTGACGGATGTATCCTTCGGCGGAAAGCCTGGCCAGGTTTCGGACTCTTCCGATGTAGCTGGTCCGTTCGGCCACACTGATCGCTCCGCGGGCGTTGAGGAGGTTGAAGGTGTGCGAGCATTTGAGGCAGTAGTCGTAAGCGGGAAGAACCAGGTCCTTCTCCGCCGTCCGGATGGCTTCCGCTTCATAGGCATCGAAGAGTTTTCTCAGCATGTCCACGTCGGCAATTTCGAAGTTGTAGGTGGAGAATTCCACTTCGCCCTGGTGATGAACATCTCCATATTTGATGTTCTCACTCCATTGTAGATCATAGACATTGTCGATCCCCTGGATATACATGGCGATGCGTTCAATGCCGTAGGTCAGCTCAGCGCAGACGGGCTTCACATCGATGCCGCCCACCTGCTGGAAATAGGTGAACTGAGAGATCTCCATGCCGTCCAGCCAGACTTCCCAGCCCAGGCCCCAGGCCCCAACGGTGGGTGATTCCCAATCGTCTTCCACAAAGCGGATGTCATGATCCAGCGGATCGATGCCGAAGCTACGGAGAGAGTCCAGGTAGAGATCCTGGATGTTCAGGGGCGAGGGCTTCATGATGACCTGATACTGGTAGTAGTGCTGCAGGCGGTTCGGGTTTTCGCCGTAACGGCCGTCCGTCGGCCGGCGGGACGGCTCCACGTAGGCCACATTCCAGGGTTCCGGACCCAGGGCCCGCAGGAAGGTGGCGGGATTGAAGGTCCCTGCACCCACTTCGATATCGTAGGGCTGCTGAATCACGCAGCCCTGATTCGCCCAATAGTGTTCAAGGGCAAAGATCAGTTCCTGAAAAGTCACCTTGTGCCTCCTGTGCTTTATTGCATATTCCCATTATTTTTAAGAAGTTCCGGCGGCTACCTAACATGATGAGGTCTTCGTGTCAACACGAAAAAGCCGCGCTACCCGATTCCGCCGCCGGGAACGTTCTCCTTCGGCGACCGGATCGGACCCCTGGCCTGCCTCTCCGGGCGCCGGCGTGCTGCCGCGCTTTGCCTCCGGCGGTCACGTGTGATCCGGGACCGGGTTTACACGCCCATTGACTGGATTTCGTCAAGAACCTTGAGGGACTTCAGCTCCTTTCCGAGGATATGGCCGATAAAGAGGGAGAGGAGCGACTTGCTTTCCCGGGCGGTCTGCCCCGAGAACAGGATCCGCTTCATCTTTCCCGCTTCGATTTCCTTCCCGAGAAGGAGGGTCTTGATGGTGCCGAGGGAAACCGGCAGGATGTTGGAATCCGGCGATTTGGAAAAGCAGGACCGGCAATGCAGGCCGCCCTGGGCGATGCTGAACACGTACTGCTGCCGCGAATCCAGGGGCGAGTTGCACAGGATGCAGCGGTCAAGCGCCGGTGCGAAACCGGAAAGCTTCAGGTGACGGATCTCGAAGAAGCGCAGAAGTCGTTCCGAGGTGTCCCCCTCTTCAATAAGCGACAGAAAGGTCTGCAGATGCAGGAAGAGTTCCGGATCCGTTTTCTCCTCTGAAGAGAAATGATCGACGAGATCGATGAGATACGAGGCAAGAAGGGTTCGGTCCAGGGATTTGCGGATTTGAGGATATTCATTGAGCCGGTGGCAGCTTTCCAGCCAGGCCAGCTGATCCCGCTGCTTCCGGGCGAAAAGGAGGGAGGAACAGCAGAAGGGCTCAAGAACATTGACAAACCGTTTACGGCTGTTTCTCGCCCCCTTGGCGATGGCGGTCAGCTTTCCGAAATCCCGGGTGTAGAAGGTCACAATCAGATCCGAGTCGCCGTAGTTCAGCGCCTTCAGAACGATTCCCTCGGTTTTGTGAGTGGCTCGAGCATTCATGTCTGAACATTCAAAGAGGACGCTGCCGGCTTCGGGCGGGCCGCCTCCTAATCTTCCGAATAAACGACTCTCCCTTTCACCAGGGTCATGAGCACTTTCCCCTTTAGCGTCCAGCCGAAGAAGGGGGAATTTTTCCCTTTTGAACGCCAGCTGAGGGGGTCGACGATCCAGCTCCTGTCGGGATCGAAGACCGTAATGTCCGCGTCGGCTCCCGGAAGGAGCGCTCCCCCCGGGATGTTCAGGATCTTGGCCGGATTGGTGCTCATCTTCCGGACCAGTTCCGAAAGGGTCAAAAGCCCGTCATCGACGAGCCTGAGGCTCAGGGCAAGCGCCGTTTCAAGGCCGGAGATGCCGCTGGCGGCATATTCAAATTCCACCTCCTTGTCGGTGGCGGCATGGGGCGCATGGTCCGTGGCGATCACATCGAGGGTGCCGTCCCGCAGTCCTTCCCGGATGGCCTTCCGATCCAGGGGGCTCCTCAGGGGGGGATTGACCTTGAAGGAGGGGTCAAAATCCCGAAGGGCTTCGTCCGTCAGGGTGAAATAGTGGGGCGCTGTTTCCGCCGTGACCGGGATTCCCCGTGCTTTGGCGTTGCGGATCATCCGTACGGATCCGGCGGAGCTCACATGGGAGATGTGCAGGGCCGCCCCGGTATATTCGGCGAGAAGAAGGTCGCGGGCGATCATCACCTCTTCGGCCAGAGTGGGGATGCCGGGAAGCCCCAGCTCCGTGGAGATCCGCCCCTCGTTCATGAGGCCGCCGGCAGACAGCGAAAGATCTTCGCAGTGGGGGATAATCACCAGGCCCAGCGAAGAGGCATATTCCAGGGCCCGTCTCATGAGGCCGCTGTCCACGACGGGCTTTCCGTCGTCGGAAAAGGCGACCGCGCCGGCCTCTTTCAAATCGCCGAATTCTGCAAGGGTCCTTCCCTCGGACCTGAGGGAGATGGCGGCTACGGGATAGACATGGACAAGGTTGCACTCCCCGGCCCGCTTCACGATGTATTCCGTCACGGCCCGGCTGTCGTTGACGGGGTCGGTGTTCGGCATGCAGGCGATTGAAGTAAATCCCCCGGCCGCAGCCGCTTCGCTGCCTGAGCGGATGGTTTCCTTGTATTCATACCCGGGTTCCCGCAGATGGGTGTGCATGTCCACAAGGCCGGGCAGAACGACTTTGCCCTCAAGGTGCACAACGCGTGTTTCTCCGGTGGTGTCGTCCATGGAATCCGCGATGGCGGCAATCTTTCCTTCCTCGATGAGGATATCTTTTACACCATCGAGATTCCGGGAGGGGTCGACGACTCTGCCTCCTTTCAGCAGTATGCTCATTCTATGGCTCCTGTCAGAAGATAAAGAAGGGCCATCCGGACGGCGACCCCGTTGGTGACCTGTTCCAGAATGACGGAGTTCGCCCCGTCGGCTATTTCGGGAGAGATCTCCACGCCGCGATTGACGGGACCAGGGTGCATGACCAGGACATCCGGTCTGGCCCGTTGGATGTTGTCCCCGTTCAGGCAGTAAAACGCGGAATATTCCCGAAGGGAGGGAAAGACGCTCCGCTGTTCCCGCTCCGTCTGAATCCGGAGCATCATGACCACATCCGCGTCTTGAAGGGCCTCCTCCAGGCGAAAGGATACCTTGACCCCCAGTTCCCGGATGTCCCTCGGCATCATGGTGGCGGGGCCTGCCACAGTCAGATGGGCCCCCATTTTGTTCAATCCGTAGATGTTGGAACGGGCGACGCGGCTGTGGGCGATGTCGCCGACGATGGTCACGTTCAACCCGGAGAGGGTGCCCTTGCGGCTCCGTATCGTCATCATGTCGAGCAGCGCCTGGGTGGGGTGCTCATGGGCACCGTCGCCGGCATTGATGATGGACTGTCTGACCAGCCGGGCCAGCATGTGAGGCGCTCCGGCGCAGCTGTGGCGGATCACGATCACGTCCGGATTCATGGCTTCGAGGTTCCTTGCTGTATCCGCCAGGGTTTCCCCCTTGACCAGACTGCTCGTGGAGGCCGAGATATTGATGGTGTCGGCGCTCAGGCGCTTGCCGGCGATTTCAAAGGAGGTGCGGGTCCGGGTACTGGCCTCGACAAAAAAATTGATGATCGTTTTACCGCGGAGAGTCGGCACCTTTTTGATGTCACGCGTGGATACCTCGAGAAAAGACTCCGCCGTGTCGAGAATCAGGGATATTTCCTCCCCGGATAGGTCCTTGATCCCCAGAAGATCCTTACGTTCCCACTTCATGGTACAACTCCTGATTTCCATAGACGAACGGGTTAATTTTCTGCCGGCATTTCCTCTAGTTGCTGTCCTCGACGACCACTTCATCACGACCGTTCTTCTCAATCAGGTTGACGCTGATTTCCTCCCAGAGGAAAGAGGGAAGATTCGCCCCGACGAAATCAGCCCTTATGGGAAGTTCACGATGCCCGCGGTCGATCAGGACGGCAAGCTGGATCGATTGAGGGCGTCCAAAATCGATGAGGGCATCCATGGCGGCCCGGATGGTCCTTCCCGTGAAGAGAACGTCGTCAACGAGGATGGCCTTCTTCTTATCCAGGCTGAAGGGAATCTCCGTCTTCATGATCCTGGGCTTCCTGTGAGCTGAAAGCAGATCGTCACGGTACATCGTGATATCCAGGATGCACGAAGGGACTTTAACCCCTTCAATGTCGAAGATTTTTTTCTGAAGACGTTCTGCGAGAAAAACGCCTCCCGTCCGAATGCCCACCAGAACCAGATCGGTTACGCCCTTATTCTTTTCGAGGATCTCATAGGCGATGCGAGTCAGCGATCGGTCGATCTCCGCTGCATCCATGACCAGTTTCTTTTGCATTTTCCCGGATTCCTTTCCTGGATTTCTGCTGCCGCATCATAGAAAAAAGCCGAAGACCGGGATTTCCCGCAGTGTTTCTGTAACGACTATCGTTCGGCAAAAAAAAACCTTCCCGTAAATTGAGAAGGCTGGTCTCTCTGTATGAAAGCCGATTGTTACCAGGGTCATTCCTTGCCTCATGCTCACTGTTCCTATTGGAGATGCTTCTAGTAGAATATTCCTGTTCTGTCAAGCCGCAATGTGATTTCGGAGAGTTAAGACCGCCGTTTTCAGGATGCCATAAAAGGGAAGGCCGTCCGGGGGAAAAATCTTTTTTTTACCGGTCAATAATGTTATACGCACTGCACCTGGAGGGAAAATGTATGGCGGCTGAATACGAACCTCAGGTTTTTTTGTTTTTGAGCCAGATCCTGAGGAAAAAAATGATTGATGTCAAGGGGCGGCCCCTGGGCCAGATCCTTGATGTGGTGGTCCCTCTTGGTGAACCTTATCCCTCCGTAAGCGGTGTCCTGGTGAAGCCGGACCACCGCGGGACGCCGGTGATCATGCCCTGGCGGAATCTTGTCGAAGTGAACGGATGCTTCGTGGTTGACACCCGGGAAGCGGACACCTCCTGGGAAGGGGGGACGGAGGCGGAGGAGATCTGGCTGAAGGAAAGCCTCCTGGATAAGCAGATTGTTGACACCAATGGCGCCAAGGTGCGGCGGGTCAATGATCTCCAGTTCCTCATGGCTCGGGGCGGCCTTTACCTGATCCATGTGGATGTGGGCTTCCGGGGCCTCATGCGGCGGGTCGGCCTGGAAAAGGTGACGGATTATCTCCTGAAGGGGCTTTTTGAATACGACCTGCCCGATCAGTTCATCTCCTGGCAGTTTGTCCAGCCGCTGTCTTCACCGGGCCTTCTGCGCCTGAACGTTGCAGAAAGCCGGTTAGCCCAGCTTCACCCGGCGGATATCGCCGACATTATCGAAGAGCTCGATATCCGCCAGCGCACGGCGGTTTTCCAGTCCCTGGATGTGGAAACCGCGGCGGAAACGCTGGAGGAAACGGATCCGAAGATCCAGGTCACCCTGATCGAGAATATGGACGTTGAACAGGCCAGCGATATTATCGAGGAAATGTCCCTGAGTGATGCGGCGGACCTGCTGGCGGATCTTCCCAGGGACAAGGCGGAAGACATTCTCGAGGCCATGGAGCAGGACATTGCCGATGATGTCAAGGAGCTTCTTGCCCACCCTGAGGAAACGGCCGGGGGGCTCATGACGACGGCCTACCTGAGCTTCCTGCCGCAGACGACGGTTATGGAGGCCCTTCAGGTGGTCCACCGGGAGGCCGAAGATCTGGATTTTGTCTATTACCTGTATGTTGTCGATGAAGAGGAGCACCTCCTGGGGCTTTTGAGTCTCAGAGAGCTGCTGGTCGCCCTGCCGGAGACCTGCCTTTCAGACCTGATGTTCCGACGGGTCGTCACGGTCGAGCTTGATGAGGACAAAGATTCGATTGCCAGCGATTTTGCCAAGTACGGCATCATGGCCATCCCGGTGGTGGATGATCAGATGAGGCTGCAGGGGGTCATCATGTTCAAGGATCTGCTCGAAGTGGTTGCACCAAGACTGGGGAAATAAGGCGATGAAAGACGATGGTGGCCACCTATGCCCGGTGACGGTTTTCTCGGATCAATCCGCGATCGATTCCACGCCATTTCCTCGAAGAGATTCTGGAAGTCTCTCGGAGTTCTGCTTGCCTTTGTCGGGCCGGGGATCATCACCTCCAACGTGGACAACGATGCAGGCGGAATCACGACCTACTCCCTGGCCGGAGCCCATTACGGCCTTTCCCTCCTGTGGCTTCTGATTCCCATAACGGTCGCCCTTGTCATCATTCAGGAGATGGGCGCCCGGATGGGCGTTGTTTCCGGAAAAGGGCTGTCCGACCTCATCCGCGAGCGATTCGGTGCCAGAATCACCTTCTATCTCATGATTGTCCTTTTTCTGACCAACCTGGGCAATACGGTTGCCGAGTTTGCCGGTTTGGCGGCCAGCATGGAGATCTTCGGCTTGAGCAAATATCTGTCGGTGACCTTCGGTGCCGCTTTTGTCTGGTGGCTGGTGGTTAAGGGCAGCTACAAGTCCGTGGAAAAGGTTTTTCTCACCGCCTGCGTCTTCTACTTTTCGTACATCATTTCCGGCTTCACGGCAAACCCTGACTGGGGAGAAATCGGGCGTGCGACCGTGACGCCTTCTCTGCGTTTCGACGCCGGATATCTGACCATGGCGGTGGGTATCGTGGGGACGACCATTGCGCCCTGGATGCAGTTCTATCTCCAGTCTTCCGTGGTCGACAAGGGGCTGCAGGTCGAGGACTACCCCTATACCCGCCTGGATGTGGTGGTCGGTTCCGTGATGGTCAACGTGGTGGCCTTCTTCATCATCATGCTCTGCGCCATCACGCTCTACCAGGCGGGGATCCGGGTCGAAACGGCCAAGGACGCGGCCCTGGCTTTGAAGCCGATGGCAGGAACTTACTGTTCCGGTCTGTTTGCCTTCGGCCTTTTGAACGCCTCGCTGTTTGCCGCCTCCATCCTGCCGTTGTCCACGGCCTACACGATCTGCGAAGCCTTTGGCTGGGAATCGAGCCTGAACCGCAAGTTTCTCGAAGCGCCGCAGTTCTACGGGCTCTATTCCATCATGATCATCCTGGGGGCGGGGATTATCCTGTTGCCGAATGTTCCGTTGATTCCCATCATGTACTATACCCAGGTGGTCAACGGGCTTCTGCTTCCCGTGATCCTGATCTTCATCCTCCTGCTTGTCAACGACAGGAAAATCATGGGGGAGCACACCAACGGAACCGTCATGAATCTCATTTCCTGGCTGACCGTTGCCGTGCTGATTGTTCTGTCCCTGGCCACGGTGCTGGCTGCCGTCCTCTGAAAGCGGCCTCCCTAATGGAGAAGATCACCCAGCCGATCCCAGCGCACGCCGCGATTTTCCCGGTCCCATGACCAGTAGATGACGATGGCTTTTCCGAGAACGTCCTTCAGGTCTACGAATCCCCAGAAGCGGCTGTCATAGCTCTGATCCCGATTGTCACCCATCACGAAGAGGGAGGAGGGGGGAACGGTCACGGGTCCGAAATTGTCCCGGGGCTGAAGAGACCCTGGAAGGATGAACGAATCGACATAAACCCCCTTGCCGTCCTTATAAAGCTTTCCGTTGAGGTAAATCTTCTTGTTGCGGATTTCCACCGTGTCACCGCTGACGGCAATCACCCGCTTGATGAAGTCTTTGCTCCGGTCTTCCGGATAAATGAAAACCACGACGTCCCCCCTCTGCGGTTCATTGATGGGGAAGATGGTGTTGCGGAAGTGGGGGACCTTGATCCCGTAGAGAAATTTGTTGACGAGGATATGATCGCCCACCAGAAGGGTCGGTTTCATCGATCCGGAGGGGATTTTATACGCCTGGATCACGAAGGTCCGGATGAAGAAGGCGATGATCAGGGCAATAACAATGGCCTCGGCGTATTCCCGAAATTTTGATTTCCTTTTTGCCATAGAGATATCCTTGGGTTTTCTAGGAGTAAATGCTCATCAGAGCCAGGACCATCATCGACAGGGCCAGCCCCCCCCTTTGTCAGAGTCCCTGCGGACCGTCCCAGAATCGAGCCTTTCGTCCTGCGCATGGAGGGCCTCAGCTGCATCTGGTGCATCAGCTCCATGAGCAGAATCCCCAGGAACCCGCCGAGAAAGATTCCAGCCAGGGTTCCCAGACCGTAGAGATAACGGGTCAACAGGAGCGCCCCGGCCACGCTGCCGAGGACCGAAACGGCGATACCCTTTTTCGAGACGGAGAAGCGGGACGCGCCGGCGGCATAAAGAATCAGCTCCAGGCCCTCAGCCAGGAGAGCGATGGCAAGAAGGGAAACAAGCAATGCCTTTCCGATCGTGCAGAAGCCTGTAACCGAAGCGTAGACCAGGACGTCGATAAAGATGAGCACGGTCCCCGGCAGTCCGTAGATGTTGGCATACAGGCCGACAATCAGGACGGCGAAGAAAAGCGACCATCCGGCGGTTTCCAGAGGCGGCAACCCTATTTCTTACCTTTCATCCGGGAGGGCCGGATCCTTTCAAAGGCCAGCACGATGGGGCTGGCAATAAAAACAGTCGAGTAAACTCCGGCAAGACAGCCTACCAGCAGCGTGAAGGCAAAGTCGTGGATGACTGAACCGCCGAAGAAGAACAGGACCACCAGGACGATCAGCACCGTGAAGGAGGTCAGAATGGTTCGGCTCAGGGTCTGATTCACGCTGAGATTGATCACGTCCATAAGGGGCATCTTCATGTTTTTCCGAGTATTTTCACGGATCCGGTCAAAAATGACGATGGTGTCGTTGATGGAATAACCGATGATCGTGAGCATGGCTGCGACGATGTTCAGATCGAACTCCTTGTTCAACAGGGAAAGGGTTCCGATCGTAACCAGGACATCGTGAATGAGGGCGATGATCCCGCCCAGGGCATAACGGAATTCGAAGCGAAAGCCCACATAAACGAGAATGCCGATCCATGAGAAGATGATGGCCAGCAGGGCCTTCCGCGTCAGATCCCGGCCGACTTTCGGCCCCACGGATTCCAGCCTGCGAATCTCCGTGGCACCCTGGCCGTAGGCTCCCTGGAGGGCGTTTTCAACCTGGCCGGAGAGCCCCTTGAGATCCACATTCGTAACCGGGATTCTCACCACCATTTCATGCGGTCCGAACTCCTGGATGATGCTGTTTTCCAGGCCGATGGATTTGAAGACCTGCCGGAGCTTTTCGACAGAGGTCTCTCCGCTGAACCGGATCTGGATCAAGGTCCCTCCCGCAAAATCGATTCCGAAATTCAGGCCTCCATGCCAGAAGATGGAACCGATTCCGATCAGGATATAGACCAGGGAGGCTATGGCGGCCATTTTCATCATGGCGACGAAATTAAAATGGGTTTCCGATTTAATGATTTCCATGAAGATCTCCTCGAAGGTTCAAATGCCCGTTGCCGGTTTTATATGCTGATGGACGAAATCTTGCGGTTCCATATGAAGTAGTCAAAGATGATTCTCGTGACAACGATCGCGGTGAACATGCTGACGATGATCCCGATGGTCAGGGTAACGGCGAACCCCTTGATCGGGCCCGTTCCGAAGCCGAAGAGGAAGAGGGCGGCCACCAGCGTGGTGACGTTGGAGTCCAGAATCGTCAGGAAAGCCTTGTTGTAACCGGCGTCAATGGCGGCGCGGGGCGTTTTCCCCGTCCGGAGTTCTTCCCGGGTCCTTTCGAAAATCAGCACGTTGGCATCCACCGCCATTCCGATGGTGAGAACGATGCCGGCGATGCCTGGAAGGGTCAAGGTTGCCTTGAAGGCGGCCATGGCGCCCATGAGGAGAATGAGATTGAGGACCAGTGCGATATCCGCCACGATGCCGGACAGCCTGTAGTAGAAAATCATGAAGGCGATGACAAGAATGCCGGCGATGACGCTCGACCAGATCCCCATATCAATGGAGTCCTTTCCGAGGGATGGCCCCACGGTCCTCTCCTCCAGGATCTTGACCGGAGCGGGCAGCGCACCGGCGCGAAGCACGATGGCAAGGTCGCGGGCCTCATCCATGGTGAAGGAGCCGGTAATCTGCGCCTGCCCCCCGGAAATCTTTTCCTGGATCACTGGAGCGGAATGGACGATGCCATCGAGGACGATGGCCAGGCGCTTTTTGACATTTTCGCCCGTGATCCGCTCGAAATCGGCAGCCCCGCGTGCATTGAACTTCAAGGCGACATGAGGTTCGCCGAAACGGTCGCTGATCTTAACCTGGGCGTTTTCCAGCGCGTCGCCGGTCAGCATGGCCTTGCCCTTCAGCAGATAGGGAACTTCCACACTCTTTCCGGACATGGGGTCGATCTTCCGCTCGTAGGCAATGATGTCGCCCTCGGGTACACTGCCTCTGAGGGCTTCCTCGAGGCTGTGCTCCTCGTCGACAAGCTTGAATTCCAGAAGAGCCGTTTTGCCGATCAGGCTCTTGGCCCGGGCGGGATCTTTGATCCCCGGGAGCTGGATGAGGATGCGGTCCTTTCCCTGGGGGACGATTTCCGGCTCCGTAATGCCGAACTGGTCGACCCTGTTTCGGATGGTTTCCAGGCTCTGCTCGATCGCCAGTTTGCGGATTTCTTCCTTCCGCTTCTCATTCATGCCCAGGGACACCCGTTCGACTCCCTCCACGGTTTCCGCAGATAGGATTTCCAGATCCGGATAGGATTCCCGGAGACTTTTTTCAAAGGCCATCCGCGAGGCGCTGTCCGGCAGTTCAACCGAGAGGGTCTGATTGGCGGTCCGCTCCAGACGGCGGAAGCGGATTCGTTTGTCCATCAGCGCCTCCTTGAGATCGACGGACGTTCGTTCCAGGGTTGCTTCAATGGCCTTGTCTGCCTCCACCTCGAGGACAAGATGCATCCCGCCCTGCAGGTCGAGCCCCAGGTGAATCTTGTCCTTGGGGAGCTTCTTTTCCCAGAATTCCGGGAGCTCCGACGTCATGGTGGGAACCAGATAGAAGACCGCAACCAGGATGACGACAAGGGCAAAAATACTTCGAACTTTCAGACTTCCGAACATAGGATTCCCCTTTTCGACTATTCCTTTCCGGCCTTATCCCCCGATTTTTCAAGGACGGCCGCAATAAAGCTTCTCGAAACCTTGATGCGGACCTTGTCGGCCACTTCAAGGGTTATGACGTCGCCGGTCATGGCGGCAATTTTTCCGTGAATGCCCCCCGAGGTCACCACGACGTCGCCGTGGTTCAGGTTGGCCAGCATTTCCTTGAGCTCCTTCTGCTTCTTCTGCTGCGGTCGGATCAGCAGGAAATAAAAAATGCCGAATATGACGGCCATCATGATCAGGAAAGAGACATCTCCACCTGCCGGCCCCCCTCCTCCCAGGTTTCCCATGGCATGAGCTAAGTCTGTCAATTCTTTGTCCTCCTTTAAGTTGTTTCCGTTATGAAATCTTTGCGGGTCAGGATTCCAGGCTTACGCCTTCAGCCGGCTCTCCAGAAACCGGGTTTTAAAAGCCGCGTATTGACCGCATCCTATGGCGTTGCGAATCTGCTCCATGAGGCGCATGTAATAGCGGATGTTGTGAAGAGTATTCAGGGTCATGGCCAGGATTTCTCCCGCCACATATAAATGCCTCAGGTAGGCCCGCGAGAAGTTCCGGCAGGTGTAGCAGTCGCATTCACTGTCCAGAGGCCCGTTGTCTTCCCGATAACGGGCGTTTTTTATAACAACCTTTTCCGCATTTGTAAACAACAATCCATGGCGTGCGCAGCGGGTGGGCATGACGCAGTCGAAGAGGTCAATGCCGCAATCCACCGCCTTTACGATGTCCTCCGGTGTCCCCACGCCCATGAGATAATGCGGCCGGTCTGCTGGAAGAAGGGGGGCCGTTTCCTGGACGATCTGCTCCATCTGCGCCTTGGGTTCTCCAACGCTGAGGCCTCCCAGGGCGTAGCCGTCAAAGTTCATGGCCGAAATGGCTTCAACCGCCCGCTTTCTCAATTCGGAATACATCCCGCCCTGGACGATGCCGTAGAGGGCCTGGTCAGAAGAGTCCGCCCTGGCCTTCCGGCTCCTTTCCGCCCAGGAGAGGGTCAGGGAAAGGGAGGACTCCGCCTCCCGGAAGGTGGCCGGGTAGGGCGTACATTCATCGAGGCACATCATGATGTCGGAATGGAGCGCCTCCTGGATTTCAACGGCCAGCTCCGGGGTGAGCCTGTGGCGGGAACCGTCGATATGGGACTGAAAGATGGCGCCTTCAGGCGTGATTTTCCGGAGCTTCCCCAGGCTGTAGACCTGAAAGCCGCCGCTGTCGGTCAGGATGGGGCCATGCCAGTTCATGAAGGAGTGCAGCCCGCCCAGGGAGGCGATGAGTCCGTGCCCCGGCCTCAGGTAGAGGTGGTATGTATTGCAGAGGATCATCTCCGCGCCGAGCTCCTTGACCGTGTCGGGAGCCAGGGACTTCACCGTGCCCTGGGTTCCCACCGGCATGAACGCCGGAGTGCGGACGTCGCCGTGAGGCGTGGAGAGCAGGCCGCACCGGGCCGCGGATCCCGGATCCGTCTCCAGAACCTTGAAATGTTGTTTTATCGGGGGCATAAGGTCATCCAAACCATCCTTCCGGGGAAGCGGGCCGCTCAGAGAATCAGCATGCAGTCGCCGTAACTGTAGAAGCGGTATTCCTCCTGCACGGCCTCGGCATAGGCCTTGAACATCAGATCCCTTCCGGCAAAGGCGCACACGAGGAGGAACAGGGACGACTGGGGAAGATGAAAGTTCGTCAGCAGGGCATCCACGCGCCTGAAGCGGTATCCCGGATAGATGAAGAGGCCGGAAGAGGAAGACATCGGCCGGACGCGGCCATGACCGTCCGACGCGGATTCCAGGACCCTGGTGGAGGTCGTTCCGACGGCGATGACCCGACGGGCGGAATTGATCCGATCCGCCGATTCCGGGGAAAGAGAGAACGATTCCTTCTCCATGACGTGGTCCTCCACGTTCTCCGCTTCTATGGGGGTAAAGGTGCCGAACCCGACGTGAAGGGTCACGGGGGCAATGGCAACTCCAAGGTCCTGCAGGGCCCGAAACTGCGTTTCCGAAAAGTGGAACCCCGCCGTCGGCGCGGCGACGGAACCTGGATGGCGGGCATAAATGGTCTGATAGCGCTCACGGTCCTGCGGCGCCGGTCCATCCTCCCGCTTCCGCTTGATGTAGGGGGGCAGGGGGGCCTTGCCGAACTGCTGGAGAAACAGATCAAAGGGCAGGGCCGTGAAGAAGGCCACCCGCCACTTCTTTTCGCTGACCCTCTCTCTGACCGAGGCCCAGTTCGAATCCCCGAAAAAAATTTTCGTTCCGATGGAAACCCGCTTGCCCGGCTTGAGAAGCACCTCCCATGTTTCTTCGGCGCCTGGTTCAGCCGGGGGCGAGGCCGCCGTCACGTCTTCCGACGGGCGGCGCGGATCGGGGCGGCGGGAAAGGAGAAGAACCTCGATGCGGCTTCCTGTCTCCTTTGTTCCGATGAGACGGGCCGGAATCACCTTGGAGTCGTTGATGACGAGGCAGTCGCCCTCCTGCAGAAATTCGGGGAAATCGAAGAAATGACGATGCTGAAGACGCGCTTCCCGGCGGTCAAGAACCATCATGCGGGCGTGATCCCGCTGGGCGCATGGATGCTGCGCAATCCTGGATTGCGGGAGATCGTAATGGAAGTCTTTCAGCTTCATCTCGTGACGGCCCCTGTCCTTGCTCCTGATGTGCAGGGGCGGCTTCCCTCCCGTTTTCGGGCTCCGCCGCCGATGCTGCGGTCCTGATAATCCAAATTCACAGGGAAAGTCAATGATCTTGTTTCAGCTTCTTCCAAAGTAAACCAGAAGAACGCCGAAGAGCATGGCAATCAGCCCTAGGAACTGCAGGGTCGAGTCCGGAAGGGTGATAAGTCTGGACAGGTAGGCTTTGAGCTTTCCGGGAAAGGCGACATAAGGGAGGCCTTCGACAATGAAGACCATTCCCAGGACACAGAGAAAGAATTTCATAAGGGGCCTATTCCTCTAATTCAAACTTGGCTTTGTTCCACAAATGGTCCATCTCTTCCAGGGTGGCCTCCTCGGGGGATTTCCCCTGCTTTTTCAGTTGTTCCTCAATATAGCCAAATCGCGTTCGAAATTTGAGGATCGTCTTCGATAGGCTCTGCTCGGCATCTATGGAAAAAAAGCGGCAGAGATTCACCAGCGAAAAGAGGACGTCTCCCGTTTCCTCCTCGATGTTCCTGTGGTCCCCTGCGATAATCGCCGCTTTCAGTTCTGAGAATTCCTCCTCAATTTTGGCGAGCACCTCCTCGGCGTTCGGCCAATCGAATCCGCACTTCGAGGCCAGTGCGGACACCTTCTGGGCGCGCATCAGAGCGGGCAGAGAGCGGGGGACTTTATCCAGGAGGCTCGCATGCTTCTCGTACTTTTTCTCGGTATTCCTTTTGATCTCTTCCCAGTTGGCCCGGATATCGGCGACGCTGTTCACCTCCCGGTTCCCGAACACGTGTGGATGGCGGCGGATCATCTTGGCGCCGATGTCATCCAGGACCTCGCCGATTCCGAATTCGCCGGCCTCTTCAGCGAGCTGCGCCAGGAAAAGGATCTGAAAGAGCAGGTCCCCCAGCTCTTCCTTCAATTCCTCCGGCGAACCGCCAGCGACGGCATCGAGCACTTCGTAGGATTCGTCCAGGAGATACCGGCCGATATCCTCTTTCTTCTGCTGCCGGTCCCAGAGGCATCCCCCGGGGGAGCGGAGGCGGCGAAGAATCTCGACCAGGTTCGTAAAGCGGCGCTCCAGATGCGGATCGTTCACATGGACCTCCCTCGTATGTCCAGTTCCAGGTTGATCATGTCCCCCCGCTGAAAGCCCAGCTTGTCAAAGAACTCGAGCAGGTTTCCGGATCGCCAGCTCACCAGGGTATAGATCTTTTCCACGCCGACTTTTTTCATGTTTCCGATCATTTCGAAAAGAAGAAGCCGACCGATTCCCTGGTGATGATAAGCCGGGTCTACACCGAGCGTGTCGATCCAGCCTACCGTATCAGGGATTCCAAATTCCCATCCGCTGGCATTGCCCAGGACAAACCCCACGACCCGGCCTCCGTTGTCCGCAACCAGTGAAGCCAGGGGGGATGCCTGCTCTGACAGCTCGACCTTCAGCTGCCAGTACTCCGGTCTGCTCTGGCCCAGCAGCTTCCGGTCAATTTCGATGATGGCCTTCAAATCCTTTTCCTCCAACTCCCGGATGACCACTTCCCCAACCTCAGCCATTTCAAACCATCTCCTTTAAAAATTCATTCATTATGGAGGGACAAGCCAGCGCTTTTCCGGCAATCTATTATAAGGCACGAACGCAGTCAAGGCTTTCGAGAGCATCCACTGGATGGGGATTTTCTGATGAACGGGAGGTCCGACGGCCGGCCATCCCTTCAGATAGATGGCGCGAAAGGGAGAAAAGGGAATGAATCTTGAAATTCCATTTTCCCGGTCCAGGAAGCATCGGCGGCGCCCGGGGGGGCGTCCCTTCCGCTGATCCGGTGCGGGCCGGGGACGATCAGGGGCGGAACGCGTATCTTCAGGAAGCGTCAACAGGTGTTTACAGGTTCCTCCGGAGAGATGTTTTCATGATGAAAGATGAGGATAAGACCAGGGAGCAGCTCATGGCCGAATTGGCGGAAATGCGCCTGAAAACGGATGAGCTGGATCAATCGGGCAGGGAGCTCAAGCGGCTTGAAGAGGAGCTGAAGGCAGCCAGGGACTTTGCCAAGGAACTGATTCAGACCGCCAATATCCTGGTCGTGGGTCTGGATACCCAGGGCAACCTGAGGATGTTCAACCCGGCGGCGGAAGAGATCACCGGGTACACCATGGACGAGTTGAAGGGCAAAAACTGGTGCAAGGTGATGGTGCCGCAGGCCGGTTATGAGCAGATCTGCAGGGAGTTTTCCGGGCTTCTGAACGACAGGGTTCCCAGGAAATTCGATAATTCCATTCTCACCAGATCCGGTGAGGAGCGTTACATCGCCTGGCGTAACAGCGTGCTCGTTGAACAGGGGGAGATAACGGGGACGATTTCCTTTGGAATGGACATTACCGAGCGGAAGATGGCGGAGGAAGCCCTGAAGCAGTCCGAAGAGCTTTATCGGGCAATCTTCGAGAATACGGGAACGGCCACCGTCGTTCTGGAGAAGGACAAAACCATTTCCCTCGTCAACACGGAATATGAAAAATTATCCGGCTATTGCAGAGAGGAGATTGAAGGAAAGAAGCGCTGGACGGAATTTGTCGCTCAAGAGGATCTGGAAGGGCTGTTGAGCAGGCGGGGTCGGCGCGAAGGGGATGAAAGCCCCGACCGGAGGCGGGACGAATTCCGGTTTGTTGATCGTCATGGAGCCATCAAATACGTCGTCCTCTGTTTCGATTCGATTCCCGGCACCAGCAAGACGATTGCCTCGCTTCTGGATATAACGGAACTCAAGCGGGCAGAAGAAACATTGCGGGAGTCCCAGAGGGAACAGGCGGACATTATAGAATTTTTCCCCGACGCCACGATGGTCGTTGATCAGGACGGGAAGGTCACCGCCTGGAACCGTGCCATGGAAGCCCTGACCGGTATCAGGGCGGAAGACATGCTGGGCAGGGGAAATTATGAATATGCCATCCCGTTCTGCGGCCGGAGAACCCCCATTCTTGTCGATTTCGTCCTGGAGCCGGGCGACAGCGGGGACATCGAGAAGGATCATCCTGGCGTCCAGGGGCGAAAAGACATCCTGCGGGCAGAGGGCCTGGCTGCAAATCTGCCTTCAGGGGAAAGGTATCTTTCCACCACGGCAGCGGCGCTGCGCGATTCGCGGGGGAGAACAATCGCCGCCATAGAGTGCGTCCGCGATATGACGGAGTATAAAAAAATTGAGGCCCGCCTCCATCGGGCGGAAACGATGGAGGCCCTGGGGACGCTTGCCGGCGGAGTGGCCCATGACCTCAACAACGTCCTGGCGGTTCTGGTCGGTCACGCAGAGCTGCTGCTGGCGAAGCTGCCCGAAGGCAGCTCCCTGACGGGAAATGCGCGGCACATTCTGCAATCCAGCGAAAAGGGTTCGGCGATCATTCAGGATCTCCTGATCCTGGCAAGACGGGGAGTGTCCGTCTCGGAAGCGGTCAACCTCAACAAACTGATTTCCGACTATCTGGCTTCCCTCGAGTGCGAGAAGTTGAGGTCCCTCCATGGAGAGGTTCTCGTCAAATGTGTCCTCGCGGAAGATCTCTACAGCATCCGGGGGTCGTCGATCCACCTCGCCAGGACGGTCATGAATCTCGTCTCCAATGCCATGGAGGCTATTGCCGGACCGGGCACCGTGACGATCCGGACGGAGAACCGCTACGTGGACTACGCAATCAGCGGATACGACGATGTTCAGGAGGGAAATTACGTTATCCTCTCCATTTCCGACACGGGCAGCGGAATCCCGGCAAAGGATGTGGGAAAGATCTTTGAGCCCTTCTATACAAAGAAGATCATGGGAAGAAGCGGGACGGGGCTGGGATTGGCCATTGTGTGGGGAACCGTGAAGGATCATCACGGCTACGTCGAGGTGAAGAGCGATGAGGGGATAGGGAGCACGTTCACCCTCTATTTTCCCGTTTCCCGCGAGGAAATGATCCGGGAACGGAAGAAAAGGGATGACGCGTTGTGCATGGGTCGGGGAGAGTCGATTCTTATTGTCGACGACATGGAATTTCAGAGGGAGCTTGCCGAAAATCTGCTCGACAATCTGAATTATGAAACTGCCACGGCATCGAGCGGAGAAGAGGCCGTCGCCTATATACAGAACCGTCACGTCGACTTGATCCTGCTGGATATGATCATGGACCCCGGGATCGACGGCCTGGAGACGCTGAGAAGAATCCGGGAAATTCGACCCGATCAGAAGACCATCATCGTAAGCGGCTTTGCGGCGACCGAGCGGGTCAGAATGGCTCAGGAGCTTGGGGCGGGCGAGTACGTCAGAAAGCCCTACAGCCTGGAACAGATCGGAACGGCAATCCGGAGGGCGCTGGATCGGACGTAGGACGGAAAACGTGCCCGGCGCCATCGAGCCGTGTCCCGTCTTTTTGGAAAGTTGCAGTTCGGTATGAAGGCGGCGGAACCGCACGCTCCCGCCGTTCAAGAAGATCTTTAGCCCTGGGCGATCCTTTTTACGCCGTTCAGCAGGGCCGTCATCGCGGGACCGGCCAGGTCATGGATGACGATGTCGGCCATGCTGTCGCAGGGGGTCGGGTCTCGGTTGATGATGACGAGCCGTGCGCCGCTCCTCTTGGCGGTCACCGGCATGGATGCGGCAGGCTGAACGACGAGGGAAGACCCGATCACGATGAACAGGTCGCTGGCGGCGGAGCGGCTGTAAGCCTCCTGAGTTTCTCTGGCCGGCATGGCCTGGCCGAAGGAGATCGTGTCGGGCTTCAGAGGGCCGCCGCAGCTGTCGCAGTAGGGTACCTTCATTTCCTCCTTCAGTTTCTTCTGCACCTCCTCCCGGTCGAATTTTTTCCGGCAGTCGAGGCAGGAGACGGACATGGCCGTGCCGTGAAGTTCGATGACCTTCTCCGGCGAGCTTCCCGCCCGCACATGGAGATTATCGATGTTCTGGGTAATGACGCAATCCAGCCTTCCCATTTTTTCCAGCTCGGCAATGGCGATGTGGGCGGCATTGGGCTGCGCTTTTTTCATCGGCTCGTACATTTCCGTGGACATCTGCCAGTATTTCCAGCGGGAGATTTCCGAGGCGATAAAATTATCAAAATAGAAGTCTTCCGGATTGTACTTGTCCCAGACGCCTCCGGGACTGCGGAAATCGGGGATTCCCGACTCCGTGCTGAGCCCCGCCCCTGTGAAGATGACGACCGTCTTCGCCTCGACGATCCACCGGGCGATACGTTCTAGCTGCCTGTCCATAAAACCTTCCCTCCGGGACGTCAACGTTGACGTTAAGATGATGTTCCAGCAGAAACCGGCAGGAAAGAACCCGGACGGCTCCGGCATGCCTTGGGTTTGCCGTCGCAGCCGGGTGATGCCTCCAGCCGGTGACCTCCCCTTTTTATGGGCGCCGGTGGGAAAAGGCAAGGGAAATGTTCTTTCCGGGAGTCCGTCCGAAAAGCCCTCCGCCGGCGATCACCACAGGCGGGAGGAACCCTGATCAGCCGCCCCATGGCGATTCTCAGTTTCATCTTGATTAACCTGGGCGGATTGATTAAAGGATGAGGCAGCCTTCGGGACAAAAAGCGAATCGAATTCCCGCCCATCACGGGGGAAATCCACAGAGGGGAAAAAATGGAGAAAACGCATCCTCAACTGGTTGCCGCCATGAGCCGGCCGGAGTTCTATCCCGGCAGCCCGGAGCGGGTTGAACTGCTGCAGACGCATATTTCTTTCATCTTCATCGCCGGAGATCTTGTTTATAAAATCAAGAAGGCCGTGGACTTTGGATTCCTGGATTTCACGACCCTCGAAAAGCGGCGATTCTACTGCGGGGAAGAATTGAGGCTGAACAGGAGGCTGGCCCCGGAGGTCTACCTGAACGTCGTCGAGATCGTCGAGAAACCGGATGGGCGGCTGGCGTTCGGCGATTCCGGGAAGGTCGTGGACTATGCCGTCGTCATGAAAAAAATTCCGGAAGAGCGGATGCTCAAGAGGCTGCTGGCCCGGGGAGACCTGCCGCCTACCGCGATGGAGAGGGTTGCCGGAAAAGTCGAGGATTTTCACCGCCGGGCGGAAACAGGCGGAACGATCGACGAAGTGGGCGGACCGGAGACGATTCGAAGGAATATCGAGGAAAATTTCGAACAGACGCGGAGCTTCATCGGCGTAACGATTCCCGCCTATCAGTACTCTTTCATCCAATCCCGGGCCCTCCATTTTCTCGAAAGACGCGAAGGGCTGCTCCGGCGGCGGGTGGAGAACCACCGGATCCGGGATTGCCACGGCGATCTGCATCTCGAACACATCTGTCTTCTCGATCCTGAAATCGTCATTTTTGACTGCATCGAGTTCAATGAGCGGTTCCGCTACGAGGATGTGGCCGCGGAAGTGGCTTTCCTGGCCATGGACCTTGATTTCAACGGCTACCCGGAATACGGGAAGGCCTTTGTCGAAGCCTACATCTCGCTTTCGGGGGACGAGGAGATCCGCCGGCTCCTCAATTTCTACAAGTGCTATTATGCCTATGTCCGGGGGAAGGTCGTCGGCTTCAAAAGCCAGGACGCGGCCGTCGGTCGGGAAGAGCGGGAGGGGGCCAGAGCGGCGGCGGGACGGTACTTTGAACTGGCCTACGCCTGTGCCGGCCGTTTGGAGAGGCCGGCGCTGATCCTGCTGGCCGGCCTGATGGGGACGGGAAAGAGCGTTCTGGCCCGTAACCTGGCGGCCCCGCTGGGGGCGGAGATCCTGCAGATGGATGCCCTCCGCAAGGAGCTTCTCAACATCCCGGCTGAGGATCATCATTTTTCGGAGTTCGGGCAGGGGATCTATTCGGAGGAAGTTACGCGGCGCACCTACGAGGCGGCCTTGAGCCGGGCGGAGGAAATTCTCAGGGATGGCAGGCCCGTCATCATCGACGCCTCCTATAAAAGGCGCGGTGAGCGGTTGAAGGCGAAGTCGCTTGCCGAAGGGTTGCACGCCGATTTCTTCGTGGTTGAATGCCTGTGCCCGGAGGAAATCCTCGAGGAGCGTCTGAACAGGCGTTTGACGGAGGCGGGTGAGGCGTCGGATGGCAGGTGGGAGATTTATATGGCGCAGAAAAGCGATTTCGACCCCATCAACGAACTTGCCCCTGGCGAGCACCTGTCCGTGAATACTGCCGGCTCTCCGGAGGCGTGCGCCCACGAAATTCTTCTGAAAATGAGGAAGGCTGGAGAAGGCCCCGCTCAATAGGCGGGGGGCCATTCCCCCGCGGCGAGGCCGCTGGATGAACGATCGGAGAATCCTTATTTCTTATCGGCTTTCTTCTTTTTGGACTCTTCGAGCTCCATCAGCTTTTTTGTTTCCTCAATGTAGACGGACGTTTTGTAATCCAGGCCCAGGCCCGCATATTCCCGGGTTATGGTTTCGAAGCGCATAAGCGCCGACGGATAATTCTTCTGCTTGAAATAGAATTCCCCCACGTAAAACTCATGTTCAGCGAGCCTGATGCGGCATTCCCTGAGCATTTTTTCCGCCATCAGGGAGAATTTGCTGTCCGGGAAGCGCAGCAGAAGCTTTTCGAATTCCTTGGCCGCTCTCCGGGCTTCGGTCTGGTCGCGGTCAATGGACAGAATCTGCTCGTAATGGCACATCCCTATCTGGTACATCACATAGGGGATGTTCTCGTTCGTGGGATGAAGGTAAATGAAGTCGCCGTAGGCGGCTTCCGCTTCCGCATAGGACTTGTCGCTGTAATGGGCGTCTCCGATTCCCAGCTTGGCCAGAATGGCCAGTTCGCTCATTGGATGCTCGTCCCGGAGCCGTTCAAAGGATTGAATAGCCTTTTTGTACCGGCCGTTCTGGTAGTCGGTATATCCTTTCTTGTAAAGGCCCTCGGGGGTCCCCCGGGTCATGTCCGACTTCCTGAACAACTGACAGCCTGTCGAAAGAGAGAGGATCAGGATCCAGGAAAGGACAGCGATCAGGAAGCGAAGGTAAGGGGTTCTGTGAGTCATGGGCTTTATGGTCTTGCGCCGGGCCATTAGAGGCTCTGATTGATGAATTCTTCCAGCCGTTCCCGCGAAACGACCCCGACCAGGGTGTCCATCACCTTGCCTTCCTTGAAAAGCATCAGCGTCGGGATGCTGCGCACCCCGAAATCTGCGGCGGTTTTCGGGTTTTCGTCCACGTTGAGCTTTGATATCTTCACCTTGTCCTTGTAGGCTTCGGCAAGTTCTTCCACCAGGGGACCGATGGCCCGGCAGGGCCCGCACCAGGTTGCCCAGAAATCAACCAGGGCCGGTTTATCTGATTTGATGATTTCCGCCTCGAAATTCGCATCGGAGACATGTACCACTGGTTCCTGCGTACTCATGGAGAGACCCTCCCTGTCAGATTTAAATTTCCTGTATCTATGTCATATCCTCCCGAGGGATGTCAATGGCATTTTCAGGGCGGAGCCGGGGAAAAGATCCGGCGCTTTTGACAGGAGGAAGGCGATCTGTTATAGGGGGGCAGTGATTGCAGGGAAAGGGGGATGAGGAGACGGATGCGGCCTTTGGGAATTCTTTCCGGGACGGTCATCCCGCGGGGCGGCGAGCTTTTCGGAAATCTCCGGGAGGCGCTCATTGAGACGGAATACGGCCCTGCGGAGGTGATGCGCTCCGACGAAGTCGCTTTTATTTCGCGGCATGGGGCAGACCCCGAACGATACGTCCTGCCGCACCGGATCAATCATCGGGCCAATATGAAAGCCCTTGCCGAACTGGGGGTGAAGGAGATCGTCGCCATCAACTCGGCCGGTTCCCTCCATCGAAAATGGAAGCCGGGAACGATCATGATTCCCGAGGATTTCATTTTCCTGGCCGGCATTCCCAGTATGTTCCGGGACCGCTACGCCCATATGACCCCGCAGCTCGATCCGGGAGTGAGGTGGCGTCTCCTCGAAGCCGCCCAACAAAGCGGGGTGAATGCGGTGGACCACGGGGTTTACTTCCAGATGCCGGGACCCCGGCTGGAAACGCGCGCCGAGATCCGCATGATCGCGCAGTTTGCCGACCTGGTCGGCATGACCCTGGCGAGTGAAGCCGTAACGGCGCAGGAATTCGGCCTGGCCTATGGGGCGCTCTGCTCTGTGGACAATTACGGAAACGGTCTGGCGGAAGAGCCTTTGACGGTCGAGCAGATTGTGGCCCATGCCCGGGAGAACGCCCGGGTCATGATTGCCGTGGCCACCCGGTACCTGGAGAATTATGGCCGCCGGACCCCCTAAAAGGCTCCGAGCTGGCAGGGGCTGATCTTGATCTTCAGGGTTTCGCAGGCCGAGGAAACGGCCATCTTGGGGATTCTTCTTCTCTTGGCGATGGCCCAAGCCTCTATGCAGGGCAGGGAATTTCCCTTCATGGCGTTTCGAATCTCCTCTTCCAACTCCGCCGATACTTCCGCCGCAGGTTGGACAATCTTCTTCTCGGGCTTGTAGCCGTAAAGCCCAAGCTGACATTTAACAAGGCGGATTTTCATTGCGTCGAGCCTCTGTCCCAGATTCCCGTGGGTCTCTCCGAACTGCGCGGAGATCTGCATGGCCGCCGCGCAGCTCAGCTCGCCGCCTTCGGCGCTTTTTCTGATTCCCTCTTCAAGAGCCGGGTCGCTCGCAATCTCTACTTCCTTTTTTGGACCTTTCACTCCTTTTTCTCCTTACCGGTGATCTGTCCTTGAAATGGGGCCGCCTAAAACGACCGTCGCATCCACGGCAACAGCGCTGTTTCCAGTCGCAAGGACGGGGTTGATGTCAATTTCCCGGATGCGGGGACAGCCGATCATCACGTTGCCCAGGTTGACCAGAAGAGCGGCGATCACGTTCCGGTCGACAGGTTCAGATCCGCGGAAGCCGTCTAAAATCTGGGGGGTCCGCAGCCGGCCGATGGCGTCTAGCGCTTCCTCCCGGCCCAGCGGGGCGGGCGCGAAAACGGTGTCGGCGACGAGATGGGCCAGGACTCCGCCAACGCCGATCATGACGCAGGGGCCGAACTGGGGGTCACGGATGGCGCCCAGGATCAGCTCCACACCCCCCTGCACCTGCTTCTGGAGCAATACCGAACCGTTACCGTTCATCCTCTCCATGAGCCGCTCAAAGCTTTCTCCTGCCTCCTGCGGATTCCGGATGTTCAGTACGATCAGCCCGTGCTCCGTCTTGTGGACAACCCCCGGCTGCAGTCCCTTCATTACCAGGGGAAAACCCATCCGGGCCGCCACCCCCTCGAATCGGGAAAAATCCTCAATCACGGCCTCTTCCACGGATGGAATACCGAAGGCTTGAAGAATCCTTTTGGACGTCCACTCATCCTGGGGACCCTCCGCATCTTCCAGGACGCGGGAAAGATCCGCTGAAAGCCCCGTTGAACTTGGCGCCGGGACGGGCTGAGCCCCCTCGAACCGCGGAAGCTTTCCCGAGGGCTGAAAGAGAATGGACAGGCACTCCACGGCCCGGTGCAACTCCTGAAAGACCAGGAGCCCCAGGTCGCGGGCTCTTTTCCTGGCCTGAAAGACCTCTTCATGCCTGCCCAGCAGCCACAGCAGCACGGGTTTTCCGGAAGCGCGGCTCTGCCTGGACATTTCCTCCAGGTTCAGCCGGATTCGCGTGTATCCCGAAAAGGAATGGACGAGGACGGCATCCACACCCGGGTCGTCAAGAACCGCTTCCAGGGCGAGGCTGTAGATGTCGAGATCCGTTCCGCTGTGCTGTTCGATAGCCGGCCAGATGTCCACGGGATCGGCTACGGGCATCCACTGGGGAAAAAGGCGGCCCAGGCGGATTTTCGTTGCCTCCGAAAGCTCGGCAACGCTAAGACCCTGCTCTTCCATGAAATCGGAGGACACGATGCCCGAAGCGCCGCTGAAGGTGATCACGGCGATCCGTCCCCGGGATCGGCTGCGCCGGGGGGGGTGGAGGGCAAGCGTCCGGCAGAAATCGACAAGCTGCTTGAAGTCCTGCGCCTCGTAAACTCCGGCATGGGCGAGCGCGCCGGCGGCAACCCGGTAATTGCCTGCCAGGCTGGCGGTGTGGCTGATGGCGGCCTGCGCCCCCGTTTCGCTCTTTCCCCCCTTCAGGACGACCACGGGTTTGTCGCTGTTCCGGCAAAGATCCAGAAAGCGTCTGCCGTCAATGAAGGATTCGAGATAGAGGCCGACGGAACGGGTGTCGGGATCTTCGAGGAGATGGGCAAGGACGTCGCTTTCGTGGATGTCCGCCTTGTTGCCGATCGAGCAGATCTTGCTGAAGCCGGTGATCCCATGGCTCAAGATGTCGACGACAAACCCCGCGGAGAGCATGCCGCTCTGGACAATCAGGGACACCGGTCCGGGGAGGAGGCAGGAAGGAAGGACCTTCGGGTCCGTGAAAGAGAAGATGTGCCCCCTGATGCCGTCCACGAGCCCCATGCAGTTCGGTCCCCAAACCCGGATTCCCGTTCGTCTGACAAATTCCGAGATCGCCCGCTGAAGGGCTCTTCCCTCGTCATCCGTCTCCGCAAATCCGCCCGATTCGATCATAATCCCCCGGACGCCTTTGGCGGCGCATTGCTCCAGCGCTTCGGGAACCATCCTGGCCGCGATGAAGAGGATCACCAGGTCGACGGGTCCCTCGATGTCCGCCAGAGCGGGAAAGCAGGGAATGCCTTCAATGCTTGCATGCTGGGGGTTGACGGGATAAATCCGTCCCTGGAACGTCGAAATCAGATTCCTGAGAATGGCATATCCCCCCTTGAAGGTTTTGGGGGTTGCACCGAAGACGGCAATGCTCTGAGGATTAAAAAAATAGTGCATATTTCAGAAGGCGGTAAGGAAAAAGAATGTCTTTCGTCGACAGGACAGGTCATGGCAGCTGAGTGTTTTCAGAAGAGAGTCACTCCCCGGCGGATGTCTTCGAAGCCCCTTCCCTCAACCTGTCCAGCTCTTCACGATACAGGTTGGTCTGGGCCTTTACGGCCTCGATTTCATCCCGCGCCCTTGCCAGCTCTTCATCCTGCTTCTGCCGCTCGCGGTTCAATTTGTCCTGGATGTCATCGAAACCGATATAGACGGCCAGGACACCCCCCAGGATCAGGAATATGGGGACGGCCCCTTTCAAGAGCGCCACGAAATCAGACCACCAGAAGATCAGCCCAAGCAACCCAAGAAACGTCGAAATTGCGCCGCCGGTCAATAGTGACATCGCCGTTTACCTCCCTTACATAATGTGATGACTCATTATAAATAAAACGGCCCCGAGAATTCAAAGCAAATGTTTTCAGCGGACATTGGAGCCTCTGAGTGCTGTATCGCATCATCTGTTCTGAGATAGGTTGCTCTAAAATGAAAGTCAAGAGAAATCAGGGGGAAAATGGAAAAAAAGCTTGATCATCAGGGGTTTTTAAATTAGCATTTCCTGCTTTGATAATAGATGCGTTTTATTAAAAACGCGTTTGTGTAGGGTGATATTCAGCGAGGAGAAACAGGATGTTGGAACCGAATTTTGAAAAAGGAAACGGATTGATACCTGCAATCGTCCAGGATTACGACACCGGCGAAGTGCTGATGCTTGCGTACATGAATCGTGAAGCCTGGCTTAAAACTCTGGAGACCGGAAAAGCATCCTATTGGAGCCGCTCCAGGAACAGCCTCTGGATCAAGGGTGAGACATCGGGTCATTTTCAGACGGTCAGGGAGATTCGGATCGACTGCGATGAGGATACGGTTCTTCTGAAGGTCGAGCAGGCCGGCGCGGCCTGTCATACGGGCTACCGGTCCTGTTTCTACAGGAAGATCACCGCCGGGGGCGTCGAAATTGTCGGCGAAAGACTGGTGGATCCGGAGGACGTCTATAAATGAATAATAAGTTGAAGCTGGGGATACCCAAGGGGAGCCTTGAAACGAAAACCGTCGATCTTTTTGGAAGGGCCGGGTGGCACATCACCTATGACAGTCGAAGCTACTTCCCCGATGTCGACGACGAGGAGCTTTCCTGCACCCTGGTCAGGGCCCAGGAAATGTCCCGGTACGTGGAAGACGGCACGCTGGACATGGGGTTGACGGGAAAGGACTGGATCATCGAAAACGGCTCGAATGTCGTGGAGATACAGGACCTAGTCTACTCAAAGACATCGGCCAAGCAGGCCCGGTGGGTCCTCGTTGTCCGGGAGGACTCTCCGATCACCAGGATAGAGGATCTCGAAGGAAAGCGCATCGCAACGGAGCTGCGCAGCTTTACGGAGCGGTACTTCAAGGAGAGAAACATCCGTGTTCACGTCGAGTTTTCCTGGGGGGCGACGGAGGCCAAGGTCGTTGAAGGCCTGGTGGATGCCGTCGTGGAAGTCACCGAGACGGGGAGCACGATTCGAGCAAACAACCTGAAAATCATCCATGAACTGATGCGGACCAACACGGTTTTAATCGCCAACGAGGCGGCCTGGGATGATCCCTGGAAGCGTCAGAAGATCGAACAGATCCGGACGCTGCTGAACGGTTCCCTCCAGGCCATGGGCAAGGTGGGAATCAAAATGAACGTGCCCAGGCAGAACCTGGATCGGGTGATTCAGCTGCTCCCCTCACTGAGGGCTCCGACGATTTCCAACCTGTATTCCACCGACTGGCTTGCGGTTGAAACGATCCTTGATGCGAAGTCCGTCAGGGACCTGATCCCCCTGCTCCAGGAGGGCGGGGCCGAAGGGATCATCGAGTATCCCCTGCACAAGGTCATTTGAGGGCAGGGGGAACGGAAAGGCCGGAGACGAACGGGCAAGATCGGGAAAGGAGTGTTGACGGGAGCAATGACAGCAAGACAGGCTAGGGTTCAACGAAGCACCTCGGAGACCGACATCTCTGTGGAAATCAATCTCGACGGCAGCGGCCGGGCCGCCATAGACACCTCGGTCCCATTCTTCGATCATATGCTGACCCTCTTCGCCCGGCATGGACTTTTTGATCTGACGATCAAGGGCCGGGGGGATACCGAGATCGATGACCACCACCTTGTGGAAGACATGGGCATCTGCCTGGGGCAGGCATTGAAGGATGCCGTCGGTGACAAAACCGGCATGACCCGATATGGAACGGCGACCGTACCCATGGACGAGACCTTGTGCTCCGTGACCGTGGATGTTTCAGGAAGGCCTTACCTGGTGTACCGCGTCGAATTTTCTCCCGGTGCAAGGGCCGGAGGGTTCGACCTTCAGCTGATCAAGGAATTTTTCAAGTCCTTTTCAGATCATAGTGGAATCACCTTGCATATCAATGTATTTTATGGTGAAAATAACCATCACATTACAGAAGCCATCTTCAAGGCCTTTGCCCGTGCATTGAGCATGGCCGTAACCACCGACAGCAGGATTTCCGGTGTGCTATCCACAAAAGGCTGCTTGTAAGTTAACATTTATGCCGTCACGGGGAGAGGAAATGGGGACTTTGTTCATCCTATTGAAAGCCAGGAGGCCTGCGGTTGCCTGCCTCCTGGTTGCTGTCATCTTGTCTGTATTTCTCATCGGTTGCGCTCCGCATAATCTTTCAACGAAAACCTATGCGTTGGATGAGCCGATCAACGTTCACCGCATCGCCGTTTTCCCCATCCAGAAGCTCGATTCGGATGAAGCCGTGGACAATACGGTGCGTTGCGAGGTTTGCGGCGCCGTTGTGACTCTCGGCAGTGTCGAGCCTCAGGCCGAAAGGGTTGTGGAGGAAGTTGTCCTGTCGCGGCTCGAGAAGACGGGAAAATTCGAAATCGTTCCGCCGGAAAGAACCCAGGGGGTATACCAGCGGATTTCCTCGGATTTCCTGAAGGATTCCCTGAAGGGCTCCCTGGGCAAGGTCGGGCGGGAGCTGGGCGCCGATGCGATCCTGTATGGCCATGTCTATCGTTTCCGGGAGCGTAAAGGTTACGCTTACGGGACGGACCAGGCCGCCTCGGTCGCCTTTGCCCTGCATCTCATCGATGTCCGCGACGGCTCACTGATCTGGAGGGGCAAGTTTGACAAAACCCAGACGTCGCTGATGGAAAACATCTTCCAGCTTTTTGCCTTTTACAAGGAGCGGGGCCGCTGGCTGACAGCCAGGGAGCTTACGGACGAAGGTGCGGCGGGAATGATTGAGACCTTTCCAGGTGCGAACTAGCGGCGTCTGCCTCCAAATCGGCGTTCCGGCGGGCCCGGTTTAAGATTTCCCCGAAGGGCGTCAAGGCCCGGTCGTGTCAAATCCGTCAATTTCTGAGAGGGTTTTTCGAAGTGGTTATTATTCCTGCAATAGATCTGAAGGATGGAAAATGCGTACGGCTCCTTCAGGGAGACTTTAACCGCGTCACGGTATACTCCGACCACCCTGCCGAGATGGCGCGGTTGTGGCGCGAGAAAGGCGCTGAGCGCCTGCACCTGGTGGATCTCGACGGATCGGTTGCCGGCGCACCGGTCAATGCCGGGATCATCCGTCAAATTGTCAGGGAGGTCTCCCTTCCCGTGGAAATCGGCGGCGGAATCCGGGACCTGGCGACCGCAAAGAGCTACCTGGATATGGGGGTGCAGTGGGTGATTCTGGGAACGGCCGCCCTCAAGGATCGTCTGCTTGTGTATAAAGCCTGTGAAATGTTTCCGGGGCGCATCATCCTCGGCATCGATGCGGCCAACGGGAAGGTTGCCGTCGAGGGCTGGACGGAGCAGAGCGAAATGACGGCTTCGGAGCTGGCAAAGTCCTACGAAAACCGCGGCGTGGCCGCCGTGGTCTATACCGATATCAGCAGGGACGGGATGCAGACCGGGGTAAACGTGGATGCTACGAAAAGCCTGGCCGAAGAGATTGAAATTCCGGTGATCGCCTCCGGTGGAGTCGCGACCCTCGAAGACATCAAAAAGCTCCTTCCCCTGGAAGAGGCGGGCATTTCGGGCGTTATTGTCGGCAAGGCCCTCTATTCAGGCGCCATTTCCCTTGAAGAGGCGATCCGCCTGACGAAGCGGGTCTGAAGCCCGGGGTGCGAACAGCGTGTTCCTTCCTTTGGCAGCCCCGTCCATTTTCCGGGCCGCGCCCGAAATGAACCGGCATCGCCTCCATCTGTCCGGCTTGCCCCCCCTGGCTCTGAAGCGGGCGGAAGGGGAGGAAGGCAGGAAAGGAAGAGACCGAAAACCTGAAATCTGCCGGAATGTTTTATCAAAGAAGGAGAGCGCAACATGTCGGAAGACTGCCTGTTCTGCAAGATCATTGGGGGTGAGATTCCCTGCTCCAGGGTTTATGAGGATGATTCCGTACTGGCCTTTGATGACATTCACCCCATGGCACCGGTGCACGTCATTGTGATTCCCAAGCGCCACATCTCCACGTTGATGGATGTCTCCTCCGATTCCATGACGGATCTCATGAAGTTGATGGCCGCGGCCCAGAAAGTCGCCAAGCTCAAATCCATTGATGAAAAGGGGTTCCGAGTCGTCATCAACTGCAACGCGGAGGGCGGCCAGGTCATTTTCCATCTCCATATGCACGTGCTGGGGGGGCGCAAACTGAGGGATGAAGTTGGATAAATAAAGACGTTGACAAGTCTTCAGAAGTAATTAAATTTAGTTACGATATTGATTCTCAGATGCATTCCTGCGCGGCTGTCTGCTCCGCGGATTGGCCGCTTCCTGATGTGTAAGGTAAGGCTCTTTCATGACATGGTGATTTTGAAATCCGCAGAGGTGCAGCCATAGATCCTTATTCTTTCAAAGAGAAACTCCTCGTTTAATCCCCAGCACGCAAGTCCGCCCTTGTGTGTTGTTTTGCTTTTGATGAATCCTCATCCTGTAGTAAGGGGCAAATCCTGGAATGGCGGAACAAAGAACGGAAAAAGGGAGAAACAATGAGCTTCAAGGAAATCGTGGAAACAGAGTTGATAAAGGCGGCGAAGCAGCAGGACAAGGCGCGTCTTTCGACGCTGCGTCTCATGAAGGCCGCCCTGCACAACAGGGAAATAGACTTGCACAGGGAGCTGAACGAAGCGGAAGTCCTGCAGCTGCTCTCATCCATGGCCAAGCAGAGAAGGGATTCCATCGAACAATTCAAACTCGGTGGAAGGGACGATTTAGTTCAGAAGGAGTCCCTGGAATTGGAGATGATACAGGCGTTCATGCCCCAACAGCTCTCCGAAGAGGAACTGGATGCCGAGATTGAAAAGGCCATCCAGGAGGTCCAGGCGGCCAGCATCAAGGATATGGGGAAGGTTATGAAAGTCCTGATGCCCAAGGTGACGGGAAAGGCGGACGGCAAGGCGGTCAACGAACGGTTGAAGGCGAGGCTTTCCGGTTCGTGATGATGCGGCCGTGACGGAGTGGCGAAGTGAAAGGAGTTCAGCCCGGGGACAAGGTAGCGGAAATCAAAAGCAGGCTGGATATCGTCGAACTGATATCGGAGTATGTCTCCCTGAAAAAAGCCGGGAGGAATTTTCTGGGGCTGTGCCCTTTTCACAACGAAAAGACCCCGTCTTTCACGGTGAATCGTGAAAAACAGATGTTCTATTGTTTCGGCTGCGGAGAAAAAGGGGATATTTTCGCCTTTTTGATGCGCCTGAACAACGCGACCTTTCCAGAGGCCTTGAAGCTGCTGGCGGACAGGGCGGGGGTTGCTCTTCCTGCTTCTCCTTTTCTTCGAGGGGGAAAACATTCACCCAATGCCAGAGAGCAGATCATCCAAATCAATCACATTGCAGCAGCCTATTTTACAGCCAACCTGTTATCCCCCGGCGGGAAGGCTGTGCTGAGCTATTTGAAGGAACGGGGGCTGAAAGAGTCCACCATAAAGGAATTTGGCCTGGGATATGCTTCCGATGGCTGGCGGCATTTGAAGAGCCATCTCGAACAGCAGAAGGTTTCGTTAAAAATGGCCGCCGAAGCCGGCCTCATCGTGGTCAAGGAAGACCGGCCGGACGTTCAGTACGATCGCTTTCGTCACCGGCTGATGTTTCCCGTCAAGGACGTGGAAGGAAGGATCATCGCCTTTGGAGGCAGAATTCTGGGGGACGGCGAGCCGAAGTACTTGAATTCGCCGGAATCGGCTGCTTACAGCAAAGGAAGGCAGCTTTACGGATTGAATTCGTCGAAAGACGCGATCCGAGAGAAGGGGTATGGAATCTTCGTTGAAGGATATTTTGATCTGATCGCTCTCTGGGATGCGGGAATCAGGAATGTCGTGGCGACGCTGGGCACGGCCCTGACCAGGGACCATGTCGTCTTGATCAAGCGTTATGCCGAGCGGGCTGCCGTTCTCTTCGATTCAGACGAGGCGGGAAAGAAGGCGCTGGCGAGAAGCGTGGAGCTGTTCGTTGCGGCGCACATGGATGCGAGGGCCGTCATTCTCCCTGAAGGGCTGGACCCCGACGATTTTGTACGCCGCTTCGGCGGAGAGGCTCTGGAACGGAGAGTGGAAGAGGCCCCCTCGATCGTTGATTATTATATCGACACCGTCATTGGGGGAGGTGCGACCTTCGAGGAGCGGGGAGAAGCCGCCGTCCGGGCGGCTGCGTTCATAACCGGGATCGAGGATGTCATCGACCGGAATCTCTTTATCAAGCGGGTGTCGGAGAAGCTGGGCATCGATCAGGACATCCTGAAAAAAGAAGTGTACGGGCGGCTTTCTCCAAAACGAAGCAGGGAAGCCCCACCGTCCCGGCGGCCGGAAAAAAGAGCGGCCGGACCGGAAGTCAATCTCATTCATCTCATGATGGAATGTCCGACGGTTGTTCCTTCCGTCGTTGAGGCAAATGCGATGAACTATTTTCTGGATCGCGAACTGAAGTCCATCGGAGAGGCCTGGGGCCGCTACGTATCCGGGGAGGCAAACCCGGCTCCCGAAAGCGCCCTTTCCTTTCTCCAGGGGCAGGAGCCTTCCGAACGTTCGGAGGCATTGGTGAAATTGCTGATCCAGGAAAGCCCTTTTTCGAAGGAGAGCCTGGGGCCTCTCTCCTCTGACATGATCCGGCAGGTGAAGAGGCGCTGGTACAAGGAGCGGCATAAAAGCCTGACGGAGCGTCTGTCGGCTGCTCAATCCTCCGGAGATTCAGATCTTGGCCGAAAACTTTTAATGGAAAAAGAGCGATTAATGAGGGAAGAAAAGGATTTGTAGGCCTTCCCCGGCTTTTTGTCCTGATCATTCACCGAATTCATGGAGTGACCGTTATGGGAAAAGATATACAATCAGAAGACTTTAAAAAGTTGATCTCGCTGGGCGAGGAAAAGGGATTCCTGACGTATGACGATGTAAACGACCTTTTGCCGTCCGACATCACGTCTTCCGATCAGATCGACGATATCATCATGCTGTTTGGAGAAAAGAACATCGATATCATCGATACGGACAAGGGCGAAAAGATCCTGGTGAAGAGCCCCGTCGAAGAGCACGAGACCACAGCAAAGGAAGGCGAACTCGTCGATATGATGTCCGTCGTGGGCAAAACGGGCGACCCGGTGAAGATGTATCTGCGCGAGATGGGCTACGTGTCCCTGCTGAGCCGTGAGGGTGAGGTGGAGATTGCCAAGATCATTGAAGAGGGCGCTTCCGAGGCCATGGGGGCCGTCTTCGGCGTCAAGGCCTCCGTAAAGGACGTCGTTGATATCGGGAAAAAGCTGAAAACGGATGAGATCCGCATCAAGAATGTCATTGATAATCTCGAGGATGAAGACGGTTATGTCGAGGAGGATACCCAGCGGGAGCGTGTTGTAAGACTGCTCGATAAGGTCGCCATGCTGGACGGCAAGAACGAAGTCATTCTTCAGAGGCTCAAGGCGAAGGACATCGGCGAGGAGGATAGAAAGGCCTTAAAAATCCAGCTGGAAAAAAACAAGAAAGCCATTACCCGGCTTTGCCGGAAAGTCCGGTTCGGGAAAAAACAGATCGACAAGCTCATTTCCAATATCAAGGTCTACCTTTCCGACCTGGAAAAGGCAGAGGAGGACATCCAGAGGTGCAAGGATGAAACAGGCCTTTCGCTCACGCAGATCGAAAAGGCCTGTGCCAGGCTGAAGAAGGAGTCGGAGGAGGCTGTCTGCGGAGAGTACGGCATTACGCTGGATAAGCTGCAAGCCGCGGATTCCGCGATCCGGGAGGCCAACCGGAAGCTCAAGAATATTTCGAGGGAGACAGGCTACTCGACCACCGCCTTCAAAAAAATACTCTTTAACATCGAGAACGGCGAAAAAAAGGCCGAGGAGGCCAAGCGGAAGCTGGTGGAAGCCAATCTGCGCCTGGTGGTCAGTATCGCGAAGAAATATACGAACCGTGGCCTGCAGTTTCTCGACCTGATCCAGGAAGGCAATATCGGGTTGATGAAGGCCGTGGATAAGTTCGAATATCAGCGGGGATATAAATTTTCAACCTATGCAACCTGGTGGATCCGGCAGGCGATCACCCGGGCGATTGCAGACCAGGCCCGAACCATCCGGATTCCCGTGCACATGATTGAGACCATCAACAAGCTGATCCGCACTTCGCGTTATCTGGTGCAGGAGCTGGGCCGGGAGCCGAGTCCCGACGAGATTGCCAACAAGATGGAGTATCCCCTGGAGAAGGTGAGAAAAGTTCTGAAAATCGCCAAGGAGCCCATCTCGCTGGAAACGCCCATCGGGGAAGAGGAGGACAGCCATCTGGGCGATTTCATCGAGGACAAGAAGATCATGTCGCCTTCGGAAGCAACAATCAGCATGGACCTGGCGGAGCAGACAAGAAAGATCTTGTCGACGCTTACCCCCCGGGAAGAAAAGGTTCTCCGGATGCGTTTTGGAATCAGCGAGAGAATGGATTACGGTGACGAAGAGCTGGAGAAGGGGGAAAGCGAGGAGGAGATTCCCGATCCCATCGAGATCAATGTCATCCGCAAACTGAGAAACCCATCCCGGCGGCGGGTGAACAAGCAGTTGTAATCCCGTGGCCGGGCGAAGATAACGGCCGGTCGACACGGCAGAGGGGGCGCGGGCATGTGCCCCAATGCGGCGGAGCCTACGATGCCGCCATGCGGGCGGACGTTGATGGGGAATCGGGATGGTAAGATTCCGGGAGGAAGTTCTCTGCGGCGTTTCCGCCGCAGGGGTCCGGTCGATGCCTTACGCGTGGACGGCGTTCAGCATTTTGTAGGAAGGGGCATCCAGGGCGTTCAGCGCTTCGTAAGGCTCCTGGATATTCACCGCCGTCGCCGTCGTCCAGCTTTCTTTTTGTTCGAACAATGCCTTCAACAGCATGGAATTCAATTTGTGGCCGGATTTGTAGGCTACAAAATGCCCCATAACGGGCATTCCTGTCAGCGAGAGATCCCCGATCGCATCCAGGATCTTGTGCTTGACGAATTCATCCGGGGCTCTCAGGCCCTCCTTGTTGATGATCCTGGTTTCGTCCAGGATGACGGCGTTCTTGAGAGAACCGCCGAGGGCCAGGCCTCTGGCCTGAAGGTATTCCACATCCTTTAAAAACCCGAAAGTCCGGGAATTGCAGATTTCCTGTTCGTACGATTCGTCCGACACGATGAGATGATAGGACTGAACCCCGATGGAGGGGTGGTCAAACTTGATTCTGTACGTGATTTCGAAAGAGGCCGAGGGCACAAACATCGCGTAACTCTCCCCTTCCGATACATGAACGGGTTTTGTTACGACCAGGTATTCCCTTAATTTCTCCTGCATGCAGGTGCCGGCCTTCTTCACCATTTCGACAAATGGAAGGGCGCTGCCATCCATGATCGGAATTTCCGGCCCGTCAACTTCGATAATCGCGTTATCCACGCCCATGCCGCTGAATGCCGAAAGGATGTGTTCAACCGTGGAAACCGCCGTGCCGTTCGTGCCGATGGTTGTTGCCAAGGTGGTGTCCGTAACGTTTTCCAGGGAGACCTTGATGCGATGGCCGCGGTCCTTGTCCCTGCGGACCAGCAGAATGCCCTCATCTGAGGCCGCGGGCCTGATGGTCATGGTGATTTTTCTACCGGTATGCAACCCTACACTCTGGCAGGTCAGTTCATTTTTGAGAGTTTTTTGAAAATTCATAAATAGGATCCTTCGTTAATAGATAGCTGACCGGATAAAGCAAGACATGTTCCAGAGAAAAAAGTCACACTTCGCGAGGACCGCATTTCTAAGCAGTTGATAATATTATTATATTTTTTGCCGTTCCGTGTTCCGCCCTCCGCGTTGAAAGCGCGCTGTGTTCTTTTTACCACAGTCCGGGTTGAAGAGGGAATCCCGCGGGGCGCTCCGGGATGACCGCCGTGACGGAATGCCATTGGCATTGAGATAACGGCCGGGGAGAATCTTTTTCCAGAAAAGGAAACGATTCAATCTGCTTCAGCATCCGGTGATCAATTCCGCCGATTCCGGTGGGCGCTGCCGCGATTTACTTACAGCTCAAAACAATGTAATATGGATTTTCAGAACAGTAAACTAAAACTTCAGGAGGTTCGAATCGATTATGTCCAAAGACATTCTGGAAAAGGGGGCCATTGTTCAGAGGGACAAGGAAACGTTTGCCATTGCTCCGCACATCCCCGGAGGAATCATCGATCCGGCGGGTCTGCGGAAGATCGCCGACGTCGCCGAGAAGTACAAGGCGAAGGCGCTGAAGATAACGTCGGCCCAGCGCATAGCCATCGTAGGAATCGATCCCGATGACATCGACCATGCCTGGGCGGATCTGGGAATGCCCCCCGGGGCGGCCATCGGCCTCTGCATCAGAAGCGTCAAGATCTGTCCGGGGACCACCTTCTGCAAGAGGGGGCAGCAGGATTCCGTGGGAGTGGGCCTGAAGCTGGACCAGATTTATCACGGCATGGAGCTCCCCTGGAAATTCAAGATGGGGGTGTCGGGGTGCATCAATTCGTGCGCTGAATCGGCCATCAAAGACGTGGGGCTGATCGGAACCCCCAAGGGCTGGAGGCTGCTGGTCGGCGGATGCGCCAGCGCGAGACCGAGAATCGGTCAGCTCCTGGCGGAGAACCTGTCGGATGACGAGGCCCTGGCCCTTATCGACAAGGTGGTGAACTACTATAAGGAAAATGCCAAGAAGCAGCGCCTGGGCGATTTCATCGAGGGCGTCGGCTTCGAGACGTTCAAACAGGCCGTCTTGCCCTGAAAGGGGAGAATTCCGTAAGGCCGGTCCGCCTGCCTGCTTTTTCCCCAATCCCGGGCCCGGCATCGAATCCCGGCGGTTTGCGGGGCCCGGGATGGCGGATCGGGATGAAAAGGGCGGCCGGGTCTTGCCGGCCGCCATCGATGACCCGGAAGACCGGTGGCTGCGGGCGGTGCGGTGAAAAGGCGCTTCCCGGTGGCCGGCATCCCGGAAGGGCGACAGGGGGCGTGATGGCGGGCCCCTTCCGCTCAGGGCCTGGCCACACGAATGGTCTGCCTGTAAACGTTGTTGGCCTCGTTGCTTTCCGGCACCTCGCCGGAAGAGTCGACGACCGATTTTGTCACCAGTTTCGCATACCAGCTTCGATATCCCTCGTAGGTGCCGGTGAGGACCCTTCCGCCCCGGGCCGCCAAGCCGTCTATCCGCCAGGTGCAGGCCGCTGCCGGGAAATTTTCGCCGGGCCACCACTGGACGGTAAAGGGTCCGGACGCGGCTTTTCCCCTGTTGTAAACACCGATGCGGACGGACACCGGCCTTCCCTGGACGGGAGGGGACGGATTCAAGGAGAACTCGCTGACAAACAAATCCGGAGCCGCTCCTGCTTCAGCGGCCGGTTCCGCTGCAGGCCGGGGTTTTTCTTCCGTCGCCGTTGGCTTCGCTTCCGGCCGAGGCTGCTCCACTTTTCCCTGTGAGGGGGATCCCTGTTCCGTCGACGTGGGTTTCCCTCCGCCACCCAGAATGCCCGCCTGGTGCAAAGCGATAATCAGCCCTGCAACCGCGGTGATGATGGCGGCAACCGCCGTCAGGACGCCGGGCAGGGTCTGCCACCAGCCCTTGGATTTTGACTCCTCCTCCATTTCGCCACTCCTCTCTTCCAGGCCGAAACGAACCCCGGATCACAAAACGTTCCCAGTTGCCCCGCTGCGGATTCCAGGATGGCGCCTTTTGATCAGGATCGCACAACAGGGGACGTTATTGAATGGACAGCCTTGACGGTTCCACTTCCGCGAATGCTGCGGCAAGGCCGGGCCGGATCTATTCGCCCTCTGTACGCGCGTCCTGTTCAGGTCCGCCCGGTGTCGGTCCGCCGACTTTGCCCGCAATGCTGCGCCCTTCGCTTTTTTGTTTTCCGGCGGGCTCCAGGGGGACCGTTCCCGCCTGTTCCGCCTCATGAATGTCACGCCATCGAAACCATATGTAGAGGGTGTCCAGTTCCCTCATGATGTCGGTTTCCGTGATGGTTCGAACATCGTGGCAGGCATGCCACGCGTTCATCCAGCGATGATAGGCGCACCCCTCTTCCTGAGCGGAGATTTCATGGGAAAGCGGCATATAAACCCCGTCGGGTCTTTTCCAGTAGGGGGCCACTATCCGTCGAAAGACGAGCTCGACAAGCTCTTCCTCCCGCAGATTCCACCGGTTCTTCAAAAAATCCTTGTCGCGCCACTCGCTTTCCATGGCCTTTTCCTTTTTTGCCCCCTGTCCCGAACATTCTCACCAGAAGGTCAATGAAGCGCCGAATCCCGCCCTCATTGCCCCCGCGAAGACAGCTCTTTCAATTCCTCTCCCGACAGGTTTCCGATCCGCGCTTCTTCCCGAGCCACTTTCCGTGGACAGGGCGCAGGTCTGCCCGCTGAGAACATTCCGGCGTTCATGAAGAAGGTAAAAATCTGTCAAGGCCTCAAGTTCTTCCAGTACGGGCTGTGAACCCGGAAGACATGGCCCAACGCCCTGTCAACGGACACCGGGTTTGCCAGCGCCGCCATGGCCGCGTGGTTTGTGAAGGACAGCCCGGCCAGCTCTTTCAGGACCGCCCTGACGGAGTCTCTCAACCCCTTGAGGTCATACCCCCCTTCGAGGGTGAGCACAACCTTGCCGCGGCAGCAGGATTCGGCGATATCCAGAATGATGCGCATCAGCCCGGCAAAACCTTCCGGGGACACCTTCATCCCCCCCAGGGGGTCTCCCCGGTGGATGTCGAAGCCGGCCGACACCAGGATGAGGTCGGGCTTGAAGTCCGGTGCGATGCCGTGAAGGATCCTCTCATAAATGACGGCATATTCTCCGTCTCCGTATCCCGTGGACAGCGGGACATTTACGGTGAAGCCTTCCCCCTCCTGCCTGCCCACTTCTCGATAGGAACCGGTCCCCGGGTAATGGGGGTACTGGTGGGTTGAGAAGTAGAGGATGGAGGGATCCTGCTCGAAGGAGTGCTGGGTGCCGTTTCCATGATGAAGATCCCAGTCGATGATGAGGATCTTCTTGAGATGAAGGGCTGCCTGGGCGTACCTGGCGCCGATGGCCACATTGTTGAACAGGCAGAAGCCCCGGCCCTCGTCCGATTCGGCGTGATGCCCCGGAGGCCGCACCAGGGCGAAGGCGTTTTGCAGTTTGCCGGAGGCCACCATCGAGATGGCCTCGCACATCCCCCCCGCAGCGAGCAACGCCGCTTCGTAGGATCCGGACGAGGTGGTCGTGTCCGGGTCCAGGTAATCATAGGCCATTCCTGCGGTCGCTGCGACCCTCTTCACGTAACGCGGCACATGGATCCGGTGAAGCTCTTCCGCGCTGGCCTGCCTGGCCGGTATATCCACGAAATTTCCCGCCATGTCGGAATCTTCGAGCATGTCATAAATGGCTTCCAGCCTGCGGGGGCTTTCCGGATGTCCAAATCCGGGATGATGATCCAGATACCTGATGTCTCTTACAATGCCCGTCTTTCCCATGATCCTCTCCCGTTTAAAGGTCTATAGACGTTGGGCTGTGTTGACGATGATCGGCTGTCTCGTGTCCTCCTGCCTGGATTCCCGGGGCTGGCGAAGGGGAATTCTATTGAAGCTTAGCAGAAATTGACAAATCGTCAACGGATGCTTTTGCATGCGGCCTGCTTTGCCTTCAACAGGCCAGGAGATTAGGCGCATGAAGGAGGCCCCGATTGCGGCGGCCGGATCGGCCGTGCCGGCAGGCAGACTGTCCACGGAAAGGGCGTGATTTCGTGTTGACAGACCATTTTGTTCCGGAGTATGAAGGAGACATGGTTTGGGCGGAACGTGTTATCGTGTCGTTTTTCTTCATCAATCAACTCAGCCCCTGGTGATTGCTCCAGAAAGGCGATGCGAAGTTGAACCGCGGCATTCCCTCTGCGGAATAAAGCGGGTGGTCCTCATTTTTTAAAGAGTCTTTGACTATGGTGAATTTTATTAAGGAAGTCCTGTCTCCTGATGATCGATGCGTCTGCGTCTTTACAGAGCAGGATGGATTTCAGAAGAACCTTGCCCTCGATGCAAACGGCATCTTCAAGAGCGGCATCTGGAAGCTTGATGAGCTCGATATGCTGGGGGTGAACAAGATCGTTGTCTACTACCGGAATGAGAAGATCAATAAAATCATTATCGGGGACTACAAGGGAGTCAGTCCCACAATTTTTCGCGGTCATTACTGCATCCATTTCCAGATGACGAACATCGATCAGACGCTGACGAACTGGAATGACTTCTGTAATGCGGGAAACGACTCGGTAAAATATTACCGCCAGGATTGACGGGCCTGCATCCGGGCAAGGCAGGCGGTGAACAGTCTCCAGAAGCGGGCGCTTTTCCCCCTGCCGCGAACGCATGTCCGTCTCCTGCCGTTGAGCAGGCCGATGTCCGGGAATCCGGGCCATCGCCGGGCTGGTTCGTGACGCCTGCCGGGAAGTTCAACGGCGTTGCCGATCATGGGGTTTTGCTTTTTCTGCAGAGCGTGGTATGGTGCGGGCCATGCAACCACAAATTCTTCCCAGGAAGGAACACCGGATATCCCGGAAGCACATAAACCAGAATGTTCTGCGTACGCTCTATCGGCTCCGGGACAAAGGCTTCATCGCTTATCTGATCGGAGGCTGCGTCCGCGACCTGCTCTTGGACCGCACTCCGAAAGACTTCGATATCGCCACAAACGCCACACCCAATCAGATCAAGCGGCTCTTCCGCAACTGTCGCCTTGTCGGCCGCCGTTTCCGGCTGGCTCATCTCCACTTTTCGGACGGAATCCTTGAGGTTTCAACGTTCCGGGCCTCCGCCCCCTCCGGCGAAGAGGAGACGGAAGAGCCAGGCCTGGAGAATCGGCCTCCCCGGCACCTCAAGGACAGCGACGGAATGGTTCTCCGCGACAACGTCTTTGGCACCCCGGAAGAGGACGCCCTCCGCCGTGATTTCACGATCAATGCCCTTGCCTACAGTATCGAAGATTTCTCTGTGATTGACTACTCGACGGGGCTCAGCGACCTGCGCGAGGGGCTGATCCGGCCCATTGGCGACCCTTACGAGCGGTTTACCGAAGACCCGGTACGCATGCTCCGGGCCGTTCGTTTTGCCGCAACCCACGGCTTCACCATCGAGGAGTCCACATGGGAGGTCATCCGCCGGCTGTCCTTCACAATTTCCCGCGCATCGCCGGCAAGGCTCTACGAAGAAATGCTGAAGCTCTTCCTGATGGGTTCCTCGCGCCCGGTTTTCGATCTGCTCGAAACAAGCGGCCTTCTCGCCGCGCTTTTCCCCCTGCTTGGCCAGTGGCTCAGTGGAAGCAGTGATCACAGGGCTGCCCTGGCGGCAAATCTCGAAGGCCTGGACCGGCTGTTCCAAAGTGGAACAGCGCCTTCCCCGGCGCTTTTCTTTGCGGCGCTGTTCGGCCCCAGCCTGGAGGAGGGGGCGCTGGAACACCAGAGAGACGGCATCCCCCGCCAGCAGTCGCTGGATGCCGTCTGCACGGCTTTCCTGCAGGAGCTCCGCAATATTGTGAGCCTTCCCGCGCGGATCGGCGCACAGATGCGGACCATCCTTGCCGTGCAGACAGCGCTGCACAGAAGGCCGCCGCGCCGCCCCGCCATCATGGCCGGCAGAGCGGGGTTTGCCGATGCACTGGCGTACCTGCGCCTCACGGCGGAATGGAAACGGGAAAATCAAGCGGCATTAAAATGGTGGGAGGCTTACCTTTCAGGGGTGCCTGCCAAAATGGAAGCAGAGCCTTCTCCCGAGGAAGCCCCGGTAAAGCGGCGAAGAAAAAAAAGGCGCAGACACCGCCCTGCCGCTCCAACGGCGGCGATTCCTGGCGCGCCTGAAGCGGGCAGTTGATTTCCCCTCCGGATTAAAGCTGATTTGCTGCAAATCCGTTCGGAAGGAAGATTCGCTGCTCGGCCGGGACGGCACCGTTTCTGTCCGGTCCATGACGCCGGACCTTCTTCTTATTTCCTTCATTCGGTATTGCCGTCCTGGGTCATGTCGATAAGACGCTGCAAAAAGTTTTGCAGGATCCGGATTCTAAATTCAATCCTGCCTTGATCCTCTTTCTCATGTCGACATGATTTTTCGTCGCCGGTGATCTCACCTCCAACCGGATTCGTGATGTTTTGCAGTTCCGCCTCATATGACGACAATTCTTCCTCAACGGCGAGAATCTGTTCATATCGCGTCATGGATGCGAATTCTTCCGACGGGATAATTTCGACAAGTCCCTTTTCTTCCGCAATTTCAATCTGAAACAATGAGTTCGAACTCATGATGCAGCCTCCCCTGTCATATATTTTTCTGATGGCGTTGCTCTCTTTAATATCCCATACGCCGAAGAGCTGCAAGTATGGCATGTTCTACCAAGCCGAGAATGAAAATTAAAGAAACAAACGATCATTGTTCTTTTTTTAATTGACAGATCCATATCCTGATTTTAGACTTCACAATCTTTCAAGAAGATTCACCTTTTCCCATTTTCAATTTGCAAAGCGGCTCTATGAGCTGGTTCTTTTAATCCAGCTTTCCTCCAATGACTTATGGCGCTTCTAGAAAGGATCATCTCATGGTAAAAGAAACCGCCGGAAAGGCAACCCCCGCATCCGTCACAAGAACTACCGAAAAAACCCTGCTATTCAGAAAATCCGACGTTCTGTTAAAACCAACTCTCTTCGGCATTTCTCTGTCCATGAAGGATTTTGAAACAAGAGGCGAACCGGGAGAGCCGGCACTGCCGAGGAAAATAATCCGTGTGGCTTTGCCCAAGGGGCATTCAGCCAGAAAGCTTTCACAGAAAACGGGATCGACTGTTCTTCTCAACCATACCCCGGAACCTCTTTCCTGCATTCAGGAGCCATCTTTAGGCACCAATCCTGAGCTTCCCTATTCCCGCATAAAGCGCACCCTGGTTCGGCCCGACAGAGAAAAATATCAAGCGGCTTTCACCATGGGGAAAAAAGTATGTCGGCTTGCCGGCCAGGAAATGATGGGACTGATTCCTTGTGCCCTTGTAGAAATCTGGCCCGTCCGGTTCACGCGGGAAGGCTTGCTGGAACTGGTCGAAGAGGTCACATTGAAGATCGTATCGGAGCCGTCAAAGGAAATCGCCCGGCAGGAAAAAGAAACGCTGCTCAGACTTTCGCCGAAAACAATTGTCCGCAGGCATGTGATTGCCAATGATCTTGTCATTAATAATGCCCTGGTGCAGAAGGAATTGAAAAGGAACATCGCCACGCTTCAAAGGTCTCTGGAAAAAGAAACAGGGCTAAAGAAAAAGACCTTCAAGGCCAATAGCATAAAACCGCCATCCGAATGCGATTATCTTATTCTCACCGACAACAACAAGTGGGATCCCGCCACAATGCAGCCGACAAGCCTTATCGGAGACATGGTGGGGGAATTCGTGCGGTTGGCCAACTGGAAGAAGTCCCGTGGTTTGAGAACCTACGTGGCCACCGTGAAGAACATTGTGGACGGTAAGTACGGGGATTTCAAAACGGGGGCCAGGGACCTGCAGGAAGTCATCCGTAATTTTCTCCAATGGTTTTGTCGTTCCCGGGGCGTTGAATACCTGCTTCTGGGCGGAGATGTCAGCATGATCCCCGCCCGACAGGTTGCGGGTGCGGCCTGGGGCCAGATCGGCTTTGGTTCACTGGACAAAAAGAATGTCATAGAGTGGAAAGGCACGTACATGGGGATGCATATCGACACCGGCGATTTCGGGCAGTCTACGCATATCCTCACCAATTACGATACCGGGCGAATCATTCCTTTCGACAGTGCGGGAACCTCGAACACGACAACTGCCGGCTGGTATCACACGACGGACAGCACATTCACGACGCGCACAGCGGCCAATACGGAATGGGTTCGGATCAATGGCCCCTCGGCCCAGATCAACGCGAAGATGGTCTGGTACACCAACATGAATCTGATTCCCACCGATCTCTATTATGCCAGCCTTTACGGATCCGGTTATTCCGTAGCGGGCAAACATGACTGGGATCAGCTCGACAACGGCCTATACGGTCAGCACAATGCGACGAATAATTTCGACATGGTGCATTATCAGGCTGATGTCAGCGTTGGGCGTGCACCGGTTGAATTGATTGCAGAGGCACAAACCTTTATCGATAAGATCCTTGAATATGAAAAATGGGGTTCCACGCCTCGGCCTGATTCTGATTACGACCGCTTCCGCCGCATGCTTTTTGCGGCAGCGACCTGGGGCAAATACATCCGTATAGAGCGTGATCCTGCCGGCAGTGACCCGCCGGCAAACAACAAATACACTTCGTCAGGCGAGCACGCCCTCCTCCATTGCGATACCCTGCCGCCTGACGCCGGCAGTCAATTGACCTGTTATTTCA
>MVRU01000003.1 GCA_002067745.1 Syntrophus sp. PtaU1.Bin005
TCTTCTTAGCAGGTCTCTGGTGCTCTGGGGTGGTCAATTTTCGGTTAGCACAAGGCCCTTTCCCTGATCAATTTTAGGTTAGCACAACCACTTGGAGCAGGGGAGAGGAGTGAGCGATAACAAATTGTATTTCAAAAAAACAAAATTTGTTATCGCCTTACTTATTTGGAGCAAAAGATAGGACTCGAATATTGGCTGTACTTTTTCCGAAATACTGTATGCAGTTTTTCTGCATTGGTTCTGATGGATTTTCATAGGGAATGGTAGGGCGTCAATGTAGTCAACGGTAGTCAACGAAAGGCAAAAAAGAGGGGTTACGAGATTCGTAACCCCTTGATATTTGGTGAGCCCTGTCGGGATCGAACCGACAACCTACTGATTAAGAGACTTTCTAAGCCGTTTTTTGCAAGTTGATGATTATGCGTTATATTATTGAAGTCATTAAATATTTAGCCGGATTATTTGGGAACATTTGGGAGCTTAAAAGAACACTTTTTAATATTTTCTTTAGCGAAATTTTAGCGGAAAAGAATGCTTTTTAAATTCCCTGTCTAAAATTACCACTGCATGAATGAACCAGCGGCAACAAGGCCCAGCCCTGTATAAAATAATTTTTTGTCGATGTAAGTATATGTTGGGACAAATGCTCCATCCTTTCTCGCCCTCTGAACACAATCTTCCATGAATTCATCGCCAGAATATTGCGTGTTTGATTTAACAGAAATAGCAAGACAGACTGTACCGGCTATCGTAAGCAGTATTCCGATATGCGGAGTTGTAAATATTGAGCACATGAAATTCCCCAAGCTGATTTATGAGGCTGCTTTTGAAATATTTTCAGGATTTAAAACAAACCCAGCTGCTCTAAGTCTATCAACCAATTTTGGGACTGTTTCCTTCACGTGATCGTTAAAAGGAATGTAGAGAATACCTTGCGCATCGGAGGGAACCTCCAAATGCCCTTTTTTAAGTATAGCTACGTTTGATCGACCTAGGGATGAGATTAACATACCCATTTCAAGCACTACATTCTGACGAGCCCTTGGTTGCGCTTCTGATTCTCCTGCTGTTTTAGAATAACCAATATCATCTGGAGTGAGAAGCACAATGCCGAATCGAGCCGCAGTCTTTGTATGACAAATTTCTTGCTCAAGTGCTTCTATGATTGTAAGCCCAGCACCTGCTGTATTTTGAAGAACAAATGGATTAAGGCCAAGTCGGTGCAAAATCAGTTCTAGTTGTTCTCTTGTTGTCGCATCATGACCATGAACAACAAATACTTTCTTGCTATATGTTGTATCAAATGGCGGAGAATCTTGTACGCCTGATGATGCCCCGTTAGTGGCTACTGCCACAATTTCAGCATTACCTGTATATGTAGCAATTGCATTCTCCAGTTTATCTCTTGGAATTTTTTTACCCTGAAATTGTAAAGTCCCTGTAGATTCAAAAAAATTAACAATAGCGCCATCGCGTGTCTTAATTTGTTTGCAGTTTCCTGTGTCACTACACTCTTCGATAATAAAACCAACTGCCTTAACGATCGCCTGCAAATCCTCAAAAGAGCCTGAGTGTTTCATGGAACCTCCAATATAGAACTGATATTAAAAGTTATCCACATTGACAGATTTGGCATATACGCTAAAATGATAATAGAATCAATAAAATAATTAACTATCCAAACAAAAATCCCGAGTTGAATTGGTTTTCTGGATAGTTGACCAATGGAAATCGGGATTTTTGTTTAAAAAACGTATGGCTTATGGAAATTGGGGCGCTTTTGTCTATAAAAATGGCGAAAGACAAAAAAACAGAGAAGATAATACTCCCTACTATGAAGATGAGTTAGAGCCTGGCTATTATCAGGCTTTTGGTGGTAATGATGAAAGTGGATTAAGACAATCCACAAAGAAAGATTTTCATTGTGTTCACGCTTCTCTTGGAGACGGAGATTTTCGATTATGTGGTTACAAAAGTTGGCCAGAAATATATTATAAGAAAAATAACGTCGATATAGCAGATTATAGAATAGAAAAAGAAACTCCCAAAGAAAAATGGGATTGGTATGATAGTGACGGCATCGAAGGAGAAATGGGCGGCTACAAATTTAAGGCTTGGCCGAGCGATGGGCCAGAGGCGGTTAATCTTGAATTAATCGAACCAGACGGTACCCAATGGACGGGCAAGTCAGGGATGTACATGGGTGCAGGATACGAAGATTAAACAATGCCCTGCCAAAAACTTTCGCCAGCTACCTTACGGTATCTGGCTTTTTTGTTGGGGAAAAACCGACCTACTGACCTTTTTCTTTAGCCATTCTTTAGCCAAAGAAAAAGGGCTAGACCTATAGTGTGTCTAACCCATTGATTTTATTGGTGAGCCCTGTCGGGATCGAACCGACAACCTACTGATTAAGAGACTGCTTGAAATCATTAAGGATTTAAACATATATCAACCAACACAAAGAAATAAAAAGGATTTCTTGACGATCATTTTGTGCTGTCTTACCATGTTTGAAACTATTTTTCAAAGGTTTGGTCACAATTTGGTCACAGGAATTTGGAGGGTAAAATGGTGAAAAAGAAGGATGATCCGTTCCGGATAGAGCATGTCTATGATGATCTTCTCACAGACGAAAGCATCCTGGAAGATGTTCGGGGAAAGGTAGGTCAAAATCTTGCGGCGCTAAAAGATGCAAATTTCCCTGATGAGTTATTGTCAAGATGCTACCTGCTACCAGACAGCTTTAAACTCAGCACAAAAGCGAAACTTGACCAGACTGAAAGCAGTGACGTTGAAAGCGTCAAAGCCTGTAGACTGGCATTGAATGAAATTGATCAGCTTAAAAAAATGTTGATGAAGGACGGTATTATTGACCGTGACGCAGCAACGATTTATTTTCATTCCCTGCGATTGTGCCTCAATCTCTTTCGGGCTGGCACCTTAGCGGAAACTGTTCAAAGAGAGGAAAAAAGACGCGACGCATATAGGACCGGACCGGGAGCCCGGAGCCGAGAAGAAGGCGAGCTTGCCCTGCAAAGGGCAAAGGGAATCTTATTCAAGATCGGCGGAATTGCCGGATATGATGCCCTTCCACGCGGGGAGAAGACACCAATAATAAATCAAATTGCAAAGGCAATTAATCCGAACAGGGAAATCCCTAGTACACGAAATGTTAACAACCTGTTGAAAAAGCTAAGGAATGAAGAAATTAAAAACTGAAATCTAATTTGGGTTTCATGAAATCTAATTTGGGTTTCATTGTAATAGTTTAATATTGCTATATTTTAGCCGTGGTTAATCAATCACGGCTTTTGTTATTTTTGAAAGGAGAGAATTGGGATGGACGAACTTCTGACAGTCGAGGAAATCGCCGAAAGGCTGAAGGTGCCAAAGTCTTTTTTTTATGCACCCTGCAGGCGTAAAGGGCCGGATGCTGTTCCGTGTATCCGGGTGGGGAAATACCTCCGCTATCACGAGCCCACGGTACGAGCCCACTTTGCAAAACAGAATGAGGCGCAAGGGTAATGTTCAGGCCATGGCATAACATGAAAAATGGAAGAGATAGGCACCGTGAGCCGATAAACAGGGAACCCCACGCCCGGCTTCTCTTCCATACTTTTTTGACTGTGGGAAATGATGGCGGTGGGGGCCATGTCTCCAGAGAAGAACAATAAATATCATCGCCTGCGCCGGGATGCCTATGTTGATTGGGAAATACTTGAATCCGAAGCCTTTCAAAGTCTAAACGCGACGGCTATCAGGGTATTTCTTCGCTTCCTTCAAAAACGGACATTCACGAAGGCCGGGAAGAAGGGGAACAAGTCACGGAAGCAGATTTTTAATAATCATGGTTTGATTTTCACCTATGCAGAGGCGCTGGCATGGGGCATACCAGGAAGCACATTCTTAAGCGCTATCAAGAAGTTAATCGAGGTTGGTTTGGTTGATTTGGAACATCAAGGCGGACCCCATAGAAATGAAATCTCCCTATATGCCATTTCCGAGAGATGGATAGATTACGGAACCGATGCTTTTAAGCACAAAGAGAAAAGTCGCGTTTTACAGCAAGGATGTGACGTTCATTCACGGTTGAAGAAAATAAAAGATGCTGCAGAAACTTGCAGTGAACCACTGCAGAAAGCTGCAGTTATTGACAGCAAACAGATGGTGCCAGGCATCAGAAACCTGCAGTGATGAACGGTGGAGGAAATTCATTCTTTGCCTTACTGGACAAGGGATAGCGGGCGTTTCTCACCTGCTCATAAAGTGACCCGTTCATACCACAGAAACCTGCAGTAAGTATATAATTATACCATGCCTGTATGGTTTGAGAGAGGTTTCGAAAGGGATTTTCAGAGAGGGTTTAAGAGAGGGTTTAAGAGAGAAAAACGCGGGTGCCCCAAGATCGACATCAATCATTGCACTCACAGACGAAACAGAAACAGAAGTCAAAATTAAAGGAGATCACAATGTCAGAACAGAAGGAAGCAAAAGGAAATTTCATATTCGATCAGGATTCAAAAAGATTTCACCGGTTCAGGATTGAAGGTGACAGCGGAATTGTGGGGACCATCTATGTTCCGAAAGACTGCGGGGGCATTCCTGGAAAGATTACCTTGGACTATCAGAAGAAAAGCACTGTGAACGCAGAGGATTGAACCAAGTGGCGAACAAGGCGCGTAAATACTGCTCATCATTTCCCTGCTCGAACCTTGCCGAGCCTGGATCATCTTATTGCCGGGAACATCAGCCAGCGGCACCCGTGAAGGAGACGGACCCCTTCTACCTGTCGGTGGCATGGCGGCGATTCAGGACATGGTACCTGGGGCAGCATCCATTGTGTGAGGAATGCGAGCGTCGAGGCAGGATGACACCGGCGGCAATGGTGGATCACATCAAAGAAATCAAGGACGGCGGCGCAAGGTTGGATGAATCAAACGTAATGGCTATGTGCTGGAAATGCCACGGAATCAAAACAGCGACCGAGAAGAACAGAAGAAAAATCATCAGCAATCCTAGGTAGATAACCGCGTGGGTAGCTTCGCGCACATTTTTTAGGTATTTTGCTATTAGGGGCAATATGTCAAGGATTAAGCCAACATCCGTGTTGGAGCTTGAAAAAGGAAAATTGTACTCCGACCAGAGGGACCGGGCAGCACTCGAACCGAAACCGACAAAGGACATGATCCCACGGTGCCCTTCCCGCTTCTCCAGAGAAGAGCGAAAAGCCTGGAAGGATATCGCAGCCGTTCTGAAAAACTATGGATTATTCACAGCGGCGAACTCCCTGCAGCTGGAACTCCTAGCAACGGCCTGGGTGCAATATCTGGATTGTTGCCGACAGATGGCCGATTCCGGGCAAATTATCATCCAGGGACCGCAAGGCGGCGCCATGTACAATCCCTATTTCAACGCGCAGCATAAACTCGGTGCCCTCGTGGACAAATACAGCCAAAACCTAGGGCTGTCCTCTCTTGGCCTTGCAAAGATCGGAACCTTGATGCTGAAGAGCAAAAAGAAATCAGAAATGGAGGAACTCCTTGACTGATTCAGGAATGCAAAAGGCTCTCAGAGTCAAAACATTCATTCAAAACCTCTCTTTCTCGAAAGGGCAGTGGGCTGGACAGCCGTTTAATCTCTTGCCGTGGCAGTGGGAAAAGTTGGTCCTCCCTGCATTCGGGACCATCAAGAGCGATGGTTCAAGACAATATCGTTTCGTTTACTGCGAAATCCCGAAAAAGAATGGAAAAACCGAATTAGGCGGGGCGCTTGCCCTGTATATGCTGTGTGCAGATCGGGAAGGGAAACCGGAGGTCTATTCTGCTTCGGGCGATAAAGAGCAGGCGGGGCTTTGCTTCAGTGCTGCAGCTGAAATGGTGAAAAGCAGTCCTATCCTATCAAAGAACCTAAAGATATTGGAAAGCCGTAAGAGAATCGTAAACCCTCGAAACAGTGGCTTTTATCAAGTCCTTTCCAGTGAATCAGAGCTGCAGCATGGGCTTTCACCGTCGGCAATATTCTTTGATGAGCTTCATGCACAGCCAACAGACCGCTTATGGAATGTACTGACGGCTGGAACTGACTACGCGAGGAAACAACAGCTTGTAATGGTTTTAACCACGGCGGGGATTTACGATAAAAACTCTATATGGTGGAAGATCCGGACCCGTGCGCAACAAATCGAAAAAGGAATCCTCGAACAGTCGAATTTTCTCCCCGTGCTCTATATTGCAGATCCAGATGAAGATCCGGAGAATGAGGAATTATGGAAACGGGTTAATCCTTCCCTGGGACAGATTTTCACCACTGACAAGATCCGGGAAGATTTTGAAACGGCAAAGAATGATCCGGTTGATTTGCAGAACTTTCTCCGTTTTCGCCTCAACATTCCCATTAAGAGCCTTTCCCGCTGGATGCCGATGAATGAGTGGGACCAGTGCTCCGCGAAACCCGACCTTGAATCTCTCAGAGGCCGGACATGTTACGGCGGACTTGACCTTGCCTCTAAGATCGACCTTGCCTCTTTCGTGATGGTCTTTCCGCCTCTTTGGGAGGGTGAAGCCTGGGACGTTATTGTAAAATTCTATTGTCCTGAAGATGGCATTTTGAAGCGTTCACGGGTTGATCGGGTGAACTACGACATATGGGCAAAACAGGGCTTCATAACCTCTACTCCGGGCAATGTGATTGATTACGATTTCATTGAAAAAGACATATTCCAGGCGGCTGAAGATTACAGCATGCGAGTGATTGGATTTGATTCATGGAATGCTACAGCGACAGCTACCAGAGTCATGAATAAATTGAACCCGACCGGCAACGACAACGGATTTCAGATGATCGAATGCAGGCAGGGACCACGAACCTTTAACGAACCGGCAAAGGATCTACTCGTCAAGGTAAAGAGCAAACAGATCCGCCACGGCGGGAATCCTGTTTTAAGATGGTGTGCTGACAACCTCGTGATGAGATCAGACGCAAACGGGAATGTAGCGCCGGATAAACAGCGGGCGCAAGAGAAGATTGACGGCATGGTTGCCCTATTAATGGCCTTCGATGTGGCATTACGAAACCAGACCAAGGAGGTTGCACCCTCAATAATGTGGATTTGATGCTGTAGAGCATCTTTTAAAATCAGGCGGGCGACGGTCTAGCTAACCGGACCCCATACAAATTAAGGGCAATTACGGTGCCGTAATCATCGTGGTTTGCCCTTTTTTTGTGCCTGAAATCAAAAGCAACAAGGAGTCAAACGGAATGGAGAAACGAAACTTTGAAATTGATGTTGGAAGCATCAGAGCGGAATCACGGACCGTATCGGCAAGTCTATCGAGTGAATTTCCAGTGCAGCGTTATGACGGCGAGGAAATCTTGAGCCACAAGCCGGGGGCCGTGGACCTGAGCAGGGCACCCCTTCCCCTTCTGAGGGCACACGACAACAGCAGCTTGCCCGTGGGCGTCGTTGAAAAGTTGGCAGTAGAGGGCGCCAAGTTGCGGGGCACCATCAGGCTATCAGCGAACCAGGACGCTTTATGGACTGATATCACGGACGGGATTCTCCGCAATCTGTCAATCGGGTACCAGATTTTAGAGAAGCAGAAAACGAAACGCGGAATTATTGCAACGAAATGGATGCCTTACGAGGTGTCCCTTGTTGCAGCACCGGCGGATAACACTGTCGGAATTAATCGGGGCATTTCCCCACAAGGAGAAAAGAAAAAAATGGATAGGAATGACATTTTGAAGGCAAAAAAAGCGGCAATCGATGAAATGGCTGAACTGGCAAAGAGCGGCGAGAATGCCGAACGTCTGGCCGAACTCAAGGGCGAAATCCGGGCCTTTGATGCACGGCTTGAGGCATTCGAGATGGCCGAGTCCGGAAGGAAGGATGTGAAAGGCTTTACCCCTGAGGTAAAGAAAACTGACCGTTCGATCATCGAGTTTACCGGCGGATCCGCGACGAATCGGACCTTTGCCGGAATGTTCAACCAGGGGCGGGCTCTCGAAGTGAATGAAGAAGCAATCCGAGCTTTCAGGGCGTCGATGGTGGAAGGCGTGCCCTCATCGGGCGGGCTGTCCGTGCCGGAACCCTTGGCGGCTAAGTGGTTGGATGACTCCATCGAGAGCGAAATCATTCGACCCCGGGCGACCGTGTGGCCGATGGAATCCGCGACGCGCAAAGTGCCGGGTTGGGATGCAAACACGCAGACCGGCGGAAGCATGTTCGGCGGGTTTGCAATGGAATTTCTGGCCGAAGAAGGCACGGGAAACAAGCAGACCGGAAAACTTCGCTGCATCGAACTTGCAGCCAAAAAGGGCGCAATTTTTGTTGATGCCAGCAATGAGCTCGTTGAAGATGGCCTGGGCTTTGATGCGCAGCTTGACAGGGCCATGAGATCTTCCATCGGATACGGCCTTGACAAATATTTCATCTCCGGGACTGGTGCCGGGCAGCCTTTGGGGATTAGAAACGATCCGGCAAAGGTCCAAGTTGCGAAGGAAACCGGGCAGATGGCTGATTCGGTGGTATGGGAAAACGTCGCGAAAATGTATGCCCGTATGTACCCCGCAGGGCAGCGTCGGGCCGTGTGGATTTGCAACAACAACGCCATTGTGCAGCTTTTGACCCTCTCTATGTCAATCGGTACAGGCGGCGAGGTAATACCCGTCATGAACGAGGAATCCGGGCAGTTTAAGATCCTGGGACGCCCTGTTATTTTCACGAGTCACATGCCGACCGTTGGCGATGCCGATGACATAATGTTTTGTGACCTTAGTCAATACGCTATCGGAATGCGGCGCGAACTTCGGCTTGAAAAGAGCAATATTCCCGGTTGGACGTCCGATTTGATGAGCTACCGGGCACTGCTCCGCTTCGACGGAATGGGCACCTGGAATGCTCCTATCACTCCGGAAAATGGTGATACCTTGTCATGGTGCGTCGGGTTAGCAGAAAGAGCGGCCTAATCATTTAAACTAGAGGGCGGTCGGGTGCCTTATATTCGTCGGGATCCGGAAGCGGAAAAACTGGTTGGTATCCAGGGTGATGAAGTGAGACTTTTTGTCTGGATCGGTACAGTATGAGCCACCAGACCGCCACACACAATGAGGATAAAAAATGAACTTTCCATTTTTCAAAAAGAGATCCGCGTCATGGGCAAATCTTGATGCCTTCGAGGGCCGGGAATCATCCGCCGGCATACACATAAACGAAAATGTTGCCCTGGGCATTCCTGCAGTTTTTGCCTGTGTCCGGGTATTGACTGAAGCAATCGCAAGTCTACCCCTGCTTACCTATGAACGATTTGACAACGGCGATAAGGACCGGGCGAGAAGCTTCTCCCTTTTCCGCCTTCTCCATGATTCACCCAATCCCTTGATGACTTCCTTTGAACTTCGGGAACTGCTTGTAGGGCACCTCTGCCTTAGAGGAAACGCCTATTGCTACATCGAGAGAGACCAGGGCGAGGTTGTGGCGCTCTGGCCTTTGCACCCTGACAAGGTGAATGTGGAACTGTCGGGGCGGGCGCTGGTCTATAAGCATCAGGCCGATGGAGTTGAAAAGGTCTATCCCATGGAGGACATTCTGCACATCAGAGGCTTGTCTGCAGACGGAATCATCGGATATTCACCCTTGACCCTGCTCCGGGACTGCTTCGGATACAGCAAGGCCGTGCAGGAATATTCATCAAGCTATTTTCGGAATGATGCCTCCCCGGGCGGTATCCTGACCACGCCAAATGCCTTGAACTCGCAAAGTCACGCGAACCTTCGGGACGCATGGACCGGGGGACATGCCGGGAAGGGCAAGCATCATAAGGTTGCCGTCCTGGATAATGGCCTTCAATGGCAATCTGTGGGGGTAAGTCCTCAAGATTCACAGTTGATTGAATCGCAAAAGTTTTCCGTCGTGGAGATTGCCCGGGTGTTCCGGGTGCCTCTGAATTTGGTGATGGATTACGAGAGATCCACTTACTCGAACGTCACCGAACAGAACCGAAGTTTCCTGACCCATACCCTGCAGCCGTGGTTGACCAGGATCGAGCAGGCCATGATGAAAAGCCTTCTGACTGAGGCGGAGAAGGAAAAATATTTCATCGAACATCTTACACAAGGTTTTCTCCGCTCTGATACCAAAACCCGATATGAGTCCTATAAAATCGCCATAGAAAGCGGCTTTATGACCGTGGATGAAGTTAGACAGCTTGAGAATATGAACTCATTGCCTGAGCCCGGAACGAGGGTTTACGCTTTTTAAGGGAGGCCGAAAATGACCTGTGGCGAGTGTTCAGACCGTGAGACATGTAAAACCCCGTGCAAGGACGTGAACAAAATCCTATGGGCCGGGAATCACGTTATGGAACGGCATTATCAGGATAACATCGTTGTCTATCCTGGAAGCGGGAGAGAGGTCCACTTTTGCGAACTCACGGATAAGCAGCTTGATGAGATTTCCGATGGCGACATTGTTACATGGGCAAGCGAGGATTGGAGTTTAAGAAAGACCAAGGTCTTTATTGAGCATTTCTTCAACCGGACGCCATATCGGGATCTTGCCAGGATCTTCGGGGTCAAGGAAAATACGGTTGTCACCATGTATAAGCAGGCTTCAGAGCAGATTCAAACACTTGTCAAAGCCATGGATGCAAGGGCTGAAGGAATCAAGGCCGTTCAAACAGATAGATTTAACGACGATGAGAAGATGTTTTTACTCGTCTATGTCTTCGGATTCAATCAGACCGAAGTGGGCCGGATGTTCGGAAAGGATAATCGGGTTGTATCTGCCAGGCTGAAACCGATGGCGGACAAATACGAGAAGCAGATCCGGGGAAATTCCGCTTGACTTCAGGGAAAATTTCTTTATCCTGAAGGAACTAAAACAATCTGTAACCGGAAGGACACCCGAAAGTTGTCTATTTTTGTTTGTGCCAACAATTTAAATTTGCTCGTAGAGTCCGGTAACGGTGACGTCCGGGGGGTGTGTTACAGCATCCTAGTAGCTCTACGGGCATTTTTATTTATGGAGGTTGCACCATGGTTAATGTTTACGATGAAAACGGTAAGGTTGTCGGGCGAGTCAATTATAATTCAAATTTGGACCACTGGGACGGTCACAACCACACATGCGGCAGCACTGGGCGTCACCTGGGGATCACAAAGTTGAAAAGCGGCGCTTATGTCCTCATCCACGGCACACAATGGCAGGGCGAGCAAGACACCGCCGAAGTGGTGACGGCTGAAGAGGCGCTTCAGGCAATCTTGAGCTCAGGCAATGAGGAACTGCTTGAGGAGGCGAAATTCAGCGAACTGAAAAAGCTGAATGATGAGATCATGGCAGAAGAGGCATAACGACCAGGGGGCGGGCTTCGGTCCGCCCTTTTTTTAACAGAAAGGGGGCTTTGATATGGCCTGCATAACAAAACGCCGGGATCGATGGGTTATTGATGCCTATGATCAGCACGGCAAAAGATACAGAAAGACCTTACCCGATGGGACCACAAAGGGGAAGGCGCGGGAAATTCTTAGAGAAGTTGAGGAAAAAATTGAACGGCGGACGTTCGCCCATGAAAAGAAAATCCCGACCTTCTCAGAGGTTGCCGGACAGTGGCTTGAACACAAAAAATCTAATCTTCGAGAAACTACATGGGAAATGTACGCTTATTTATTAAAGTGTCACTTTAAGGAACTTGAGAAAACACGAATTGACATGGTCACTATCGCGACCGTTGAAAAATTCATTTCAACACGACAGAAAGGCCATATGAATCTTTCGACACTGCGGAAGATCCTTGTTACTTTCAATCAAATCATGGCTTATGCAGTAAGGCACCGGCATATCGATTTTAATCCTGTGAGGGATGCAGAAAAGCCACGAAACCAAGGTAAAGAGGTTGTGACGGAAACGATCAAGGTATTGAACCCGGAACAAATAAAGGCCTTCCTGGAAGAGGTGACAAACCAGAAATATCATACCCTCTTTCTGACGGCAATCATGACCGGGGCGAGACAGGGGGAACTCTTAGGGCTGAAATGGGAAGATGTGGATTTCAGCAGGAAACAGATTCACATCCAGAGGACGTTCAATCATGGGAGATTCTTTGCCCCTAAGACAAAAGGATCAAACCGCAAGATTGACCTTGCCCCCGTGGTTATCAAGGCGCTGGCGCAGTGGAAGCTTTCAGACGGGAAAAATGATCTTATCTTTCCGAGTGATGCCGGAACACCGATGGATTGCATGAATATGGTTCACAATCAGTTTCATCCGGCGCTGAATAGGGCAGGGTGCCCACGAATAAGATTTCATGACCTGAGACACACCACGGCAAGTTTACTTCTGGACCAGGGAGAAAACATCAAATATATATCTTCACAATTAGGACATGCGAACCCGACAACGACATTGAATATTTACGCGCATTTAATGAAAACTGAGAATCAAGCGGCTGTCTGCAGGCTGGAAAATACCATTTTTGAGGGAACCGGTCACAATTTGGTCACAAACGAAAAAAAGGAGCTAACCGTTAATGGCTAACTCCTTGATTATATTGGTGAGCCCTGTCGGGATCGAACCGACAACCTACTGATTAAGAGTCAGTTGCTCTACCAGCTGAGCTAAGGGCCCATAATACGAATTGTAACTTAATATTGCGGCATCCGTTCAAGACCGAAGTCGCTTTGAGATGCAGTCATATATAGGCATTTTTTTTTGTTGTCAACTGATTTTAGCAGGAATTGAAGTTGGAGAAAATACTTGATGGCTGTTTTTATAATTGCTAACATGCGACCCCATCAGAAATTAAGGGTGCTTTATGCGGGTTGTCGTTCAGCGAGTCGAGAAGGCCAGCGTGAGAGTAAACCATCGACTTGTTTCTGAAATTTCAAAGGGTCTGCTGTTATTTCTTGGTGTTGAGAAAGGCGACGGCTATCCCGACGCGAACTACCTTGTGGACAAAGTCATCCATTTGAGGATCTTTGAAGATGATGCAGGCAAGATGAACCGTTCTCTTATGGATGTTTCCGGAGAAATGCTCATCGTTTCACAGTTTACGCTCCTGGGAGATTGCCGCAAGGGCAGGAGGCCTGCTTTTACATGTGCTGAGGAACCAGATCGTTCAAATATGCTTTATAATTATTTTATCAGTTCAGCCAAGGAGAAGATTCCTGTCGTCAAGTCCGGAATTTTTCAGGCAATGATGAAGGTCGAGCTTATTAATGACGGGCCGGTTACACTGCTGGTTGACAGCAAAAAGCTTTTTTAAGGCAAGGAGAGGTGCATGACTGAAAATGAAAAATACGAGATTCCCTCCATCGACATCCGGATAGATAAAGAAGGTGTCTGGTATTACGAAGGGAATGAAATGTTCCGCAAGGATATTCTTTCCACGTTCTTTGAGGAACTGGAGAGGGACTCAACGGGAAGATATGTCATTCGGCACAATGAACAGATCTTTGCCATCACGGTTGAAGATGTCCCCTTTGCGGTCAAGTCCATCGAGCCTTCGCAGGATGAGCAGGGCAGGGAAGGGCATTTCAATATTCTGCTGACGGATGACAGTGTGGAAACATTGGATCCTGCGACACTGCGGATGGGAGATGACAATGTCCTGTACTGCGCTGTAAAAGATAAACGCTTTGAAGCCCGATTTACGAGAAATAGTTATTATCAGTTTGCCGAACACATCCAATATGATTCGGACAAAAATATGTATTATATAAAACTCAACGACACCATTTATGAAATTTCACCTAAAGGTTAGTCAGCATTGGCAATTCCTGCATCTTCCGCCATGACATTTTCAGTTAGATACCTAGAAAAGAAGTGATGCCCGCGTCCAGGGCTACTGATTTTAAATAGATTTAAACAGGCTATAACCCGCCTTTTTCAATGTGGAGGTTTGACATGTTGGATGAGTACATCAAGGAATCGTTAACGTTTGATGACGTTCTTCTTCAGCCGGCGGAATCGCATATACTCCCCCGGGATGCGAATGTTTCAACATGGCTTACAAATCGAATATCCCTGAATATTCCCATTGTGGCAGCCGCAATGGATACCGTCACCGAATCCGCCACGGCCATTTGCCTCGCCCGGGAGGGGGGTGTTGGAATCATTCATCGCAATATGAGCATTGAAAGGCAGGTTCTCGAAGTCGACAAGGTTAAAAAATCAGAAAGCGGAATGATCGTGGACCCCATCACGATGGAACCCGAACAGAAGGTCCGCGAAGCCCTTGATTTAATGCACCGGTACAAAATATCCGGCGTCCCGGTGGTCAAGAATAAGAAGCTCGTAGGCATCCTTACCAACAGGGATCTTCGTTTTGAAGAAAACCTGGATCAGCCGGTTTCTCAGGTCATGACAAAGGATAATCTGATCACCGTATCCGCCAACATCACCCTTGAAGAATCCAAAAAACTGCTACACAGGCATCGCATCGAAAAGCTGCTGGTTGTGGATGAATCCTATAATCTCAAGGGCTTGATCACTATCAAGGACATTGAAAAGATCAGAAAATATCCCAACGCCTGCAAGGATTCCCTGGGCCGGTTGCGTGCCGGGGCCGCGGTGGGGATTCTCGATCGGGAAGCCCGGGTGGACGCGCTGCTCAATGCCGGCGCCGATGTCATCGTCATCGATACGTCTCACGGCCATTCAAAAGGGGTTATTGATGCCGTAAGGGATACGAAGAAGAATTTTCCGAATTGCGAGCTGGTGGCGGGAAATGTGGCCACAGCCGAAGGAGCCCAGGCGCTGATCGATGCCGGAGTCGATGCCGTAAAAGTAGGCGTGGGTCCGGGCTCCATCTGTACGACCCGGGTCATCGCCGGTGTCGGAGTCCCGCAGATCACAGCCATAGCCGAGGCTTATAAAATCTGTGCCCGTTATGACATCCCCGTCATTGCCGACGGCGGAATCAAGTATTCAGGCGATATCGTCAAGGCCCTTGCCGCAGGCGCCCACACGGTCATGATCGGTGGCCTTTTTGCGGGAACCGAAGAAAGCCCGGGAGAAACCATCCTGTTCCAGGGCCGAAGCTACAAAGTCTACCGCGGCATGGGTTCGCTGGAAGCCATGAAAATGGGAAGCCGTGACCGTTATTATCAGGACGACATGGAAAGTCACCTGAAACTCGTTCCCGAAGGCATAGAGGGAAGGGTACCCTTTCGCGGCTCCCTGTCGGCGAGCATTCACCAGCTGAAAGGCGGACTTCTCGCCGGCATGGGTTATGTGGGATGTCGTACGATTCAGGAGCTCCGCGAAAAGGCTCGTTTTACGAAAATAACCTCTGCAGGCCTTCGTGAAAGCCACGTTCATGACGTGATCATCACCAAGGAAGCCCCCAATTACTGGCTCGATTAAAGGTATTTCAAATAGCGTATATCCATCATGTCCATTGATCAGTTTGTACACCTTCATGTCCATACCCAGTACAGTCTTCTGGATGGCACCATCCGGATACGTGACCTGATTGCCAAGGCAAAGGAATTCGGCATGCCGGCTGTTGCCATGACAGACCACGGCAACATGTTCGGAACCATCGATTTCTACCAGACGGCCATGAAAGAGGGAATCAAGCCCATCATCGGCTGTGAACTGTATGTGGCCCCGAGCACGCGTTTCGACAAAACGGGCGGCGGAATCAGCGACATCTCCAGGCATCTCCTGGTTCTGGCCAAGGACGAACAGGGTTATGCCAATCTCATGAAGCTGTCCTCGTTGGGATACCTGGAAGGATTTTACTATCGGCCGCGGATTGATAAAGACATTTTACAGAAATATCACGAGGGTCTCATCGGGTTAAGCGCCTGTCTCCACGGAGAGATTGCTGATCTGATCTTAAAAAATCAGATGAACAACGCCATGCAATCAGCCGAGATCTATAGGAATATCTTCGGAGATGGAAACTTCTATCTCGAGATTATGGAGAACGGCTTGCCTGAACAGAAAAAGGCAAACGAGGGTCTTCTGGAGATTTCCAGACAGCTTTCGATCCCCTTGGTCGCAACAAACGACTGCCATTACCTGAATCGCGAGGATGCCGAATCCCATGAAGTCCTGTTGTGCATCCAGACAGGCAAAACGCTTGATGATAAAGACCGGATGCGATTTTCCACCGATGCCTTCTATTTCCGGTCTCCCGGTGAGATGAAGCAATTGTTTAACTATTGCCCTGAGGCGATTGATAATACGATAGATATCGCAAATGAATGCAATCTGTCTTTCCAATTTGGTCAGTTTTACCTGCCCAAATTCGAGATCCGCAGCGATGAAACCCTGGAAGATCGCTTGGAGAGCGTTGCCATCCAGGGGCTTGCGGAGCGTATGCCCCTCATCATCAAAGAGCAGGGAAAGGACGTTCAGGAGATTTACGAAAAACGGCTTGCCGAGGAGCTGAAAATCATTAAATCCATGGGATTTGCCGGCTACTTCCTGATCGTTTCCGATTTTGTGGCCTACGCCAAGAAAAAGAACATCCCTGTCGGACCGGGGCGCGGTTCCGCCGCCGGCAGCTTGGTTGCCTTTGCCCTGACCATCACGGACATCGATCCGATCCGGTATGACCTCTTTTTTGAACGATTTCTCAATCCGGATCGAATCAGTATGCCCGATATCGACATCGATTTCTGCCCCGAAGGCCGAAACGAGATTATCCGCTATGTGACCGAAAAATACGGTGAGGATAAGGTTTCCCAGATCATCACCTTCGGTAAGATGCAGGCCAGGGCTGTGATCCGTGATGTCGGAAGAGCACTGAACATACCCTACGGCGAAGTTGACGCCATCGCGAAGCTGGTTCCCAACATCCTGAACATCTCGCTCGCGGATGCCATGAACATGGAGCCGCGACTCCAGGAAGTCTCGAAACGGGACGAAAAGATCCGCCGGTTGCTCACCCTTTCCAGATCGCTTGAGGGATTGAATCGACATGCCTCCGTGCATGCCGCTGGAGTCGTGATCTCGGACGTGCCTCTCGTAGAGAGAGTGCCACTGTACAAGAGCCCAAAGGATGATGTTACGACCCAGTTTTCCATGAACGACCTTTCCACGGCGGGCTTGACCAAGTTTGATTTTCTCGGGCTGAAAACACTGACCGTCATCAAGAACGCCCTTGAATTCATCAACAACGGCCGAGATGTCCCTCTGGATCTGAAAAGTCTCCCCTTGAACGATGAGGGGACCTACAAGCTTCTCAGCAAGGGCGAAACGGACGGAGTCTTTCAGCTTGAAAGCGAAGGGATGAAGGACATCCTCGTGCGCATGAAGCCGGACTGTATCGAAGACCTCATCGCCCTTATCGCCCTCTATCGCCCCGGACCAATGAAAATGGTTCCGGAATTCATCGATCGAAAACAGGGGAAGACCCCGATCGTATACGAAGTTCAGCAGCTTGCTAAGATTTTGAAGGAAACCTATGGCGTGATCCTCTATCAGGAGCAGGTCATGCAGATTGCCAGCGTCATCGGTCAATATTCCATGTCTGAAGCGGATACGCTTCGGAAGGTGATGAGTAAAAAAGACACCGCGAAAATGGAAAAAGAAAGGCCGAAGTTTCTCGAAGGCGCAAAAAAGAACGGCATTCCGGAACAGAAGGCCGCAAAAATCTGGGAGCAGATGGAAACCTTCGCTGAGTACGGTTTCAACAAGTCGCACAGTACCGCATACGCGATGATTACCTACCAGACGGCCTATCTCAAAGCGCATTATCCAGTGGAGTTTATGGCCGCCCTGCTGACCAGTGAAAAAGACAACAGGGACAAGATCATCAAATACATCCATGTCTGCAAGGAAATGGGGATACCGATTCTTCCCCCGGACATCAATGAATCCCTCCGCGATTTCAGCGTAGCCGGAGACACGATTCGATTCGGTCTGGCCGCCATAAAAAATGTCGGGGTAGGGGCCATCGAAGCCATGATATCGGCCCGGCAGGAGGGGGGGCCTTTCTTCTCCCTTGAGGATTTCTGCAACCGGGCCGACCTCAGGAAGATCAACAAAAGGGTCCTTGAAAGTCTGATCAAATGCGGCGCCTTTGACTCGACGGGACAAACGCGCCGGCAGCTCCTATCGGACTTCGAAACGATCATCGAACGGTCGCAGAAGCGTCTTCGGGATAAGGCAAGCAGGCAGACCAGTTTCTTTGATGACCTTGAAGATCAGGGAGGGGTTGAACAGGATACTTCCCGAAAATCGGCCCGTTCAGATATTGCGGAATGGGATCCCAAAGAGCTGCTGGCCTATGAAAAGGAATTTCTTGGATTTTATATTACCGGCCATCCCCTTGAAGGTTTTGCATCGAAAATCAGCATGGTGACCAGTGGGGATTCCCTTTCCATTCTTGAGAAGGCAGACAAGGAATCGGTGGCCATTGCGGGAATCGTTGCCGGCATCCGCGAGGTTTTCACCAAGAAAAAGGAAATCATGGCCTACGTCAGCCTCGAGGATCTCAAGGGGGCCACGGACGTGATCTTCTTTCCCGAGATTTACAAAAAGGTCCGCGATATCCTCCATGGAGAGGCGCCGGTTTTTGTGAAGGGGGTCCTGGATGTGGCGGAGGAAAACGTTAAGGTCCTGGCTGAAGAGGCCTCTCTGTTGTCGGAAACGGAATACAATCCCTTCTCAAGCGTCCATTTCTCGATTGACGCCCGGAAAAAAGGTTCGGAAAACCTGATCGACGCACTCCATCGATTAGGCGAAACCTATAAGGGGAAGTATGATGCCTACCTCCACATCCTGAATTCATCCTGTGAAACCCTGGTCTATCTCGGCGATCAGGCGAAATTTACCATTTCTCCTGAATTGAAGAGGGAGGCGGATCGAATTCTCGGGGAAGGGGTCATGACGTTCATGTGATGGAGTATGTTCAAAGAACCTACCGCAATCTTGTCCAGGACAATTTCCTGAAGAGCTTTCATGTCTGCGAAGAGCAGACAGACCTCTTCATCCAGGCGGATCACGATTTAACGGGACCGGCCAACTCTTCCGTTCATCTGCACCGGGTTTCCCTTAAAAATTATATTTTAACCCACCCCCGATTCCTGACCTCCCTGAATCCACTCCCCGACGATCCTCTTGCCCCCCCCATTGTTAAAGCGATGCTTCAAGCAAGCCGTCTCGCAGGTGTCGGCCCCATGGCCGCCGTGGCCGGCGCCATGGCCGAGTTTGTGGGAAAGAATTTATTAAAGCATTCCTTGAATGTCATCATTGAAAACGGCGGGGACCTTTATCTCAAGGCAACCCGGGCATTGAACATCGCCGTCTTCGCCGGCAAATCCCCCTTGAGTTACCGCGTCGCCCTGAAAATCCGTCCGGAGGACACCCCGCTTGGCATTTGCACTTCTTCGGCAACGGTGGGGCATTCCCTGAGCCTGGGCATTGCGGATGCGGTGTGTGTCAAGGCAAAGTCAGCCGCTCTTGCGGATGCCGCAGCTACGGCCATCGGCAACACCGTTCAAAATCAGCGTGAAATAAAAAAGGCCCTGGAGGCGGGCAGGAAGATTCAAGGCGTTCTGGGCGTTCTGATCATTGTGGAAAAGTCGATGGGGGTCATTGGGAATATGGAGCTGAATTGAAGACAGGATCGCTTGGTTTACATAATATATCTTATAAGACGTACAGAATCAGATTTCTACAGGCCTTCTTCTGCAAGGGACCGAATTAAGTTCGCCTGAGCCTCTGAAAGTTTCTTGGGAATACTCACCGAAATCTTGACGTACTGATCTCCCTTTGTACCTCCCTTGAGGCCGGGAACGCCATAACCCTTCATTCGAATTCGCGTGTTGTTTTGAGTTCCCGGGGGAACCTTGATCCGCTTGGTAGAACCGTCGATCGTGGCGACTTCAATGGTGGTTCCCAGAACCGCCTGAGTGTAATTGATCGTTTTTTCGATATAGATATCGTTTCCCTCCCGCGCAAAGAGAGGATGCGGCAATACGGTGATGTTCAAATACAGGTCGCCCGGAGGCCCGCCGTCGATTCCTGGATTTCCCTTTCCAGTCACTCGGAGTTTCTTTCCCGTGCTGATTCCTTTGGGAATTTTTATATTGATTTCATCGATTTTATCGGCTTTTTGCAGAGCAATTTTCTTTTCGGTGCCAAAGACCGACTCTTCAAGGCTGATAGAAAGATTGTACTGAAGATCCTGACCCTTTTGAGGGATTTTCGCGTATTGCGATGATCCTCCGAAGAGTTCGGCAAAGGGGTCATATCCTCCCTGCGTGGCATAGGGCCCGGTTCTTCTTCCGGCAGTCGTTCGATAGGTACGGGCACCAGCCGAACGGCCCCCCATACCTCCAAATCCAAATTCACGGAGAATCGAATTCAGGTCCACATTTCTGAAGATGTCTTCCTGCGAATACCGCTGGCTGAAGGTATCGGAGCCGAAGCTGTCGTACTGTTTGCGCTTTTCCGCATCGCTCAGAACGGCGTAAGCCTCGCTTATTTTTTTGAACTGCTCTTCAGCTTCCTTGTTGTTCGGATTTTTGTCCGGATGATATTTCAAGGCGAGCTTTCGGTAAGCTTTTTTGATCTCATCACTGCTTGCAGTTTTTTCCAATCCCAGAATTTTATAATAGTCTTCCGCCATAGGCCCGAATCGTAATCATCCTGCTAACGTATTTCTTTTGAATCAGGGTTAAATACTGTCATTACCCTAAAAATAGAAACGAGATTGCCATTGTCAAGGTTGCAGATAAAAAAGAGTCCCTATGATAAGGCACTTAAGAAAGAAGCGCTATTTTCCGCTTGATGAACATCGTAAATGTCGGATCCGCCGACTGCTCCAGGGCTTTTTGATAACTTTTCAGGGCTTCTTTTGAATTGCCCATCTTTTCGTAGATTCTTCCCATATCCCGATAAACAAAAGTTTCCAGGCTTCTCACAGCTTCGATTTTTTCTGCCTGCTGCAAGGCCTGCAGGGCTTTTTGAAAATCTTTCTTCGCCTCATGGCAGTAAGAGAGCCCGCTGTAGGCAAGCACTTTCAGTTCATTTTGATCTGAAGCGTTCGCCAGAAAGGTCTCGTAGGAAGAAATCGACGCGTCGAGATCGTTCTGATCGAAATAGAGATTTCCCAGCCGATAATAGCTGAGATTGGCAGCCTGGCTGTCGGGGTAATTCGAAATGACACGTTTGTAGTTTTTGATCAGTTCATTCGCCGTGTTGGATGAGGATTCCTTAACGGCTGTTCCTTCAATTTTGACATACTGCTCCCAAGCATGCTTCTGATAATAATGTCGATAGGTGCCCCACGCAACAACAACAGCCAGGAGCCCCATGACCGCACCGGCCATCAACAGAACTTTTTTCCTGTTCAGTGCATAATAGTCAAGAAGCTTATTGAAAAATACTTGAAACTGATCCGGTTTCTTCAGCTCTTCCACGTCTTTTTTACTCATGAATTTCTCCTGGCTCCTTCTTCGGGCGGCGCATGAACCCTCAGTATTTCTAGAATATGCTTCGGGAGTCGAACGATCTTCTTTTCCCGTGTCGTGCAGGCGTGGATCGTGTAGCCTTCAACGAAGGCCTTCTCTCCCTGCTCATCGAGAATACGATAATTAAATCTTAAACTTGCCCTGTTGACATAGGCGATTTCCGTTTCAATGCGGAGGATCTGGTCATAAACGGCGGGCAGAAGATATTGGCAGTACACTTCGGTCAGCGGGAGGTTGAATCCCTCCTCTTCCATTCGAGAATACAGGACACCGATTTCTCGAAGGAATTCAGACCGGCCGATCTCAAACCATTTGATATAGTTCGTGTGATAAACGATCCCCATAGCGTCCGTATCCGCGTACATGACACGAACTTTAGCTATGTTTTTTTTCAACGAAAGCCCCCCAGCTCCTCATGAACAATTCCATCAAGTGATACCCAGGCGAGATCAGCAAGCCGCTTTTTTGGGCCGAAGATTCGCAGAAAGACAGACCCTGGCAAAGATTTTCTTCTTTTTTCGACGAGAAAACGGCAAAGGGGCTTGGATCCGCTGCGTGGGTTCGAAGGCTTATCGGCGTAGGGTGATCACTGAGGATCATGACCCGGTAATCATGAAAATCCCGGATCCCCTGGAGGATCGTGCCCAGGACCTTTTCGTCGATATCCTCGATCGCGCGAATCTTTCCTGCAACAGAGCCTTCGTGCCCCATTTCATCCGGCGCTTCGACGTGTATAAATACGAAATCCAGTTCCTTTAATGCGGCCAGGGCCTTGCTGGCCTTCCCGAGGTAATTGGTATCTGTGTAGCCAGTGGCGCCTTCAACAGGAATGATTTCAAGGCCGGCGTAGATGCCGATTCCATTGAGCAGGTCAACGGCGGAGATCATGCCGCCCTTTATTGAATACTGGTCCGTGAGCGGAACAATGTTCGGCGCCCTTCCCTGCCCCCACAGCCAGATGGAATTTGCCGGTTTCAAGCCGGACTCCACGCGCCTCCGATTTACAGGATGGCTTTTCAGAACCTGCCGGGAACGCTGTATCAGTTCGAGGATCTTCCCGGCTGCTTCGCCCTCCGGAAGATAGCCTTGAACCGATCTGCCGGTAATATCGTGAGGGGGGGTCAGCTTGACGGCATTCCTGCCTGACCGCCAGATCATCAAATTCCTGTAACCCACACCGGGGAAGAACCGTATGTTCTCACTGCCCAGTTCGCGATTAAGATCGGCGAGAATTTCCTTTGACTCTGCCGAACTGATATGCCCCGAGGTAAAATCCACCATGACCGGGTCTTCCCCCGGTCCGAGAGTCACAAGATTGCAGCGGAAGGCTACATCATCGGGACCCAGAACCAGCCCCATGCTCGCGGCCTCCAGAGGCCCCCTTCCTGAATAGGTCTTTTCCGGATCATAGCCCAGAACGGAGAGATTGGCCACATCGCTTCCCGGCAACAGGCCTTGCGGAATCGTATCGACCAGCCCCAGGGTCCCCTCTGAAGCCATTCGATCCATAAAAGGGGTGACGGCGGCGTCCAGGGGCGTTCTGCCGTCCAGTTCAGCTATGGGATAATCCGCCATTCCATCCCCTAAAATAATGACGTATTTCATGGCAGCCTGTCGTCCTCGATCCGGATCAATACGGTTTGTCCCTGAACAATATCCAGACGGTCAATCTGTTCGAGTGCCCTGCGGACATTCTGTTCAGTGGATTTGTGCGTTGTCATGACAATGGGTACAGCCTGCCCTTTTTTTCTCCCTTTTTGGATGACCGTGGCGATGCTGATGTTTTCCTCGGCAAGAATGCCGGCTATCCGCGAGAGAACCCCAGGTCGATCCAATGCCGAAAAACGGAAATAATAATGGGTCATGATATTCTCAACGGGCATCAGGTTGATATCCTCAATGGTCTCTTCCTGAAAGGATCTTGCCGGTACGCGCCACGAAACACCCTTCAGGATATCACGGGAAATGTCGATCACATCGCTGATGACGGCGCTGGCCGTCGGCATCATGCCCGCCCCCTGGCCGTAGAGAAAGACGGAGTCCGAAGCATCGCCGATGATGTGAAAGGCGTTGTAATTTCCATTGACATTGGCCAGGAGGTGATGAAAGGGAACCATCGTCGGATGAATCCGCGCCTCAATAAGCTCATCGTGCTGCCTTGCAATAGCCAGCAGCTTGATGTGATACCCCAGCTCCCCGGCGAATTCGACATCCTGCTGACTGATGCCTGAAATTCCCTCCCGGTAGAGATCGTCAAGGGGAACTCTCCTGCCATAGGCCAGCGTCAGAACCAGCGCCAGTTTATGCGCCGCGTCCACTCCCTCGACATCAAAGGTCGGATCCGCTTCAGCAAAACCCAGTTCCTGCGCCTCTTTCAGAACGGTTTCAAAATCCTCCCGATCTGTGGTCATTTTCGTCAGGATGTAATTGGACGTGCCGTTCATGATGCCCAGCACAGACCTGATCCGGTTGGCCACCAGACCTTCCCGGATCGTTTTGATAATCGGTATTGTCCCCCCGACACTGGCCTCAAAGCAGATGTTCCGCTGCTTTTTCGCCGCCAGTTGAAAGAGGTCGTTCCCATAGGTCGCCAGCAGCGCCTTGTTGGCCGTAACCACGTGCTTCCCGTTGTTCAGCGCGTCCGAGATGAATTTCAGAGCCGGTTGATAGCCCCCCACAAGCTCAATGACAATATCGATCTCTGGATCATTGAGGATCGCGTCGGCGTCTGTTGACAGAAGCTGCGGTTCCACGGCAGTCAGACGCGGCGATTCGATATCGATATCCACGATTTTTTTCAGAACAAGCTTTGTTCCCAGGCGTTTTTCCAGGATATCGGCATTGTCTCTCAACAGCTTCACAACACCGGTTCCAATATTCCCGAAGCCGATCAGCCCCAAGTGAATATGTCTCATCTACAAAAGTCTCCTTCTACTTCGAGGATTCCAGGCGGCAGGATGTCAAGCCTCATCGAAAAGGAATCCTTCGAACCAATACGTTTTCACCGATAAAACACGTTGATTCTGCGATATAATTGTAAATCCGGAGAAACGTATTGCTAACAAATATTCAGGATTAGCGCAAGGAAAGATTTGACTTTTGGAACGATGTAAAATAAAGGATGAAGATTACGACGGCTGTTTACAAGATCATTACATTCCGGTCAGGGAGCCTCTATGGACGAAAAGGCATCATATAAAGATGCGGGTGTTGACATCGATCAAGCCAACCTCTTTATAACGAAGATTCTTCCTCTCATTAAACAGACCTCAAGAAAAGAGGTCATGAACAGTATTGGAGGATTTGGCGGACTTTTTCATCTGGATCTGAAAAAAATCAAGGATCCCGTGCTGGTTGCCTCGACCGATGGCGTCGGAACAAAGATCAAAATCGCCCAGATGATGGACAAGCACGATACGGTGGGCATCGACCTCGTCGCCATGTCGGTCAACGACATTGTTGTTCAGGGTGCCGAACCTCTTTTTTTCCTGGATTACATCGCCATTGGCCGGATGGATGTCGAACGCAATGTGAAACTGATTGAAGGGGTCGTGGCAGGCTGCCAGGAAGCCGGCTGCTCCCTGATCGGCGGCGAAACAGCCGAAATGCCGGGAATATACGGTGAGAACGAATACGATCTGGCGGGCTTCTGCGTTGGCGTTGTGGAAAATGGCAGGATTATCGACGGATCGGACATCAGTGTCGGCGATACGGTCATCGGGATCGCCTCAAACGGGATTCACAGCAACGGCTATTCCCTGGTTCGCAACGTGTTATTTGAAAAAGCCGGGCTGACGGTTCAGGACCAGCTGGACGGATTGGAGCAATCTCTTGGAGAAGAACTCCTTCGACCCACTCGAATCTATGTCAAACCCGTCTTAAATTTACTCAAGAATTTCAGCATTAGGGGAATTGTTCACATCACAGGCGGCGGTTTTTTTGACAACATACCCAGGATTGTTCCCCGCCAGTGCTGCACGCTAATCAAGAGAGACAGCTGGCCGGTCCCGGAGATTTTCCGCAGGATTCAGGAAATCGGCCATGTCGACCTGGATGAAATGTTCCGTGTCTTTAACATGGGTATCGGCATGATGCTCGTTGTTTCCGAAAAGGAGGCCGCCGATATTCTGGAACGCCTGAATATCCTGGGAGAAAAGGCCTATATGATCGGTTCAATTGAAAAAGCAGCCTCGGATCAACCTTCCGTCTCCTTTATCTAATCCGTTTAGCTTTAGCTCCCTATGAAAAAAAAACTGCCCATTGGAGTTCTTGTCTCGGGAAGCGGTTCCAATCTTCAAGCCATCATCGATTCGATTGACCGGGGCCGGCTGAATGCAGACATCAAGGCCGTGATCAGCAACGTTCCGGACGCCTACGCCTTGACGCGTGCCCGGAACCACTCCCTTCCGACGTTTGTCATTCCTCACGAGAAGTTTCAGAAGCGCGAAGCCTTTGATGAAGAAGTCGTTCATATCTTAAACGAGAGCGGCGTGGAACTTGTCGTCATGGCCGGCTTCATGCGCATTATTACCGCTGTTCTACTCGACGCCTATCCCGGCAGGATTGTGAACATCCATCCCGCGCTGCTTCCGTCGTTTCGCGGGATGCATGCCCAGCGCCAGGCTGTCGATTACGGCGTGAAATTTTCCGGTTGCACCGTTCATATCGTCGATTCCGGAGTTGACTCCGGTCCCATCATCATCCAAGCCGTGGTTCCTGTTCTAGAGAGCGATACGGAAGAGACTCTTTCTGCCCGGATATTACAAGAGGAACACCGGATATACCCCCAGGCCATCCAGTTTTTCGCCTCAGAAAGAATCCATCTCAAAAACCGTAAAGTGATCATTTCTGAAGGACTCTGTGAGGAGCATTCATCTCTTCACAACCCAAACCTTTCCGGCTTTTAAGTCAGACAGGAGTGCATATTAACGCCCGACTGGCAGGAGGAAACAAAAGGCCATGAATAAGGATTCCGTTACGGATTACACCATACAGACCCTGGGCAGATGCAACATACAGACTCCCGTATTGGTGAATTACTATACATCGGACAATAAGCGTCTTCTGCTTCAGAATTATCTGGATGATCAGGCCCCGGCAAAGGCAAAAACGACCAGGGGCAGAAGGGAGTGCTCATCTTCAGTGGAGTTGGCAGGGCCTCGGGAAAAACTATTCTTCGATCCCCCCAAGACCAAAGCGGCCATTGTCACCTGCGGAGGCTTATGCCCCGGCATCAATGATGTGATCCGAGCCATTGTGATGGAATCGCATCACCGCTATGGAGTTCGCAATATTATCGGCATCAAGTACGGGTTTCAGGGGCTCATCCCGTCTTTTGGCCATGAGATTGCCGAGCTGACCCCTGAAGTCGTAGAGAACATTCATCGTGAAGGAGGAAGCATTCTATCCTCCTCTCGTGGTCAGCAGAACATCGGGGAAATGGTGGACGCCCTTGTCCGGATGAATGTCTCCATTCTTTTCTGCATCGGCGGTGATGGAACCATGAGGGCGGCCGAACGTATCACGGAGGAGATCACCAGGCGGCAATTGAGCATCAGTGTGGTTGGAATCCCGAAGACGATTGACAATGACCTGAATTTTGTTCAAAAGACGTTCGGTTTTGACACGGCAATCGCTGAATCCGTAAAGGCGATCGCCTGCGCCCATACCGAAGCCAGGGGTGCACCCATGGGAGTCGGCCTCGTGAAGATCATGGGCCGACTGTCCGGACAAATTGCCGTCGGCGCCGCACTGGCACAAAACGACGTCAATTTTGTCCTTGTCCCGGAGGTCCCCTTCTGCCTGGAAGGGGAACATGGCCTGCTCAAGTCTCTGGAAGCCCGGCTGAAAGCAAGGAAACACTGCGTGATTCTTGTTGCGGAAGGCGCAGGCCAGGAATTGATGCGCAACGACAAGATGGTTCAGGAAACCGATGCTTCCGGAAATGTCCGCCTGCTGGATATCGGATTTTTCCTGAAAGTCCGGATTGAAGAATATTTCAAAAAAACCGGCCTTGAGATCAACCTCAAGTACATAGACCCCAGTTACATGATCCGCAGTGTCCCTGCAAACGCAAGCGACTGCATCTATTGCTCCGCCCTGGGACAATACGCCGTTCATGCCGGCATGGCAGGCAAAACCGGAATGTTGGTCGCCCTGATGAAAGATGAATATGTCCACCTGCCCATCAGGGTTGTCACCTCCGGAAAACAGATCGATCCGGAGGGAAATCTTTGGATGCGGGTTCTTGAATCAACGGGGCAGCCCACCACCATGATGGATGATCCATGCTGACGTCAGCCGATGATGGAACGCCTTCCGTTGTACCGATCTTTGTCGTAATTTTTTTCAATATCGACAAGTTTTAATTTACCGATACATTCCTTCAGGGGGGCGCTGGTGATTTCTCCCCTCTGGAGGCTGGCCATCCGTCCGAAATCTTCATTAATGATCATGTCCACGGCGGCAATGCCGTACCATCTCGCCATCAAACGATCGTGGGCTGATGGTGTTCCTCCCCGCTGCAAATGGCTCAGAGTCAAATGGCGGGTTTCAAAGCTTGTTCTGGCTTCAATTTCCTCCGCAACATACTTGGCGATTCCTCCAAGAGCGACATGCCCGAATTCGTCCATCTTGCCACTCTGGATGAATTCGTCCCGGCCCGCCACCTTGGCGCCCTCGGCCACGACGATAATGGCGTAGCGGATCTCCCTGCCTTTCCTCTCCTGCAGCAGATGGGCGACTTCATCCAGATTGAAGGGATATTCGGGAATGAGGATAATGTAAGCGCCACTGCATTCCCCTCCATGGAGAGCCAGCCATCCGGCATGACGTCCCATGGTCTCCACAACGAAGATACGGCTGTGGGAACCTGCCGTTGTCCGCAACCGGTCAATTTCTTCCATGATCACGTTGACGGCCGTATCGAATCCCAGCGAATAATCGGTCCCCATCAGGTCGTTATCAATGGTCTTGGGGATGCCGACCGTTTTAACGCCCAGTTTGTGAAGGCGGTAGGCCGCGCCCAGGGTATCCTCCCCTCCGATGGCCACCACCACATCGACCCCGAGTTTCTTGATGTTGTCAAGCAGGATTTCCGACCGGTCATTTTTCGGATTGAAAGGATTGGTCCGCGAGGTCCCGAGATTCGTTCCGCCGTAGCGGTCCCACGTTCGCACGGTTTCCTCATCCAAGGGCCTTATGTATTTTTCCAGGCTTTTCGGGTCCTCCGGATTCACATCAACAAGACCCCGCCATCCCTCTGTAACCCCTATTACTTCAAAGTTTATGGAGCGCTTTGAACTCAACCATGAGTCCATGGCACTTTTAGTGACCCACTTAACGGCACCATTGAGACCCGGACAGTCACCACCACCCGTCAACACGGCAAGTTTCATCTTCATTTTTCTTCTCCACCCTGGGAAATTTAACGTATCTCTTAGAAATATGATACCATATTCGATAAGCAAATTGTATACATGGTAATGCGCTTTGACATAAATAAAGCTTGCAAAATGATCCGTTCTGGTTTAGTAACCAACGCATTCTTTTGAAGGGAGAAGAGACATGTCTAGAATTTGTGACGTTTGTGGCAAAGGGCCCGTCGTTGGAAACAATGTCAGCCACGCGAACAATAAAACGAAAAAAGTATGGTACCCGAATCTTCAGAAGATCCGGTGCATAGACAGCAAGACGGGCACTGTCAAGAGGGTGAAGGTCTGTACCCGTTGCCTGCGTTCCGGATTTGTGAAGAAGGCCTTATAAAAAGCAGGGGATACTTGAATTTTTTATTGCGCAAAGGGTAGGGCTCAGAAACGCGTCAAAATCGTCAACCAGGCGCATCGCCTGAAGCAGAAGCGCCCTGGTTCCTTCCCAAGCGGCATCGTTATCGCGATCCAGGCCGAACCGGTCGATATAAAAGCCGATTCGGCCTTCAATATCCTTGAGGCTCTTGATTCTTTCCAAGGTGCCTGAACTCAATCCTTTCTCAAGTGCCTGCCGAATCACCGCCGCTTCCACACCAAAAAACCAGTCAAGGGTTTCGCAGAGCTCATCCATTTTTTTGTCTACCGTATGATCGACCGCCTCACTGAACAATTCGTATAACCTCACCTCCCCCGCTTCCTGTACAAGCCGCAGATCAAAGGTCAGTTCAATGATGGTGTGGGCTCGATAAGCGGCCGTCCTGCGATCGACGTCCATTCCCATCCTCTGCTGAAATTCCAGAATCGGCTCTATCAGCGATTGGCCGCGCCGGTAGGCATACCCCTGGGAGTTTGGATTAAAACCGCAGACAGGATCGGTATGAATCTGACCATGGTGGGCCATGTCATCCACCAGGAGATGAAAAAGCACATAGGCGGCCTTCTGATGTTGCGGGGGGTAGAAAAAACGCCGTGGAATTCCATGGGTAAATTCAGCGGTAATGCCCTTTTGGATCGGCAGCAGATCCGGACAGACATTATAAACGTAGAGATCCAGAGACTCTCGGAAATTCGAACCGAGAAACTCTTTAAGGATCCAGGTATGAGTCATCATGAACATTGTTGGGCCTCTGGAAAACGAAAGAAAGATCGCCTTTTTTCTGCGTTCTTAAAGGAGCGCTTTGTCAGTTCCCTGGAAGCAATGGCTCATGAAATTCAATTTCTGTTTTCAGCCGGCAAAGGATCTCCGAGACCGTGTCTTCAAAACCCGGCATCGCCGAGATTTGAAGCAGTGCAATCCGCGGATCTATCGTAGAGACGGAGCAGACGCCTTCATACCCTTCAAGCAGAAATTGAAGACAGGCGATATCCCGTCTGTTTATACGGAGGATGATTCTCTTGATCGCCTTATTCCTTCTTGATCATGAGCAGGGGAGTGCCAACCTCGACCTTGTCTCCCGGCCCGACAAAGATTTCTGACACCTGGCCGTTCAGGTCGGAAACGACATTGTTCAGCATCTTCATCGCCTCCAGGATGACGAGAATTTGCCCCGTGGAAACTTCATCTCCTTCCGAGACGGGAATTTCATTCACAGTCCCCGTAATGTGCGAACGAATATCACCGGACAAGGCCAAGGCGTCAATCTCCTTCGGAGTCAACTGCAATTTTCTTTCCTTCGCCGTGCCCTCGATTTCCATTTCCGTCAAAATGGGTTGCGAATGGTGATCGATGAGCATATAGGTCACGGCATCGCCCGTTTTGGTCTTCCGCTGTGTCCCGATTTCGATGATGTGCAGTTTTCCGAAGACATCGAGGATTTCAAACTTTTCTCCCAGGTTGAAGCCGCCCTTTTTAAACCAGATCCGGGGCGGCAGGACCCAGGTTTTTCCAAATTTTGCTTCAAACTTGAAAAAATCCACCGCATCGTTGGGATGCTGCAGATAAAGGACCAGTTCATCCTCCGAAGCTTCGCGCCCCAGGCGATGCTCCAGCACTTTTTTCTCAACGCCCAGATCGATATCGTCCACTTTTTGAATTCCGTATTCCTCATCCACCATCCGTTTCCAATCCGGCCCGAAAACGGACTCGTAGATGTCATCGGAGGGCCGATAGAAGGGAAACTCTCCATAGCGCCCCAGCATGAGATTTTTCAGATCGTCCGTAGCGTCCTTATAGCGCTTCCCTTTCAGGACATTGTTTGCCGCGGTCGTCCAGAGGATCTGGGAACCGGGCGTAACGCTCCACCAGTTTCCCAGTTCGACGTGCACCCGCGGCAGTTCCGTCTGAAGAATTTCCGGCATACGATGCAGAAAACCGCCTTTCAGGGCCTGTTCGAAGCTTGATCCGGTGGCCCCGCCGGGAAGTTTGTGAGTCTGGACGGTTGGGTCAAAGCCGAGAAACTGCGATTCAAAATCGCGATAGTATTCCCTCTCAGGCCGGAGTTTATTGGAAGTCTCTATCACAGCCTGACGATCGAGCCCCGCTGCGTGGTATCCCAGGTCATCCAGGATGTCGATCACGGAAAGGAGTGGCGGCGGGCCGTAAAAACCGGTGAAGGCGTGATCTCCGGCATTCACGATTTTCGCCCCGTTCTGAACGGCTTCCACAATCCGTCCGATATCCGCCCCATCGGTGTTGTGGCCGTGGTAATGGACAATAAGCTCCGGATGGGCATTCAATATGGCCTTTACCAGCCTTCCGATGCGCCTCGGGGTTCCCAGGCCCCCGTGGTTCTTGATTCCCAGCAAAATTTCCGGGCCGGTCACCTCAAGAATTTCGCCTACCTTCTTCACATAGAAGTCATCGGTATGCTCCGGACCCGTGGAAAAGCAGATGGCCGGTTCCAGGAGGCATCCCGCCTTTTGGACCTCTTCGAAGATGGGCACCATGTTCGGAACGAAATTCAGGAAGTCAAAAACCCGCCATACATGGACATATCGGGCAAAGGACCGAACCGTCAAGCGGATCACATTCTCCGGGTATGGTCTGTAGCCAAAAAGGTTGATTCCCCGGCAAAGGGTCTGAAAAAGCGTATCGGGCATGTTTGCGCTCAACACTTCCAGTTTCTCAAGGGGATTCATCTGCTTGCGCAGCATATCCACATGAATGGAAGCCCCTCCGGTGATCTCGATGGAAAAATAGCCCGCGTCGTTTCTTTCCTTGGCCACAAGAAGCTGGGTGTGGGGCATGACCCGGTTCTTGAAATCGGACTGGGAAAGATCCCGTTCGGTGTTGGTTAGGTAGTAGCCGGCAGTCCGCCGGATCTTCTCAAGGACAAAGGACACCCCCCTTTCCTTCAGATCTCTCGGCGATATTCTCTCTTCAAGCAGTTTTTCGGGTATCTTCATAAGTTGCTTCTTCTTTCAATAAGCATACGGATTGATCTTCTTTGCGTGCGTCTCCGCGATCAACCTGGATAGTTTTGCAATCTCCCGCTCACCTTCCGGATAATTGAAGATCTCTGGATGGGTTTCGAGGTAGCCGGTATCGAAAGTTCCCGCCAGGAAATCCGGTTCGTCACAAATCGCCATATAGAACGGGATCGTACTTTTCGGGCCAACGATGAGAAATCCCTGAAGGGCCCTTTTCAACCGCTGGATTGTCTGCTCCCAGTTAAACCCCCGGATGGTCATCTTCACCATCAGCGAATCGTACTCCGTGGGAATTTTATAACCCTGGTAAACCAGACCATCCAGGCGGACTCCCGGCCCGCCGGGAGACTGGTAAACTTCGAGGCGCTTGCCGCCTTCCGGGAGAAAATTGTTTTTCGGATCTTCCGCATTGATCCGGACCTGAACGGCTTTGCCCAGCAGATGAATCCTTTCCATGGGGATCCTCAGGTGTTCCCCTTCGGCAATTCTGATCTGTTCGCGGACTATGTCCACCCCTGTCAGTTCCTCCGTGACGGTATGTTCCACCTGGAGCCGGGTGTTCATCTCCATAAACCAGAATTCATTGGTCTTTGAATCCACGAGAAATTCCACGGTTCCGGCATTTACATAACCCGCCACACGGGCCGCTTCAATGGCGGCCTGGTACATGGCGTTCATGACCTCCGCAGGCAGGTCGGCAGGGGCAATTTCCAGGAGTTTCTGATGGCGCCGCTGAATGGAACAGTCCCGGGATCCCAGGTGGATAATATGGCCGTATTGATCGGCCAGAATCTGTATTTCGATATGCCGCGGCGCTTCGATGCATTTTTCAACATAGACGCTTTCATCGCCGAAGGCGGAAAGGGCCTCGGCCCGAGCCAGGGGAAGCTGAACCTCAAGATCCGCCTCTCCCGTCACCTTTCGTATGCCCCGGCCGCCTCCACCTGAAGAAGCCTTCAGCATGACGGGGTAGCCATATTTTCGCCCGAAGGCAATGGCCTCGCGAAGTCCGGCATCACCGCGGTACAGATCCTTCGTTCCCGGTATAAAGGGAATATTGGCCTTCTGCATGATGTCCCGGGCGATAACTTTATTGCCAAGACTCCGGATGACATCCGGCGGCGGGCCAATGAACACAATTCCGGCCCGTTCGCATTCCGCAGAAAATTCGGGAATTTCCGATAAAAATCCGTAACCTGGATGAATGGCATCGGAACCGCTTTTCCGGGCCGCCCAGAGAATTTTTTCGATATCCAGATAATCCTTTCGGGGACCATCACCGATCATGATGGCATCGTCCGCCAGTCGGATGTAATAAGCTTCACTGTCCTGTTTCTCGTAGATCACGACGCTATCCATGGAAAGCTCCTTCACGGTGCGCAGGATGCGCAGCGCGATCTCGCCCCTGTTGGCGATGAGAACCTTCCGGATCTTTTTCTTCTGGTTACCCATGTTTGTTCTTCCTCATTTAGTGTTCAGCTACCCTGCCTGTGCGGATGGTCAAACCGCCCGCGCGCTGGCCCTTCATCCCTTAGATATTTGGAATATGCGACGGATGTGTGCAACAGGAGGGTATCTATTGAGAGCGTGATGATTCTTCAGAATGAGAATTTATATCGGGTTCCCGGGATGCTGTCAATCAGATTGTGACGTTCCGGAGCCTGCCGGGAATATCTCCGCGGAATCCAGGACAGATTGTTTGTAAGAGCCAAATTTGACTTGACTTTAAAGGAAATAATACGCTAAACAGCCGCTGCATCATAGAGCGTCTTCAAGACAGGAATGGATATCTACGGAAAGGAGTTTTCATGGCAAAATACGAATCAAAAAATTTGAGAAATGTCGTAATCGTAGGGCATGGTGGCACCGGAAAAACCACGCTCTGCGAATCCTTTCTCTTTGTCAGCGGAAAAAATGAAAGAGCCGGCCGGGTGGATGAAGGCACTTCCTCTTTCGACTACGAGCCTGAAGAACAGAGGAAGCACATCTCGATTTCTTCTGCGACCAATTTTGTTGACTGGGACAAGCACAAAGTGAATATCGTGGACACTCCCGGGGATTCAAATTTTGCCTATGATACGAGAAGCTGTCTTCGCGCCGCCGATGCAGCGGTGATTCTGGTCGACGCCGTGAGCGGCGTTGAGTTCCAGACGGAGAAAGTCTGGGAATATGCCGACAGATATAAACTTCCCCGTGTGGTATTCATTAATCGAATGGATCGGGAACGGGCTCACTTTTTTAATGCCGTGGAGAGCGTTAAATCCAGGATTAAAAAAATTACGCCGATTTTTCTTCCCATCGGTTCCGAAGACGCCTTCAAGGGCGTGATCGATCTTCTTGCCATGAAGGCCTATGTCTTTGATGACCCCAAAGGCGGATACAAAACCGTCGATGTCCCGGAGGACATGAAAAATGAGGCGGAAGGCATGCGGGAAACGATGATGGAGGACATCGCCGAATCTGACGAGAACCTGATGGAAAAGTACCTGGAGGATGGGGAAATCAGTGCGGAAGACATGAAGGCGGGCTTGCGGGCCGGCGTGATCTCCGGATCCATCGTTCCGGCGATGTGCGGCTCTGCGTTGAAGCACATCGGAATCGGTCCCCTGATGGACGTGATTGTCCGTTACCTCCCATCTCCCCTGGACCGCGGCCCTGCTGTCGGCACTAAGCCGGGCACCGACGAGGTGGAAGAGCGTCTCCCCGATGAAAGCGCCCCTTTCTCAGCCTATGTTTTCAAGACCATTGCGGATCCCTATGCCGGCCGCCTGACTCTCTTCCGCGTCTATTCAGGAACGTTGAAATCCGATACGCTCGTCTACAACCCGTCACACAAATCAAGCGAGCGCTTCGGAAACGTTTTCTACCTGGAAGGCAAGAGTCAGAAGCCTGCCGAACTCCTCGTTCCCGGAGACATCGCCGCCGTCGCCAAACTCAAGGAAGCGGTGACCGGCGACACGTTCTGCGCCGAGAAGTTCCCTATTGCTTTCGAGAAGGTAGAGCCCCCGCCCACGGTCATGTCCTTTGCCATCGAGCCGAAGACGAGGGGCGACGAAGAGAAGATCGTGTCATCCATCCTTCGCCTCAGCGAAGAGGATCCAACCCTCACCTTCAGCCGCAACGAGGAAACCAAAGAGATGATCCTCTCGGGAATGGGACAGGTTCACATTGAAGTCAATGTGGAAAAAATGAAGCGGAAATTCGGCGTGGATGTTCTGCTCAAGCAGCCCAAAGTTCCTTACCGGGAAACTATCAAGAGCAAAACAAACATTCAGGGCCGCTACAAGAAACAGTCCGGCGGTCGGGGGCAGTTCGGTGACTGCTGGATCGATATCGAACCCATGCCTCGTGGGAACGGGTTTGAATTCGCAGACAAGATTGTCGGCGGCGTGATTCCCCAGCAGTATCGGCCCGCGGTGGAAAAGGGCATCGTCGAGGCCATGGCGGACGGCGTCATTGCCGGTTATCCCGTCGTCGACCTCAAGGTTTCTCTTGTTGACGGTTCCTACCACACCGTGGACTCCTCTGAAATGGCCTTTAAAATTGCCGGCTCCATGGCCTTTAAAAAGGGCGTCATGCTCTGCCAGCCGATCCTGCTGGAACCGATCGTCAACATCGAGATCGAGATTCCCGATGAATACATGGGGGACGTCATTGGCGATCTGAACAGTCGCCGCGGAAAGGTCCTGGGCATGGACAGTAAAGGCCATCACCAGATTGTCAAGGCGCAGGTTCCCCTTGCGGAAATCCTAAAGTATGCGCCGGATCTTACTTCCATGACGAGCGGCCGCGGGACATTCACCTATTCGCATTCCCACTATGAAGAGGTGCCGGCCCACCTGGCTGAAAAAATCATTGCGGAATCCAAAAAGGAAGAGGCCTGATAACTGATGGAATTTCGAGCGGGGGTTGTGACCGTCAGCGACAAGGGCTCCCGGGGTGAGCGGGAAGATCTGAGCGGAAAAGAGGTCATTCGAATGCTTCAGGAGCTTTCCATACTGGTCACTGAAAAGGTTATCATCCCCGATGAAAAGGATCGGATCCGCCAGACCCTGACGGATCTTTCCGACGAGAAGGCATTGGATCTGATTGTTACAACGGGCGGAACGGGCGTCACCCCACGGGATCTGACGCCCGACGCCACGCTGGAAGTGATTGACAGGGCCCTCCCGGGAATGGCCGAAGCCATGCGGCAGGAAAGCCTGAAAATCACCCCACATGCCATGATCTCCCGGGCGGTTGCCGGCATTCGAGGCCGGACCTTGATTATCAATCTCCCCGGAAGCCCCAGGGGCGTGCGGGAAAATCTGGCTGTCGTCCTTCCTGCCCTGAAGCATGCCATGGAAAAGATCAAAGGCGACGAAACGGAATGCGCAGTGCCCTGATCCGATTCCGGATGTTTTCGCTGTGCGTTCCCGGCCAGAAGACCCCTCCGCACGCCGGGCAGGTCATGAACCGGGCGTGGTGCTCGAACACATAAGGAGACACCCGATCCTGAACCTCCTGCCTGGAGACCTCTTTCAGCGGGACATTACATCTCAGGCACCGGCTGAAGCACCGGTCCGGCGAGAGCTCCAGGCCAAGTTTTTCGAAGACCTCTTCCACCTGCCTTTCCACCCGATCGTTTTCGATGACGATGAGCATTCCCGGGAACGCCCGCTTTGCCAGATCCCCTTTCCGCGTCAAGACGACCCGGTTTTCTCCCTTTGCCTTTCTTAAAAAGGCGTGATCCGCCCTTCCCCGATACAGAACTGCGTCATAGCCGAGGATTCTCAGCCATTTGGAAAGGCGCCCGAGGTTTATATCGGCCAGAAATGTTGCGTCCTCTTCAATCGTCATCCCAACCGGTTGTGCCTCAGTGCCGTTTCAGGGATGTCCCGGCGGCGGAAGTCATCATCGGGCGATCAGACCGGCCGCTCCGATTCGGTTGTTTTTGTCTCATCGAGAACGACGGGAGGTTCATTCTCCCGCACATCCCTCTTCAAATCCCTCACCATGCGATTCAGGCGATTAATGGTTCGATTCAGCCGATAGCGTTCCACAATGCCCATCAATCCGGCAAAGACCAATCCTATGATGAACACGATAAAGATCAGCATGTAAACAGGCAGCACAACATCCAGCACATCATAGTATACCAGGTGCACAGAAAGGGTATTCTGCAGGGAAAAGGTCACCACGAAGAGAATTAAGGCAACGATAATAACGGTATAAATAATTTTCATTTCATTCCTCCTGCCGGTATTTGCTGAAATATCCCTTGAGTTCTTCGCAGCTTTTCAAGATATCATCTGGAATGACGCGGATGTCTCCCACAACGCTCATGAAATTTGTATCGCCGTTCCATCTCGGGACAACATGAATGTGAAGATGATCATCGATCCCTGCCCCCGCCGCCCTTCCAAGGTTGATTCCGATATTGAAGCCGTCGGGGTTCAGAGCCTCCTTTAAAACCCGGACGGAAAAATCCAGGAGAGAAAAAATCTCCAGTCTCTCCTCCTGATCCAGGTCTTCCAGTCTGCTGAGGTGGCGAAAGGGAATGATCATCAAATGACCGTTCGTATAGGGATAGGCATTCATCATGACAAAGGCCGTTTTTCCATCCAGGAGAACGTAGGATTCATCACGGAGCGATTCCCTGCAGAACACGCATCCCGCCGCTTTCCCGCTTTTTATATAGGCCATGCGCCAAGGGGCATAGATTGATTTCATAACCTTTTGTCCTTTCCCGTCCTGATGAGGATGGCTGCTCATGCTTCTTCCCTCGTGAAGCCTCCATTATCTCTTACGGTATTCATGGCTCTTTTTCAATTTCAATTTTAAGGATCTGCCCTGTGATGGTGTCTCCCACGTCCCGAATTCCAACGGTGGTGTCCGTGGCAAAGCGTTTGTCCAAGGCGGAACCGGGATTGAAAAAGAGCACACCATTCCTTCTCCAATTGGCCGGATAATGCGTATGGCCATAGATGACGCAGTCCACTGGCCCCAGGAGCGCGAGGATTTTCTCTTCAAGATGCCCGGCGCTTCCCCATCCGTGCATCACTCCCAGACGGAATCCCTGGATTTCAAGAATGAAACGATCCGGCAGCATCCTTCTGACGGAGGCCGGATCCATGTTCCCGCATACGGCCTGAAAGGGCTTGCTTCCAAACGCCTCCAGAACGTCGAGATTCACGAGATCCCCCGCATGGACAATCAAGTCCGCATCGAGGAAATATCGGTCAACGATCTTCCTCAACGTTTCATTGCAGGCCGGCAGATGGGTATCCGAAATGACGCCGATGCGCACAGGCGAACCCTCCTTGATTCGTGAAAGCAGCACCCGGCTTATATCCGATATACGTCAGCCAAATACAAGCATTATATGCCGGGAAACGATCAAGGCCGATTCTGAGGGCTTGAAGAAAACAGACGTAGAGACTCTTTAAAATTGACAATCCGTTTCCGTCTGTTTTACATTAAGGACAAAGACGCTTCCTGGAGATTGATCATGCTTGATTCATCACTGGATAAAATAGCGGAAAAAATTCTGAGCCTGGATGAGGCCTCCCTTTCCAGCCTCTGGGAAAAGTACAAATACCGGATGGAGCACTTTGAAACGTCAAAGGAATGGGAAAAATCCGTCATCATTTTCTTTATTATCAACGCCGTCCGGGTGAAGAACCGGATCTTCAACGACCAGATTCTGCTTATGCAGCGCCAGAGCGAGGAACAGGAAAAACCGGTTGCCTCGAAAGGCAGGCCGATGCTCCGCCGGATCAAGTGATGGATGCTGAAACCGCATGGAAGAACATTGAAGACCTGAAAGCCCGGATTGAATACCACAATCGCCGCTATTACCAGCTGGATGATCCCGTCATTTCGGACGCAGAATATGACCTTCTTCTCCGGGAGCTCATCCGCCTGGAAGATCAGTTCCCTCAGTGGCGTACGGGGGATTCTCCCAGTCAGCGAATCGGAGCGGCCCCGCTGAGCAAGTTTGCCCCTGCCGCGCACCGGACGCCCATGCTGAGCCTCGCCAACGCCTTCTCAGAAGGTGAAATTCTGCAATTTCAGGAGCGGTTGAATCGCTTTCTCGGCAACACGGCAAGCCTCTCCTTTGTCGTTGAGCCGAAGATTGACGGCGTCGCCGTCAATCTGACCTACCTCGACGGCTTTCTCACCAGCGGCGCCACCCGCGGGGACGGAGCTACCGGAGAGGATGTCACCCGGAACATCCGCACGATACATTCCATCCCCCTGAGGATCCTGTCGACGCCTGAAAGCACGGCGCCGGAAGAGATCGAGATCCGCGGAGAAATCTACATTGAATCCGAATCGTTTCGCATGTTGAACGAACGCCGCCTTGCCGGGAATGAGGCCCCCTTCGCCAATCCGCGCAATGCCGCCGCCGGATCTCTGAGGCAACTGGACTCCTCAATAACTGCCCAAAGGCCCCTGAAAATGTTCTGTTACGCCGTGGGGCTCGTCAAAGGGCGAATCTTTACCCATCACCACGAAGTGCTTGGCGCCCTGAACCATTGGGGGTTTCCCGTCAATCCCCTGATCCGGCGGGTCGACGGCATTTCAGGCTGCATCGATTTCTATCGGGAACTTCAGGATCGGAGAAAGGACCTTCCCTACGAGATCGACGGGATGGTGATCAAGGTGGACGACCTGGCCCTTCAGGAACGCCTCGGAGCCGTATCACGCAGCCCGCGCTGGGCGCTGGCCTGCAAGTTTGCCGCGACACAGGCAACGACCCGGATTGAAGACATCCTCGTCAACGTAGGAAGAACCGGCGCCCTGACCCCCGTCGCCCTCATGGCCCCCGTTCTGGTCGGCGGCGTCACCGTCAGCCGGGCGACGCTTCACAATCAGGATGAAATCGACAAAAAAGATATCCGCATCGGTGATACGGTTCTCGTTCAGCGCGCGGGCGATGTCATCCCCGAGGTTGTCGTGGTGGTCAAGGAAAAACGGACCGGCAGGGAAAGACTCTTCAAGATGCCAGCCCACTGCCCGGAATGCGGGTCAGAGGTTGTCAGAATCGAAGGCGAGGCCGCCCATCGCTGCATCGGCATTTCCTGCCCGGCCCAGATTCGTGGACACATCATTCATTTCGCCTCCCGTGGTGGAATGGATATCGAAGGCCTTGGAGAAAAGCTTGTTTTGAACCTGGTGGATTCGGGGCTCATCCGCGATCCCGCAGATCTCTATTTCCTTAAGCGTGACAGCTTGCTGAACCTGGAGCGCATGGCGGAAAAGTCCGTAACGAATCTCCTTGCCGCCATTGAGCGGTCCAAATCCCCCCCCCTGGACAAGCTCATTTATGCGCTGGGAATCCGCCATGTCGGGGAGCATCTCTCGAAGATCCTGGCACGGAACTATCAGACTCTTGACGCCTTGATGGATGCCTCGGAAGAGGATCTTCTGTCCATCCCGAACATCGGATCTGAAGTCGGCAGCAGTATTTTTCAGTTTTTCCGCAACGAGTCAAACCGCCGGGTTCTTGAAAAGCTCAAGGACGCCGGGGTGACCCCAGTGGAGAGCCCCTCCGAATCGCCTCTCTCTACGCCCCTTACGGGAAAAAATTTCGTCTTCACGGGGGCATTGACCCGGATGACACGGATCGAGGCCAAACAGATCGTTGAATCCCTTGGCGGCCAGGCATTGAGTTCCCTTACGAAGAATACCGATTACGTGGTTGCAGGCGCTGCTGCCGGCTCCAAACTCAAAAAGGCTCAGGAATCGGGCATTCCCGTCCTCAGCGAGGAGGAATTCCTGGCCATGGCCGGCAGAGGATAAATCATGAAGCGTGTCCGCGTCTTTGTCAAAGGGAGGGTTCAGGGGGTTTTCTTTCGTGCCCACACCCGAGGGGCAGCCCTCGGATTTCATGTCCATGGCTGGGTTCGCAATCTGCCCAACGGACAGGTCGAGGCGCTCTTCGAGGGAAAGCGGCAGAATGTGGACGTTTTGGTCGACTGGTGCCGCCACGGCCCTCCCCATGCCGTCGTGGAGGAGCTCAGCGTTCTCGATGAACCCTACACCGGAGAATTCAGCGATTTCAGTATCCGTTACGAATAACCGCCATCCCGAAAGCGGAAGGCGCCGGCGTCAACGGGGCTAGCGTCCTCCGGATTCCATCATCGTTTCCGCAAAGCCCGGCAGGGCGTTGCGGATCGTGGCATCATCAACACAATAGGCGATGCGGAAATAGCCCGGCCCCCCGAATCCGACCCCGGGCGTTGTGAGAATTCCGCGCTTTTGAAGTGCGCGGACATACGCCACATCGTCGTCCACAGGCGATCGGACAAAGAGATAGAAAGTGCCCTCCGGCTTGGCAAAGGAGTACCCGCAAGATCTTAATCCCTCGCAGAGCAGATCCCTCTTCCGCTGATACTCGCCAACGTTGACCTGCACCCCCTGAATCCGTGAGATAACCCGCTGCATCAGGGCCGGGGCATTGATAAACCCCAGAATCCGGTTGCAGAAGATCATTCCGCCAAGGACATCCTTCAATTCGGCAAGCTCCGGATGAAGGGCGAGGTACCCGATGCGCTCACCCGGCACCGACAGGCATTTGGAATAGGAATAGGCAATGATGCTGTTCCTGCAGAACTCCATGATGCTGGGAAGCTCGACGCCGTCGTAGACGATTTCGTTATAGGGCTCATCGGAAACCAGATAGACGGCCCGGTTGTAGAGCCTCTCCTTTTCCTCGAGAATGGCGGCGAGTCCGCGGATGGTTTCCGCGTCATAGACCCGTCCCGTGGGGTTGTTCGGCGAATTGATCAGCACGGCCCTGGTTCTCTCAGTAAAGGCCGATCGAATCGCCTCCAGGTCCAGGCCGAAATCCTCCTTCGTGGGGACCAGGCGGGCGACTCCCCCGGCATTGTCCACATAAAACCCGTATTCGACAAAATACGGCGTCGGGATAATGACTTCGTCTCCCGGATCGAGAATCGTTTTCATGGTCACATTCAATGCGCCCGCCGCGCCGCAGGTCATGATGATGTGCTCAAAGGTGAGGGGCACCTTGAATTTACGGCCCAGATAGCCGGCGATCGCCTCACGCGTTTCAGGGTAGCCGGCGTTCGGCATGTACCCATGCTGGCCGGGAAGAGTCTGGCCGGCCACGTCCCTCAAGGCGGAATCAAACTCGGTCGGTGGCGGCACGTTGGGATTCCCGAGACTGAAATCGAACACGTTCTCAGGCCCAAGTTTCTGTCTAAGAAGCAGACCCTCCTCAAACATCTTTCGAATCCAAGATGAACGCGAAAGCATTCCCTGAATCTTCTTCGAAACCGGCATATCCCCTTCCCTCCCAAGGCTCTCAGCGATAATTTGTATTTTGAGGAAACATATCTCTACGGCTGACGATGTAGTTAACACAGCCCCTGGATGTCGTCAACAGGACATTCATCGGCCTCCCGAAGGATTGGCCGGATTGTCTTGACAAAGGGACAACAGGTTATTTATAGAATTGAGAAGCATTTTCAGGCGGCCTTTGCGCGGGACGGTGGTGGAAATCCTGACCCGTGTCTTTTTTGTTTCCGGAGGAATTTTTATGCCGATTTATGAATTTCGCTGCAAATCTTGCGGGAAGGACTTTGAAGTCCTCTTTTTCTCCATTTCAGAAAAACGGGAAGTCCTTTGTCCGGACTGCAACTCGGACGAGGTTGAAAAACTCATGTCCGTCTTCGGAGGAACTTCCGGGAGCACCTCCTCCTCCAGCTGCTCCACATGCTCCTCTTCTTCCTGCTCGACGTGATCGACCTGACGGATGCGGCAGGCTGCCGCAGCTTCTCGTGGGCCCTCTTTCAACGGGGGATCATGACCCGGATCTTTTCATCCCCGGGCGGTCTGCCATCGGAGCGCCCGCCTTCATCCAATCGTGTCCGGCAGCCCCTCAGGGCCGTGATCGCCGGAAATTTCGAGCCCATGAAGAAAATCCTCTTCGTCATCCTTTTTTTTCTTTCGGGATGTTCAATGCCCGTTCAGGAGAACCGTTCCTGGACGCCATTCTGGAATGAGGATTCAACACTGATGGGATTTAAGGATTCTGAGGATCGCATAAGAATCGCCCCCAGATATGCGCACTTTTCAACGGCCCGAACATTCGAAAAGATTCTCGCCGTCATGGAGCAGAAAAACGGCGGGTTCGAGACATCCTATCTGACGAAATCCGGAAAAGTCGTCGGACGGGGCAATGTCTATATGATCGACAACGGACCGGACTGCGAAAGTGAAGGCTTTATCCGATTCCGGGATCGCACAACGGGCAAGGCGGGTCTCTATGACAGCCAGGGAAATGTGGCGATCCCCGCGGAATATGACGATCTTACCAATGTCCGGAATGGACTGGTCGCGGCCCTGAAAGGCGCAGAGAAGAAATACTGGGATGGCGACGACATCCGTGGGTGTGGTCACTACAGCTGGGCTGGAGGAAAAGAAATTCTTGTCAATACACATGATCACATCCTGATCGATCCCTTCAACCTTGATCCGCACCTGGACTTTTTCTCATTGAGAATCACAGATCATCCTCTCGAGGACCCCAATCAACGAACCTTCCTTGGTGTGGACGGCCGATATTACTCCTTTCTCGACTACAAGAAGGAATTTTCTTCATGGCTCAACGATTTGATACGAAACGGCCTTTCCAGAAAGGCGCTCCTGGATTGTTCATACGGAACCATTTATTTCTGGAAAGAACCGGATGGCTGGACATCTGAAAGGAGCCCCCAATTTGTCGAAAGAAACTTCGAGCTCATCAGGGGCCGACTTTCGGACATTCTTCGTGAAAAGGCCGATTATTTCATTTCAATGGACGGCCTGAATCCCTTTATTTTTGAAGGGTCTGAATTTGCAGGTTACTTCAACAACTGCGGGGAACCGAAGCCGTGGCGGTATCCGGTGATGAGTGTCGTCATCAATCGCAACAGGGAAGGGCATTTCCGGCAGGACCATTTTGATTTCTTAAGGACGGAAAAGGGGTACAAACTGATCAGCGTGTCGCTGGGAAATGAACAATGACCACGATGCCGGAAAATCGGCACGCCGGAGTCCTTCCCGCCAATCCGGCCCCGTATTCTAACCGATTCCTCTTAAGGTTCCTGTCCGGGAAAGAACTGGACGTCCCCCTACGTCATTACGCACCGCATTGAGGCGGATCATGATTTTATCGTTGCCAAAAGAAATTTTATCCATTATAAGGGGGCAGTTTTCTGACAAATTGCATTTTCACATGAAAGGAGCTTCAGGGGCATGAATATTCTCATTTTTGGACCCAATGGGAGTGGTAAAGGAACGCAGGGCGCGATCGTACAGAAGAAATTTAATGTTCCCCATATTGAAACCGGGGTTATTTTCAGGGAAAACATCTCCAAGGGAACGGACTTGGGAAAAGAGGCCAAGGCCTATATCGACCGCGGGGATCTGGTTCCAGACAGCATCACCATCCCCATGATCCTCAACCGGATCAAACAGGACGACTGCAAGAGCGGCTGGCTGCTTGACGGTTTCCCCCGCAACCTGGCCCAGGCCGAAGCCATGTGGGATGCCATGCAGAAGGAAGGAATCAATCTGGACAATGTCATTGAAATCGTTCTCGACCGGCAGACATCGAAGAACAGGATCATGGGACGAAGGCTCTGCGCCGTTGACAACAACCATCCCAACAACATCTTCATCGACGCCATCAAGCCGGTTGAAAAAGACGGTAAAATGGTCTGCCGGGTCTGCGGCAGCGACAAGTTGACGACCCGCGCCGACGATCAGGACGAGGAAGCCATCGGCAAACGGCATGACATTTATTATGACCCCAAAACGGGCACCCTGGCTGCGGTGAATTTCTTCAAGGAGAGGGTCAAGGTCATCGAAGTTGACGGTCTTCCTGGAGTGAAGGAAGTATCCGAGGATCTGCTCAGTAAACTTTCCTGAGGTTCATCTTCTCTCTTTTTTGCTAAAAAAAAGCCTTCCAGATATTCCGGAAGGCTTTTTTATCTGAAGCCGGCGCAAAAGGCTATCGGACAGGATTGTTAAGCGTTATACGTAAATCAACCTTCAAGGACGAATCAGAATTAGAGATGGATTATATACGCAATTTCAGCATCATAGCCCATATCGATCACGGAAAGTCCACGCTGGCAGACCGTTTGATCCAGTTTACCGGCGTCTCCGACGAACGGACCTTCAAGGACCAGATGCTCGACAATATGGACATAGAACGGGAACGGGGAATCACGATCAAGAGCCAGGCCATTACCCTCCCCTATAAGGCAAGGGACGGCAGAACCTACAGCCTGAACCTCATTGATACGCCGGGGCATGTGGATTTTTCCTACGAGGTTTCCCGTGCCCTGGCCTCCTGCGAAGGCGTCCTGCTGCTTATTGACGCGGCCCAGGGGGTTCAGGCTCAGACGGTGGCCAATCTCTATCTTGCCATGGAACACGATCTGGAAATCATCCCGGTAATCAACAAGATCGATCTGCCCTCGGCCGATGTGGAGCGGGTGATCGAGCAGATTGACGATGAACTCGGGCTGGATTCCGAAGGGCATCTGAAATGTTCCGCCAAGGCGGGAACCGGCATTGAGGAAATCCTGGAAGCCATCGTTCATCGCATTCCGCCGCCGAAAGGAAATCCTGAAGCCCCCTTGGCGGCTTTGATCTTCGATGCCCATTACGATGCCTTCCGCGGGACGATCATCCACTGCCGGATCATGGACGGCACGGTGAAAAGCGGCGACACCATCCGCTTTATGTCCAACTCGGCCACCTATCGGGTGGAGGAAACGGGTCATTTCCTGCTTCAGAGAGAAAAACGACAGGCCCTGTGCGCCGGTGAAGTGGGATACATCATTGCCGGGGTCAAGACCGTCTCCGATGTTCGCACGGGGGACACGATTACCCTGGATGAAAATCCCTGCTCCCATCCTCTTCCGGGTTTCCGCGAGGTCAAGCCGGTGGTTTTCGCCTCCATCTATCCCATTGCCTCCGACGACTATGAAGATCTCAAGACCGCCCTGGAAAAATACCAGCTGAACGACGCCTCATTCATCTACACGAAGGATTCTTCCGCCGCTCTTGGGCAGGGATTCCGCTGCGGGTTCCTCGGCCTTCTTCATCTCGAAGTGGTCCAGGAAAGGCTGGAACGGGAATACGACCAGTCGATCATTCTTTCCGTCCCCAGTGTCCGCTATCGATTTACCCTGAAGGACGGGTCCGTCTTCTATGTAGACAATCCGGCCCACTATCCGGGAAGCTCTTCCATCGAGCTGTCCGAAGAACCCTATATCCGCGCCACCTTGATGCTGCCGGAACGGTACCTCGGTGCGGTGATGAAATTATGCATGGAAAAACGGGGGACGAACTCGACGCTGAACTATCCAAGCCCCGGCCGGGTCGAACTGATTTACGAACTGCCTCTTGCCGAGGTGATCTACGATTTTTATGACCGCTTCAAATCCGTTACCCAGGGATACGGCTCCTTCGACTATGAAGTGATCGACTACCGGGAAGGCCAACTGGTCCTGCTGGATATCCTGGTCAACGGGGAACGGGTGGATGCCCTGTCGCAGATTGTCCACCGGGACCGCGCCCGCGCCCGCGGTCTGCAGGCCTGCGAACGGCTCAGGGAGGAGATCCCGCGCCAGATGTTCAAGATCGCCATCCAGGGGGCCATCGGGGGGGAAATCATTTCCCGGACCACCATCTCAGCTTTTCGCAAGGACGTCATCGCCAAATGTTACGGGGGAGATATCTCCCGGAAGCGCAAGCTTCTGGAAAAGCAGAAAAAAGGCAAGAAGCGCATGAAGATGATCGGACAGGTCAGCATTCCCCAGAGCGCCTTTCTCTCCGTATTGAAGTCGGACGCCGACTGAGAGCCCATCAGGAAGGTAAACGCACCATGCAGAAACGGGTCCTGAGATCGCCGCCGGTGCAGGCTGGGAAAATCAAGGAGGGAAATGCCCATCGCGGACGCACAGAGGAGCAGCGCCCCGGCCTTTATCTGCACATCCCCTTCTGCACAGCCAAGTGCCGTTACTGCAACTTCTTTTCCGTCACGAAGGTCTCCGAGATCCCCCGCTTCCTGAAGGCGCTGTTCAAAGAAGCCCTCCTCCAGGGGGGGGGGATCGGCTCCTTCGACACCCTTTATATCGGCGGCGGCACCCCCTCCCTTCTTGCCCCCTTCCAGCTGTCCGAACTTTTTTCCCATCTGCGGAAGACCTATGACATCTGTGAAGACGCCGAAGTGACCATGGAAGTCAATCCAGCGGATGTGGGGTTGCCTGTGCTCGCGCAGATGCGCGCCCTGGGAATCAACCGACTGAACATCGGGGTGCAGTCCTTCGACGATACCCTTCTTGCCTTCCTCGGACGAAGGCACGACGGCAACCAGGCGATTCAGTCCATCATGGCGGCCCGGCAGGCCGGGTTCGATCATGTCGGCATCGACCTGATCTATGGAATACCGGGACAGACGCGTCAGGCCTGGAAGAAGGCTTTGGAGTATGCGGCATCCCTGAACATTCCCCATCTTTCCTGCTACCAGCTCACCCTGGAGCAGGACACGCCCCTCGGCAAAAGCTGCGCTCAGGGCCTGTTCAAAATTCCCGATGACGATGAACTCTTTGAATTTTTCATGGACACCTCCGAATTTCTCGAATCATCGGGATACACCCACTATGAGGTTTCCAACTTCGCCCTCGGTGAGTCCTTCGTTTCCCGCCATAATTCAAAATACTGGCGGCACATCCCCTATCTCGGGCTGGGCCCGGCGGCCCACTCCTTTGACGGGTGTAAACGTTGGGAAAATGTCCGCTCCCTGGAATGCTACCTCCAGCGACTGGAGAGAGGCGAGCTTCCCGTTGAAAGCTGCGAGGAGCTGACGAACGAGGAGCTGCAGCTTGAGACCCTTTTTCTGGGCTTTCGAACCAAGGCGGGCATCGACCTTGGAGCCTTTTCCGAGAGGTTCGGGGTTGATCTTCGGGCGAGCAAAAAAGATTTTTTGAAGCCGCTTCTTTCTGCGGGTCATCTTCGAATCGCCGATGGCCGGCTGCAGCCGACTCGGACAGGCATGGCCCTGGCCGATGCCCTTGCACTGCTTTAAACGATACCCCTACCCTGAAAGGCGGGGGGCCTTCATGCGGACACCGAAGAATCGGCAATGCGAAACGGTTTCCTGCCGCTCTTCTTGGCGGTATGCATGGCCTCTTCAGCCCGCTTGATCAGTGCCTCCATTTCGGCGCCGTCATCCGGATACAGGGAGATCCCGATACTGGCGCCTCCGACGATGGTCCTGTTCCTCTTGAAAAGGATTGGCTGGGAGATGAGGGCATGGACTCGCTCAACAATCTTCTCCGCATTCCCGAGGTCATGAATCCCCGAAGCAATAATGAGAAATTCGTCCCCCCCGACGCGGGCCACCGTATCGCTTTCGCGAACACAGGCAAGGAGCCTCTGCCCCGTTCTGATCAGGATGTAATCTCCCGCTTCATGGCCGAGGCTCTCGTTGATGGCCTTGAATCCATCAAGATCTAAAAACATCACCGCAACGGCTGTTTTATTCCGCCGAGCCAGGCTGATGGCCATTCCAAGACGATCCCTGGCCAGCAGGAGTGTCGGAAGATCCGTCAAGGCATCATGGGTCGCCAGGTGCGCTATCTCTTCCTCCGCCCGTTTCCGCTCGATGACCAGCCCCAGGTAATTGGCCGCGATATCGAGCATCTTGACTTCTTCCTGCAGAAAAGGAGCATCGCCGTCTTCCGGGGGTTCCTGCCGGTAATTCACCTCGATGATCCCCGATACGTTGTCCTTCACCTTGATGTCAGCTTCCAGGCGCCATTTGCTCTCCTGATAATCCGCCGTCTCGTAAGGATGACCCTCAAGGAGAATTCGCGCACAGGCCATGGAAGGATACCGCAAAGCGGAAGGCAGGAGTTGAACCGTTTCCTGGAGAATCTCCTCCATGAAAATGCCCGGCGTATCGATCAGGTTACAGATGCCATAGATGCAATTCAATTCTTTTCCAGCCACCTGCGGGTTCCTCCTCCATCCAAACGCTGCGGATTGATTCTTCTTCGAAGAATTCTGTCGTCATTCCATCCCTCATCGGACGGCCTCTTCGGCAGATACGTTTCAACGCCGCTGAAGTGGTCATCCGATCATCGAACTAATTTCCCGGAGCGTCTGGATCGGCAGATCGATACGATATTTTTCCTTCATGCTCCGCCTCAGATGCTCCTCATCGCAGATGCCCCCGGCTTTGAGCTTTTTAATGAGCTCCGTCAGATCTTCCCGGGTATGCCAAGGGAAAATGACCCATCGCCACTTTATGATTTTTCTGAGATAGTAATGGGGAATCACCGTGGAGCAGGTCTTGTGTATCAGGACAGCGGTCCGTATCTCCCGCGGCTGAAGAGCTTCCAGGTGCTGGAGTGATACCCGGAGGGTGTCGCCGGTGTCCGTCACGTCATCGACCAGCAGGACCTTCATGCCCCGAATCTCGGCGCAGAGCGGATACTTGACGAAGGCCTTTTCGTTCATGACCGCGGTTCCCCAATGTTCGACCTTTATCGACGCAAGGTCATGAACGAGGAGGCAGTCGCAGAGAATCCGGGCAGGAACATAGCCGCCTCTGCCGATGGCGACGACGATCTCGGGACAATATCCCGAATCCCTTATGATACGCGAGAGCTTCTGTGAATCCTTGATGATCCTACCCCACGAGAGGAGATCGCATCGAAATTTTTCTTCAGCAGGCAACGGCATCGTTTTCCTCACCGCCTGTATCCCTTTACTTATCCAAAGGGAGCAGGTCATTTGCCGGCGCAAATTCTACGGGCGTACCGGAAGAAATATTTTCCCCGTCCAGAGGGACAGTCGGAATGGTGACGGCCTTCTTGGCCAATCAGGGCGAACCGCTGCCTTCACCGACGAACGAAGGGGGCCTGCCGGGACGGGCCTCCTGAGTCACCGACGGCGCCTTGGCGAACTTCCCGCAGCATCTTCCGTATCCGCCAGTATTCCGTCAAGGATTTCACCCACATCCCGGAAATTCTCATAGGCGATGCAGGCCTTCCCCCTCTTCCTGCATTTCTCTGAGAGGATCGGTTTTGCAAAGACCAGGTCGGCCTTCTGGCACGGGCATACATCGGAATAACCGTCGCCTACGTAAATGATCAAATCGTAGGCCTCCCGATGGGCTTCGAGTATCGTGCTCTTGCAGGTCCCGCAAAGATCGCATCCGTTTCGGGGTGACGGAAACTCGATGGATACGGTGGCATCGTCCCGGAAGACAACCCTGTTCGAGTAAAATTCTATCTCCTGCAATCCGTGCTTTTGAAGAATGGAGGAAATATAAAAGTCCAGGCCGTCCGAAAGGATCTTCAGATCGATGCCCTTTTCTCTGCAGGAAGCATAGAAGGACAGAAAATAGGGGTCCAGCTTCTCCTCCCCCAGGGCGTAATCGACCATCTCCCTTTTTGTCCCCTTGAACAGCGGCTGAATCTGCAGGTAGGCAAGCCGTGAACCGATGACATTGGTGTAATAGGACCGGTCAATCTCCCGCCATCCCTCGGCAAAGCGGTTCATGATCGTATTGCCCATGTCATTGCTGCACGTTGTTCCATCAAAATCACACAAGATCAGGATCCGGTTTCTGTCCATTCCTGAGGCACCGTTCACTCTCTTCCCTTTTATTCCTTTTCCTTTATAAAATGGCTGAACATTTCAATGGGAACCGGGAAAACCGTCGTCGAGTTGTTCTCCGAGGCGATCTGACTGAGGGTCTGAAGATAACGCAGCTGGACGGAGATCGGTTGGGTCCTCATCAGAGCCGCCGCCTCAATGAGCTTCTGGGCCGCCTGAAATTCTCCTTCCGCGGAGATGATCTTTGCCCGCCGCTCTCGTTCCGCTTCAGCCTGCTTGGCCATGGCCCGTTTCATCTCTTCAGGCAGATCGATATGCTTGACCTCCACAAGGGAGACCTTGATTCCCCAGGGGTCCGTGCTGCGGTCCAGAAATTCCTGCAGCTGAAGATTGATCTTTTCCCTCTCCGACAGCAGCTCATCCAGTTCGACCTGTCCGCAGACGCTCCGAAGGGTGGTCTGTGAAAGCTGAGAGGTGGCATAGAGGTAGTTCTCCACCTGAATAACCGCGGAGTTGGCGTCCATCACCCGGAAATAAACGACGGCATTCACCTTGATCGATACATTGTCCCGCGTAATGACGTCCTGCGGCGGCACGTCCATGGTGATAGTCCGCATGTCAACCTTGACCATCCGGTCGATAACGGGAATGAGAATAATAAGCCCCGGACCCTTGACGTTGAGAATCCGCCCAAGCCGGAAGATCACTCCCCGTTCGTATTCATTGAGAACACGAATGGCCGATGCCAGAAACATCACCACCAGAACGACAAGAACGATTGGCACGTACATGATTCACCCTCCCTTTTTTTGGTTATATTTCCCTGACCTGCATCTTCATCCCTTCAATGCCCTCTACCGTGACTTTTTTCCCTTTCGCCACAGGCTTCTCACTCCATGCGTCCCAGTATTCCCCCCTTATAAAGGTCTTGCCGGCATGGTGAATGTCCGTCACAGCAACGCCCTCCGCACCGATCAGTTCTTCGTAACCGGTGTGCTTTTTCCCCATCTGTGCCTTGACAACCAGACTGACAACAAAGACAAAAAAAGCGGAAACAATCACCAGAGTGGGGATCATGACCTTGAAGGATACCCGCAAGGCCGGTTCAGGAGAGTCAAAAAGCAGAAGCGAACCCAGCAGCAGGGAAATGACGCCGCCCACCGACAGGAGCCCGTGACTGATGATCTTTATTTCCGCGATAAAGAGAATCAGGGCAAAAAGGATCAGGGCAATGCCCGCATAATTCACAGGAAGGGTCTGCATGGCGAAAAAAGACATGATCAGGGAGATGCCGCCGATCACGCCAGGAAGAATCGCCCCTGGTTGCGCCAGTTCAAAGTAAAGGCCGGCGACACCGAGAAGAAACAGGAGATAGGCGATATTGGGATCACTGAGGGTCGTGAGGACCTTTTGCCGAAGGTTCATCGGAATTTCCCGGAGCATGGCCCCTTTTGTTTCCAGAACCCGCACATTTTCGCCAACCCGGACTTCTCGGCCGGAAAGCTGCTCGAGCAGCTCGGTCAAATCCTTGGCAACCAGATCAACGACCCGCGCCTGGAGAGCCTGATCGGCTGGAATCGATTCGCTCTTGCGCACCGCCCTTTCCACCCATTCCTCGTTTCTCCCCTTCTGCCTGGCAATGCTGATCGCATAGGCAACGGCATCGTTTTCCACCTTTTCCATCATGACCTTGTCGCCTCCCCCCCCGATGCCGATGCCGACAGGATGCGCCGCGCCGATGTTGGTACCAGGGGCCATGGCCGACACATGGGCCGCCATCGTGATGATCATCCCCGCTGATGCGGCCCTGGCTCCCGAGGGTGAAACATACACAATGACGGGGATCGGCGCCCCCAGAAGGCCTTTTACAATGTCCCGCATCGCGAGGTCCAGTCCGCCGGGAGTATCCAGAAGAACAACCAGTCCATTTGATCCGGATTTTGCCGCCCCGTCGATGCCCTGCAGAATGTAATCGGCAACAGGAGGCGTAATGGCGGAATCGATGCGAATAACGTCATAGACAGGCTGCCTTTCCGCGGCAGACAGGAAACCCGTCCCTCCCAGGATCAGCCACAGGATCAAAAAAAACCGTGCTTTATGTTTCACCTGAGTTCTCCTCTCCGAGGACTTTCATGATCTTTTGCACATCTTCCCACGCCTGCTTTTTGGCCGCCGGATTCCGCAGAAGATAGGCGGGATGGTAGGTCGGCATCAGTGGGATTCCGTGATAATCATGGAAGCGACCACGCAGCACGGTAATGGGCGTGCCTTTCTTTTTCAGCAGTGTCTGGGCCGCGAAGGTTCCCAGGGCACAGATAACCCGGGGGCGGATAGCCTCCAGCTGCTGCACCAGATGGGGCTCACAGGCCGCGATTTCCTCCGGCAGGGGGTTCCGGTTTCCCGGAGGGCGGCATTTCAGGATGTTGCAGATGTAGACGTTTTCCCGCTTCAGCCCCATGGCATCGATAATCCGGGTCAGAAGCTTTCCGGCACGTCCGACAAAGGGCCTTCCCTGCAGATCCTCTTCAGCGCCCGGCGCCTCCCCCACGAAGACCAGCTCCGCGCAGGGACTCCCCTCTCCGAAGACGAGATTCCTTCTTGTTTTTCCCAAAGAACAGAGGGAGCAGTGTTCCACATCCCGGAATATCTCATCGAGAGATCGACCGTTTTGAGCTGATCCTTCCCCGATGCTCAATGCACCCGGCACTGCAGACGTTTCTTTTTCGGGAACAGGAGGCTCTTTCCCGGGCGGCGTCGTTTTCTCTGCCCCCACGGCCAGCCATGACAGGGGGCGATGCAGATCCCGCTCAAGCTCAAGCTGGCTCCTGAGTGAGCGGACGAGCGTCAACAGCTCCTCTCTTAAACGATCGGTTTCCATCATTAAAATGATCTTATTGAAGCCTGTTTTTCCCGCCGGCGGTCTTCCAGAGAGACAATAAGGACTCCGTCTTCTGTTCGGGTTGACTGCGGCGGCGTTCCCGAATTTCCCGGACTTTGTCCAGGATGACTCCAGCCGCCTCCATCTTATCCATTAGCGGCAGCTCCTGCATCTCCCCATCCCGGTCCAGAATCGTGATGATATTGGTATCTCCCTGAAAGCCGGCCCCCTCTTTCGTGACGTCATTGGCCACGATGAAGTCCATGTTCTTGGCCACCATCTTTCCAATGGCGTGTTCAACAAGATGTTCGGACTCCATGGCAAATCCGACCAGGATCCGGTCCTCCTTCTTTGCTCCGATTTCATGAATGATATCGGGGTTTCGTTCCAGCTTCACGGTCAAGTCTTCATTTTTTTTCTTGATTTTCTGATCCTGCCTGACCGCCGGCCTGTAATCGGCCACCGCTGCGGCCTTGATCACCACCGTCGCTTCCGGAAGGGCAGCCATTACGGCATCCCGCATTTCCCTTGCCGACGAGACGGAGACATGGAAAACTCCGGCAGGAATAGGCAGCTGCACCGGGCCGCTGACGAGGGTCACGGTTGCCCCCCTCCGACGGGCCATTGTGGCGACCGCATAGCCCATTTTTCCGGAAGAGTAGTTGGTAATGAAGCGGACGGGATCAAAAGGTTCCCGGGTAGGCCCTGCCGTGACCAGGACATGCTCATCGACCATATCCTTGACCGTCAACAGAGATTCGATTTCCTCCAGGATTTTCGGAATTTCCGGAAGTCTGCCCTTTCCCGATGTGCCGCAGGCCAATTCGCCTGCCGCGGGCTCCAGGACATGATATCCGTACCCGGCCAGCTTCCGGACCTGCTCCTGGACGATGGCGTTCTCATACATGTTGACATTCATGGCCGGACAGATCAAGACCGGCGACCTTGTGGCCATGACCGTCGTTGTCAGGAGGTCATCGGCGATTCCCGAGGCGATCTTCCCGATCACATTGGCCGTTGCCGGAACGATGACCAAAAGATCCGCATAATCGGCTAGGGCGATGTGCGCAATCTCATAATCTTTAATGGTATCAAACATATCCAGAAACACGGGGCCTCCCGACAGGGTCTGCATCGTGAGCGGAGTGATGAATTCCCGGGCATGGCGGGTCATGACAACCTTGACTTCCGCTCCCCCCTTCACCAGCTGCCTGGTCAGCTCCGCAGCTTTATAGGCTGCGATTCCCCCGGTTATTCCCAGTATGATTTTCCTGTTTTTCAGCATTTTTGTCGATCCCTCTAATAAGTACCCGTAATTACGTATATTTACAGAAATCAGACTATAGCAGTTCTAGGTGGCAAGTTCAAGGAATTATTCGCCTGATCACCGACGCGTCTCGTTCTGTAAAGGGATCCGCCGGTTCAACCAATCCGGATCTCGAACCGCCTTCGTTACGTGAACTCCCTCCTGTAACCGATCGGCTTCGATTCGAACCAGAAGGGACATTTTCATCTTGTCCTCAGGCAGTCGGTTATGCTTAAATCACGCCTTATCTTCTTCAAGGGATCTGATGGTCATGGGGTGTTCATCCCGGTCTTCCTGAGTTTCGGAACCGGGGTGCGCCGACATCGGGAATAAGACATGAAACAAAAACCGTCATCTTCTATAACGTTTCCTCCAAAACCGACGTCATGAGAAACGCAAACGTCCTGCTGATCAACCCCTGGATCTATGACTTTGCCGCCTATGACTTCTGGAGCAAGCCGCTGGGTCTCTTGTACCTGGCCGGCATCCTGCGGAAAAATTCCATTTCTGTCCAGCTCATCGACTGCCTGAATCCGCTCCATCCAGGATTGAGTGACGACAGCGGTATCAGGAAACCGAAAAGAAAAGGCTTCGGACAGGGTCAGTATCCCAGGGAGGTCATCGCCAAACCCGACCCCCTGCAGGGCATACCGCGCAACTATCACCGCTATGGCATTTCACCGCGTCTTTTAAGGCAGGAGCTGCATTCCTGCGCCTCTCCCGATCTGATTCTGGTCTCCTCCATGATGACGTACTGGTATCCGGGGGTGTTCGATGTCATCAGGATTGTCAAGGAACTTCTTCCCGGAGTTCCCGTTCTCCTCGGTGGCAACTATGCCACCCTCTGTCCGGAGCATGCGTTGCGTTCGGGTGCCGATCACGTCCTTCCAGGAGAAGGGGAGCAGCATCTTCGATTCATCATTGAGGAACTGCTTCGACAGGAGATCACATTCCTCCCGGATCCAGCCGACCTGGACACGCTGCCCTATCCCGCTTTCGATTTGCTGCCTTACAAAGGCCAGCTTCCCATCATGACATCCCGGGGATGCCCGTTCCGCTGCGTGTATTGCGCCTCCCACATCCTGAACAGCGGCTTCCGGCGGCGCTCCCCCGGACGGGTGGCCGAGGAAATCGCTTTCTGGAACCGTCGATTCGGGATTTCACACTTTTCCTTTTATGACGACGCCTTTCTGATGGATCCTGAGGAAATGGCCGTTCCCCTGATGGAAGAGCTGATCCGAATGGGGCTGTCCTGCCAGTTCCATTGCCCGAACGGCCTTCACCTGCGCAGTATCGATGAGAAAATCGGCAGGTTGATGCTCCGCTCGGGTTTCCGCACCCTCCGCTTCGGCTTCGAAACGTCTGACGCCGGTCAGCAGGTTCGAACCGGGGGGAAAGTATCGAACGCACATCTGGAGAGGGCCGTGTCCTGCCTCAAGCAAGCCGGGTACAAGGCTTCAGAGATCGGGATGTATCTCCTCTGCGGACTGCCGGGGCAGACAGCCCAGGAGGTGGAGGAAAGCATCCGTTTTGTTCTTTCCTACGGTGCGAAGCCCATACTGGCTGAATTCTCGCCGATTCCCGGAACCGGTTTATGGAACCGATCCGTTTCCGCCTCGCCTTACGATCTCGTCAACGAACCCCTCTTTCACAACAACACCCTTCTTCCCTGCCGCCATGAACACTTTACCTATGACGACTACCGAAGGCTGAAATCCATGATTCGGTCCTACGGGAAGACGGTTTCTCCGCCTCTTGCCGCCCTGTGATCCTTCGCTGAAAGGATTGCTCCTGTTTCCCTTCATTTTTCCTGTTGCTCTTGAACAAAATCCCGGATAGTATACGCGATTTATGATATGCGGCAACGAACAACAGGAAGGAGTCCCGCGGAAAAGCATCTCCAAGGGAAAGGGGAGCGTTTACGGGCTATTTTGGAGACAATCGTCCCATGCTGACCTTTTGGCTGAAAACGGTGTGCGTCGGCTGTGCTTCACTGTTTTTTTTCCTCATGGGAATAGACAATCTGATCCATGCCTATTCGTTGACAAATCCGCACATGTTTATTGTATACTTTTTCTCGTCGAACCTGATTATCCTGATCAGCTTCACCGGCCTGCTTTTTTCCGTTTTCCGCATTGTCACCTTCATCAAAAAAAGGGGATCAAACCGTGATGAATAGAATCGCCCGAACCCGTCTTTACAGCTTCCTCTTTTCCGCCGTGGTTTGCTGCCCGGCGCTTCTTCTTTGTCTTTCTGATTCTTCCTGCGCCTACGACCTCGAAAAGCAGGTTAAAACATATACCCTGGAAAACGGCCTGAGGATTTTGATGGTGAAAAGGGATTTCAGCCCCACCGTCTCCTTGTACATCCGCCATAAGGTCGGGGCCGCTGACGAGCAGAGCGGAAAGACAGGGACCGCCCATTTCCTGGAGCACATGCTTTTCAAGGGCACCCGCACCATAGGCACGAAGAATTACGGGCGCGAAAAACGCATCCTCGATGAAATCGCCCGGACCGGAGACGCCCTGGACCAGGAGAGAAGAAAGGGAGAAAAGGGGGACCCTTCCAAGATGAACTCTTTTCAGATCCGACTGGACGAGCTTGAGAATGAGCAGCGGACCCTTGTCCTTTCCAACGAGATAGACCGGCTCTACTCCGAAAACGGCGCTGAGGCGCTTAATGCTTCGACAAGCCAGGACGTCACGACCTACCAGGTAAGTTTACCGGCCAATAAACTGGAGCTCTGGGCCAGGATCGAATCGGAACGGATGATGGCGCCGGTGTTTCGGGAGTTCTACGCCGAGCGGAAGGTCATCATGGAAGAGCGCCGGCAGAGCATCGAGTCCGACCCCGACGGAAAGCTCATGGAGCAGTTTCTCGCAGCAGCCTTTATAGCCCATCCCTATGGGCGTCCGATTCTGGGCTGGCCTTACGACATGAGCTATCTGAGTATCAAAGATCTGGATGGTTTCCTGAAACAATACCATACTCCCAGCAACACCGTCATTGCCGTCGTCGGAAATATTCACCATCAGGATGTCCTGCGGCTGATTACAAACTATTTCGGGCCGATCCCCGCCGGGGAACCACCCGAATCACGGATTACGGAGGAGCCCCCGCAACTGGGGGAACGAAGAATCGCCGTTTCATTTGACGCCAATCCAAGACTGGTCATGGGATTTCACAAACCCACCCTTCCGTCGCATGATGATTATGTCTTCGACGTGATCCAGGCACTTCTGACCGATGGAAGGGTCTCTCGGCTCCACAAGGTCCTGGTGGAGGAAAAGGCTGTGGCGGAAAGTGTCCGTTCGGCAAGCAGCATGCCGGGAACCCGCTATCCGAATCTATTTACACTGTTCGCCACGCCTCGTCATCCCCATTCCCTCGCTGAACTGGAGGAGGCCTTGATGATCGAACTGGAGCGGCTGAAAAAGGAACCGGTTTCAGACCGCGAACTGGAGCGTATTAAAAATTCCCTCAAAGCCTCATTTGTGCGCAGCCTGGATTCGAATGCGGAACTGGCCAGCATGCTCTCCTATTTCGAAACGGTTGCCGGAGACTATCGCTACATTGTTGAGCACCTGAAGATCATAGACAAAATCACACCGGATGACCTGATGAGAGTGGCCAGGCAGTATTTTACGCAGAACAACAAAACCATCGCCTTGCTTTCAAAAACCCCTTAGAATGAAAAACCTTCAGCCATGAAAACACTCTTACTGATCCTGAACATGATATTCGTAATCACCTTTACCTGCCATGGCGTCGCCCCGGCCTCGTCCGCCGAGCCCGACACTCTGATTCCCCCGGAGCGTCTGCACTATGCGCCTCTCAAGTTTCAGATTCCCCGGGCGGAAATAGCGGCGCTGGCCAACGGCATCCCCCTTTACATCGCCGAGGATCATGAGCTGCCTCTCGTAAAACTGACGGCCCTGGTCAGGGCTGGAATCGCTCACGATCCGTCGGGGAAGGAAGGTCTTGCCGATCTCGTGGGCGGTGTGCTGCTGACGGGCGGCACACAGCTTCTCTCCGGGGATGAAATCGATGAAGCGCTTGCCTTTATGGCTGCGGATATTGACTGCGGCGTCTACCTGGAATACACCCTCCTGACCCTCTCCGTCCTGAGGAAGGACTTGGACAGGGCTCTTGAGATCTTTGCATCGATCCTGAGAAATCCCGTTTTTGAGAAAGAAAAGTTTGCAACGGCCAAAAACCTGGACATCGAGGAACTGAGAAGGATACCTGACGATCCTCAGAATCTCGCCTTTCGCACCTATCGCAAGCTCCTGTACAGGGGCGATCCCCGGGGCAGACTTTCAACCCTTCAATCCCTTGAAAGGATTGCCCGAACAGATCTCCTGAACTACCACCGGGCTCATTTCACCCCGGGAAACATCCTGCTGTCTGTTTCCGGCGACATCACCGGAAAGGAAGCCTTGTCCCTGCTGAATCGCTGTTTGGGCGACTGGCAGGAGATCAATCCCGGCATGACGGCCCTTCCCCCGCCTCGAAGGGAGACCGAGGCATCCTTGACGCTCCTTCCCAAGGAGACGCCGCAATCCGTCATTATTTATGGCTCTTTCGCCCCCCCGATATCCTCCCCGGACTGTTATCCCTTTACCGTCCTGGATTTCATTCTGGGAAGCGGCGGCTTTCAATCCCGGATGTTTCAGGAGATTCGAACCAATCGCGGGCTTGCATACAGTTCGGGAAGCTTTTATCAGGCGAGAAGGGATTATGGGATCTTCGAGGCCTATGTCTTCACGAAGGCGGAATCCACCGCTCAAGTCCTGGGTCTGATAAAGGAGATTATACGAGAGTTCCAGGAAAAAGAGGTCGGCACCGGGGAATTGCAATGGGCCAAAAACGCCATTGCCAACAATTTCATTTTTACGTTCAAAACCGCGGATGATGTGGCCCTTCAACAGATGATGCTTGAATACAAAGGTCTTCCCGGCAGTTTTCTGGAGGAATACCCCGACAGGATTGCAGCCGTCGGAGCCGAAGATGTCAGGCGGGTCGCGGCAGCATATCTTGATCCGCAGAAATCGGTGATTCTCGTGCTTGGTCCGGAAAAGGAATTCGATGCCCCCCTTTCCAGGTTCGGAACGGTAAACCGGGAAGACGCCTTTTAGCGAGCGGCTGGTTTCCGACCCGTTACGATGGGCGTTCCTTTTTACCCAGGGGGATATTTATAACACATGAGGGAGATGATGAATAAATGGCAATGATTGATCGGAAGGCGTTCCAGAAATTATGCCGCAGAATTGATTCCTATGAAGAGGCAATGATTGAAATGCAGCGGTCCTTGACGGCCATTCCAGCCCTGTCCCCTGAGAGCGGGGGGCAGGGTGAATACGAGAAGGCAGGTTTTCTGAAATCGATCCTTCAGGAATGGGGCTTCAAGAATACCTCTGAGATAAACGCACCCGATCCAAGAGTGGCTTCGGGCATCCGCTCCAATTTGCTGGTCACGCTCCCGGGCAGGGATACGGAGAAAACAGTCTGGCTTCTGACCCATCTGGACATCGTTCCTCCCGGGGAGTTGAGCTTCTGGAGCCACGACCCCTATCAGGTCGTCGTCACGGACAGGCTCGTCTTCGGAAGGGGCACGGAAGACAATCAGCAGGACCTCATCGCGTCCCTCTTCGCGGCCAGATCCCTGGTGGATGAGGGAATAGAACCGGAGTCTTCCATCGGCCTGGCCTTTGTCGCCGACGAAGAAACGGGAAGCCTTTTCGGCCTGGATTTTATCCTCAAGGATTCTCGGAATCCCTTCCGGAAGACGGACCTCATTGTCGTGCCCGATGCAGGCAACGAGGAAGGGTCATTGATCGAGATCGCGGAGAAGAGCATCCTCTGGCTTCGGGTTAAGACAACGGGAAAGCAATGCCACGGAAGCAAGCCTCATTTGGGAAGAAATGCCTTTCTGGCCGCCTCCCATCTCATTGTGAAACTGACGGAACTGTACAACCTGTTCAGCAGAAGCGACGCGCTCTTTGAGCCGCCGGTAAGCACCTTTGAACCGACACGAAAGGACGCCAACGTCCCGAATGTCAACACCATCCCGGGAGAGGACGTCTTTTTCATGGATTGCCGCGTTCTCCCGGATTACAGCCTTGCCGGCGTCTGGCAACAGATCAGGAAGACAGCCGACTCCATCGAACAGGATTTCGGGGTGAAGATCGACATAACGGCCGTTCAGGAGACTGAAGCCTCTTTGCCCACGCCGGAAAATGCCCCCGTCGTTCAAGCATTGAAGAAGGCCATCTCGGAAATCTATTCCCTGGATGCCTTTCCTCGCGGGATAGGAGGCGGAACCGTGGCGGCTCATTTCCGGCGACAGGGTTACCCTGTCGCCGTGTGGTCAAAAGTGGGGCAAAAAGCCCATCAGCCCAACGAGTGTTGCAGCCTGGACACCATGCTTGGCAATGCAAAAGTCTTTGCCCATCTGTTTTTACAGAAATAAAAGACCCCTACAAAGACGTTGAAAACGTTTTTGTATAGTGTTAGCGTTTTCACCGTTATTTTGATTATTATTTTTTCAAGGAAACCCATGGTATCGAAAACCGCACTTGAATCCGATGTCGTTGAAAAACTGACGTTCACGCATAACGACACATTGAAATATCTCCTCGGTGAGCAGGACAGGAACATTCATCTCATAGAGAAACTGGAGCCCGTCAAGCTGGCCGCAAGGGGAAACACCGTTTCCGTCTCGGGAGACGCGATTTCCGTCGAGCTGGTGAAAACCCTTCTGCTGCAGCTTTACAAACTGATCCAGCGGGGCTATCCCGTCTTTCCCTCAGACATCGATTATGCCCATCGCATCCTGGCCGGGGACAAGTCCCTCTCCCTGGAAAAAATCTTTCTCGACACGGTCTTTATTTCGTCCAAGAAGCGGATCATCACCCCCAAAAGCATCGCCCAGAAAAAATACATCGACGCCATACGGACCCACGACATGACCTTCTGCATCGGTCCTGCAGGGACAGGCAAAACATACCTGGCCATGGCCATGGCCGTATCATTTCTGCTGGACAAGAAAGTGGAGCGGATCGTTCTGGCCCGGCCCGCTGTCGAGGCAGGAGAAAGACTGGGATTCCTTCCGGGCGACCTGGCCGAGAAAGTCAATCCCTACCTGAGACCCCTGTATGACGCATTGTTCGATATGATGGATTTTGACAGGGCAACGGGCCTTATTACCAAGGGGATTATCGAAGTTGCCCCCCTTGCCTTCATGCGGGGAAGAACCCTCAATGATGCCTTTGTGATTCTCGACGAAGCCCAGAATACGACCTCGGAACAGATGAAAATGTTTCTCACCCGATTGGGCTTCGGCTCTAAAGCCGTCATTACGGGTGATATCACGCAGATCGATCTTCCTGCCGACAAAGTCTCCGGCCTTGTTGAGGCCGAACAGATTCTCGGCAGAACACCGGGAATACGCTTCATCCATTTTACGGAGGTGGATGTGGTCCGGCACTCGTTGGTGCAGGAAGTCATCAAGGCCTACGGCCATTTTCAAAGCTCGAAAGTCAAGGGCTCTTCAGCTCACCGGGAATCATGAAGATAATCGATCTGACAAAGGATTATTTCCGCAGTTTGTCCCGGGAACTGGCGGCGAAGATACCGGACATGCCGGCGCTGGCCAAAAACGTAAAGTTCCAGCGGATGGCCGTCCTCGTGATCGTCGCCGTCATTCTTTCCTTTCTGATTACACCGGAATTCTACATCAGCCATCCGCAGTTCAAGATCGGCTCCATCGCTCCCAAGGACATTAAAGCGGACAAGGATTTGCTCGTTGAAGACAGGGCCTCTACCGAGCAGAAGAAGCGGGAAAGCATCCAGGGCACGAAATCCGTTTACGACTATGACAATGCCCTGGCGGAACATCTTGTGTCATCTGTTTCCTCAGCTTTTTCCAAAATGCGGATTTTTCTGAAGGATCCAGCAAACGAGGGCCTGACCGGACTCCCCTCACCTTTCAGCAATAAGGCCTTCCACGGGGCCATTAACCAATTTCAGCAAAGCCTTGGAATCAAGCTCTCCGAACAGGAGTTGAGAATTCTCCTTCAGGAAAATTTTTCCGAGAGCCTCGAAGAGAAGATCGTACAGCTTCTTCGTGCCGTCTATATCAATCGATATTTTGTCAATACCAGATTGCTGGCCCAGGACATGTCCCTGGGAATCACACTTCGAAACGTCCGGACCCAACAGGAACAGAACCTGGCCGACTTGTCAGATCTTCTTTCTCTGGAAAATGCCTACGATCTTTTGATTCAAGAGGCCGGGGCTCTTCTGCAGGGTCAGAAAAAAGAGGTCCGACAGACGGTTCTTTCCTTCACCAAGAGGCTGATCCAGCCGAATGTGACGTTCAACCGAAATGCGACGGAGAAAAAGAAGGCGGAAACCCTGGATACCGTCAAACCCGTCTTTTTCCTTGTTCAGAAAAATGAAATGATCGTCCGTGAGGGCCAGAAAATTTCCGAACTCGACAAGGAAAAGCTGGATGCATTCTACAGCAGAAAGGGACAGGAATCCCTTGCAGATTTTTCTGTTTTGCTTGGGATTTTCTTGACCATTGTCATTCTCTCTCTCGTTCTTTACTTCTGGCGCACAAGGAACTGGCCCAAGAGGCAGGAGCGAAGCATCGTCAACAGCCTATTTCTGTCCACGATCTCTGTTTTTTCAATCCTTATGGTCAAGGCGGGAATTTTTATTTCCGATGCCGTCAACCGGGCATTCCCCACTCTTTCCACCGAGGCCTTCCTCTATGCCATCCCCTTTGCTGCAGGGGCCATGCTCGTCGCCGTGTTGACCAATCGGAATCTGGCTCTCGTGTTGACCATTTTCCTCTCGTTTCTCGTTTCCTTCCTGTTTGACTATGACATCAAAATGAGCCTCTTTTGCTTTCTGGGAAGCGTCGCCGCCTCGTACCATGTTGTAAGCTGCCGCCAGCGCTCCGCTTTTTTCAAGGCCGGCCTCTTCCTGGGGTTCTTCAACATGGCCGTGATTATCTGTCTCAGCCTTGTGTTCAAAGCCCCCCTTTCCATTGATCTCATAGCCCGACTGGCCATGGGACTTGCAGGAGGCCTTCTTTCCGGCATCCTGGTCGCCGGTCTGACCCCGCTTTTAGAATCCATTTTCAACTACACGACGGACATCAAACTTCTGGAATTAGCCAATTTGAATTCACCGATATTCCAGCGAATGATGATGGAGGCACCGGGAACCTACAATCACAGCGTCGTTGTTGCCTCCCTTGTCGAAGCGGCCGCCGAAGCCATCGGCGCGAACCCGCTGCTCGCCAAGGTCAGCGCTTATTACCACGATATCGGCAAGCTGAAAAAGCCACTATACTTCATTGAAAACCAGAGAAACGGCGACAACAGGCACGATAAGCTTTCCCCCAGAATGAGCGGCCTGGTGATCATCTCTCATGTTAAAGACGGATGTGAAATCGCGCAGCAGGCAAAACTGGGCAAGGAAATTACCGATATCATCCGAGAACATCACGGCACGGGACTGGTTCGCTTTTTCTATGACAAGGCCAAAAAGGACAAGGACACCTCCATCAGTTCCCTCCCTGAAAGCGATTTCCGTTATCCGGGGCCGAAACCGCAGACCAAGGAGGCTGGGCTTGTCCTCCTGGGAGACGCCATTGAAGCTTCGTCTCGGACTCTGTCCAACCCTACGCCGTCCAGAATCAGCAATCTCGTTCATGACCGGATTGAGAAAATATTCATGGACGGGCAGCTCGATGAATGCGAGCTGACCATGCGCGACCTGAGCAGGATTGCGGAAATTTTTATACGGATCTTAAACGGGATCTTTCATCACCGCGTTAATTACCCCGAACAAACCGACCGGGAAAGCGCTCATCGAAAGGATGCCAATGGCCATATCGATTCAAAACCATCAGAAAAAGGCAAAAATTGATCTGCGGCGATTGCGGCGGGCCCTGAAAAAGCTTCTTCTCCATGTGGATTGTGCGGACAGCGATATCAGCCTTCTTCTGACCGATGACGATGAAATAACCGGGATCAACGAGCGCTACCTGGGCAGGAATTATCCCACCAACGTCATTTCCTTTTCGTTTCTGGAAGGAGAATACTCCGGCATCAATCCCGGCCTTCTGGGCGATGTTGTCATCTCTGTTGAAACGGCTCTCCGGGATGCTGAAAAGGGGGGGATTCCTCTGGAGGATGAACTGGACTTTCTGCTCATTCACGGACTCCTGCATATCCTGGGCTACGATCACGAACATCCCGATCCCGACCGGACACAAGAGATGCAAAAAAAAGAGCAGGAACTCTTCTTCCTGCTCCATGGCTACCCGCTGGATCTTTGACTTTTAACGGGTGGACTGATTCCACCTACTGCACGATCAACGTCTGTCCCGGACGAAGCTCGTTTGCATCGTCGATTTCGTTCATTTCCTTGAGCCGGGCCAGATCGATGCTGTTTTTCTGTGCGATCCGGGAAAGGTTGTCACCCCTTTTAACCATATAGGTCTTTCTCTTTTCCGTTTGGCTCATCCGCTTCTTCCCTTTTTTCTTCAGATCCTTTTTCGGCTCGATGACCTCGGAAAGATCTTCCTGATCACCCCCGTTGCGGCTTATTTTAATGACTTTGCCGAGGACCAGCTTTTTCCCTTTAAGGCCGTTGAGCTTTTTTATTTCCGATTCACTGGTTCCGAATTTTCGCGCAATGGAAGAAATGGAGTCTCCCGGCTTTACCTTATAGCTGATCCTTGTCCCCTTTCTGCTGGAATGATCCGCTTTTGCTGAACGAACAGGCGCCTTATCGAGACTCTCCTCATTGCCGATGGGAATTCGGATACTCTGCCCGGACTTCAAAGACCTTCTCGCAGAAATTGAATTGTAGGACGCCAATCTCCGGGGCGACACCTTATACCGCCTTGCTATCGAGCCGATGGATTCCCCACGCTTGACCCTGTGGCTTACATACTTCACCCGGCTTTTCCTGCTGTCCGAAATACGCTCCGGTTTGTGCGTTTCCCTGCCTGGAGTTGAACTTGAAGACAGGAAGGAAAGGGTGGGCCTTTCCGCTTGTGGAATCGAATCGACAACCTGCGCATACTTCTCAGCGGCTTCCACCGGAAGCTTCAGATCGTATTCCTTGTCCGGTGTTATTCTGTGACGCAATTCCGAATTGAGCCCAATCAATACCTCTTCCGGAACGCCGGTGAAAAAGGCCACATCCTGAAGTTTCATCGGCCGGTAGGATTTTGCCGCTTTGAATTCGCAGGGCTTGAGCTGCGCATCCGCTGTCAAATCGAAGCCATATCTTCCAGGATCACGGATAATGTGGAGTGTGGCCAGGAAACGAGGCACGTAGCGTGCGGTCTCGTTGGGCAGCTGATGGTACAAATCCCAGAAGCGATCCAGATAGTTGATGTGCTGCCGCGAAATGACTCTCATCACCCTGCCTTCACCGCTGTTGTAAGCGGCCAGAACGGTCAGCCAGTCTCCGAACATGCCATGCAGTTCCTTCAAATAACTGATTGCCGCCTGGGTCGACTTGTCGGCATTCATTCGCTCATCGATCCATTCATCGCGATTTAAGCCGTATGCATATCCCGTGGACGGAATGAATTGCCACAGCCCAAGGGCGCGCGCTTTTGATAAGGCCCCTATTTTAAAGCCGCTTTCAACCAGGGGCAGCCATACCAGTTCTTCGGGCAAACCGGCTTTTTTCAGCTCTTTTTGAATGCTCTCCCGATAAATCCCCGAACGCTGATAGGATGAAATGAAAAAGTCCCGCTCGCAGGTCTGAAAAGAGCGGATTTCCCTTTCAACATCGGCGTTCATGACCAGGGGGATCTCGCTACGGCTTCCCTTGGTCCTCGACTGTGTCGACGAGTAAATGGCCAGCAGCCTTTTCGAAATCATCAGCCGCAGGTCATCCTTCTGACGGGCTATTTCGATGTCCCCATCCGTCTCCAGAAGCAGCGTATAGGCCTGATCGAGAAAATCCAGCGCTTTTTCAATGTCACCCTGCTCCCAGAACTTCTGCGATGAATTCAGGTAGGTAAGGGCTTCTTCCATGAGGTCCCGCTCATCTTCCTTCCCCTCCTCGTCATTCCCTTCATTGGAAGACTGACTTGACACCTCCGCATACGAAGACTTCCTGCTTTTGATCTCCTGATCACCTGCATCCTGCACCTTGTTGCCCGAATTCTTCTGATCACCAAAAAACGAAAAGAAGAAGCCTTTTTGGGCCCCTTCATTCCGGCTCTCCTGTTCATTCTTTGATTGGGCGCAAATCGTCTGCGCCAGAAGCAGCGACAGGAAAAGAATAAAGAAAAGGGAGGTCATCGTATTGTGAATTGCCTTTTTCATGCGGGTGAACTCCTTTCTGGAACAGCAGCGATTGAAGTCAACTTTCCAGCTGACCTTTGTTTTCTGACATGACCCGAATCCGTTGGCCGGTGGGATCACTGTTGATGGTGGTGATCCTATACCACATTTTTTCTATTACTTCTAAGCATAATCCGCATCATTACACGGATATTTCACCAAAAAGGTGCCATTTCAATGAAAAAAAAGCCGGGTTACCACCCTACTGGATCAGGTAAGCCTCTATCAAGTCATCGATATCTCCGTCCAGAACCCTTCCCACATTTCCGATCTCGAGATTGGTTCTGTGGTCCTTGACCATTTTGTAAGGCTGAAGGACATAGGAGCGTATCTGACTTCCCCAGGCAATCTCTTTCTTTGTTTTGTTGATCTCCGACATCTTTTCATTCTGCTCCCGGAGCTTCAGCTCATAGAGCCGGGACCTCAGGTATTTCATGGCCATGGCTTTGTTCTTGTGCTGGGATCTCTCATTCTGGCACTGAACGACAATCCCTGTGGGGGCATGAGTAATTCGAACGGCTGAATCCGTTTTGTTGACATGCTGGCCGCCGGCTCCTGTAGACCTGTAAGTGTCGATCCGCAAATCCTTTTCATCGATCTCTACGACAATTTCATCATCAATCTCGGGATAGACAAAAACAGAGGCAAAGGATGTGTGCCTCCGTGCTCCGGCATCAAAGGGCGAAATGCGGACCAGCCGATGGATGCCTACCTCCGCCTTGGCGTAACCGTAGGCGTACTCCCCTTCGAGGGTAAATGAAACACTTTTTATGCCCGCCTCATCGCCGGGAAGATAATCGATGATGGTTGTTTTGAACCTTCGCTTTTCCGCCCAGCGGAGATACATTCTCATCAGCATTTCCGCCCAGTCCTGGGCTTCCGTTCCACCGGCTCCGGCATGGATTGAGATGATGGCATTCATTGGGTCCTGTTCGCTGCCAAGCATCAGCTTCAACTCCGCTTCCCGGACGGATTTTGCCAAGGCCTCCAATTCCCCGGCTATATCTTCCAGCGCGGCCTCATCCTGCTCCTCCAGAGCCATTTCATAGATGACCTGCATCTCGGTAACGGTCTTCCGCTTTGAATTCCAGTCATCCACGGCCGACGCCAGGCTGTTTTTTTCCTTCAGAATCGCAGTGGCCTTCTCATGATCACTCCAGAAATCCTCTTTCTGCGAAACCGCATCAAGCTCCTTGATCCGTTTTTCTTTCTCAGGGATGTCAAAGACACTCCCCTAGATAACGGATTTTTCTATCCATTTCGGCTATGTTTGCTGGCAGACTTTCGAGCATTTTTTCCTCCTTTTTTCCGATATGAAATAAATGGATACCAATAGAAATAAGCAGATATAGACAAACAGATCCCCGCATCTGGAATACAAGGTCGGTATTTTTGCAAATTTAATCTCATCCTGCAGAATCGTTCTCTCAAAAATTCCCGATTGCTTCAATATGTTTCCCGCAGGATCGATAATGGCGGAAATTCCCGTATTGGCGGCCCTCGCGAGAAACAACCGGTTTTCAACGGCGCGGAAAACGGTCATGGACAGATGCTGATAGGGCGCTGACGTTTTTCCGAACCAGGCATCGTTGGTAATGTTAACGAGAAGTTCGGCCCCTTGCCGCTTATAGGCTCTGCCTGCCTCGGCCAGAATGCCTTCGTAGCAGATCAGGACCCCGATTTTTCTTCCGCCTGCCTCCATGGGGAAAAAGCCTTCTCCAGACTTGAAGTCCCCGATGCCAGCCGTGAGCTTTTTAATAAAAGGGAAAAAACGCCGCAAGGGAACATATTCCCCGTAGGGCACCAGGTGCACTTTGTCGTATCGAGCGACGGTTTCCCCTTCGGGGGACAGGAGAAATGCGCTGTTCGAAAAGGTTGGGCCGGCCTCACCATCAGCGTAACTGGGGCTACCGAAAAGCAGCCAGCTTCCCGTTTGCAGGGCCAGGGACACGATCCTCAGGTGCATGTCGTCCACATCCTGGAAATAGAAGGGGACGGCGGTCTCCGGCCAGACGAGCATGCCGGGCGCGGAACCGTTTTTAGCGGCCAGAGACAGAGCGTGGTAAATCTCCATCGTTTCTTTCTGATACAGCGGGCTCCATTTCACGCTCTGATCGACATTTCCCTGTATCAGTGAGACCTGCGTTGCGGGAGACATTGTTACAGCTTCGTGAACCTGCCTTTCCCGCAGGATCCCGTAGAGGCATACGGAAGCCATCAGCACCACGCCCATCCCCACTTCAATGAGAACTTTCTTTCGTTCCCTCCGTAAGGTCAAGAGATCATAGACGATGGCATTGATAAGAACGATCAAGAACGAAATTCCGTATCCGCCTGTCAGATCGGCGATCTGAATGAGCCGGGAATGCAGATATTGGGAATGGCCGAGGTTTTCCCAGGGGAACCCGACAAGAAGATTCGATTTTACGAATTCGAGAACGACCCACAGGAGCGGAGCGGAAAGAATCAGGGGGATATCTCTGCTTTTCAGATAAATGACGCCTGCCGCGAACAAGGCAAAATAAAGGCTCAGATAAGCTGACAGCAGGAGCATCAGTGCGATGCCGACAAAGTAGGGAAGATTTCCATAAACGACAATGACGTAGGCGATCCAATAGATGAGGCCGACATAAAAGATCATCCCGACGGAAAAGCCTGTTTTTGCTCCCTGGGCAACGGTTTTTCCGCGCAGGGAATAAAAAAACGGAACCAGGGCAATCCATGCCAGAAGGCCGTTACCGAATTTTGGGAAGGACAGCAGGAGGAGCAGACTTGACAGCAGGGCGGCCGGAATGGATGGTCTTGAAAGCAACTCGTTTAAAAACTTCACGTCTAATTTCTACCTCGGCGTCTCTGTGCCACGCTCAACGGCATTGCATTCTCTCCATTCGAAAGCCGGGAATCCCTGCGGTCGAAAGACCGCAGGATGCCCTCGTCCTCTGGAACGGCCCGTTGAGTTCCCGGGCTCATTATTGGCGCCTTCGCAAACTGAACACGTTACAGGGCGCGCAAATGTTCGGATCGCAGCATACTGCGCTGTCCCCTCTGAATGACGTCGGCAAGAAGGCGCAGCGTCTTTTCCCTGTCTTCAGGCAGGTTGGCTTTTACCGGGTAATAATTGGATGCGTGATTTGATGCAAAGAAACATTTCGTAAAGCTGGATTGATCGATCATGAGCTCGATCTCCTTCAGGCATCCGAACTCGTCGGGGAGGACGAATCTTCCCTGAAGATAGTCCTCATACAAGGGTGTGCCGGGGACGATCATAACCGTTAACGCACTGGCATAATCAGGATCGATGTCCGTCAAGATCCGGGCGGTGTCGACTGCGTGCTCCGTACTTTTTTCCACGCCTCCAATGCCCAGTAGAACCGTTACGGAAAGCTGGATGCCAGCATCCTTGATTTTGCGCCCCGCCTCAACAAGCTGAGCATAGGTCACACCCTTTCGGATATCCCTCAATATCTCCTCGTTTCCAGTCTCGACGCCCAGATAAACGATCTGCAATCCGAGACTTTTGAGCTTCTTCAATTCGTTGGATGTTTTTCGCAGAATGCTCTTGGCGTTCCCATACAGCCCGATCCGCTCCACACCCCTGAGGCGGCTGTTGATGGCTTCAAAAATAGGAACGAGTTTTTTCTGCGGTATGATCAAGGCATCGCCATCGCAGAGGAATACCTTTCCGACGGAAGAATAGCGGCTGGCCTCGACAATATCCTCTTCGATTTCACCATAACTCTTGATTCGAAATTTCTTGTCCTTGAAACAGGGACAGAATGTGCACCTGTTATGTGAACAGCCCGTAGAGACTTGAATCAATAAGCTATAAGCTTCGCTTGGTGGACGATAAATGGATCCTTCATATTTCATGACATCACCTTTTTTATTGAATTCCTTGTTCCCCATGATGAACGGGGCGTTACCTTCCTCGATTCCTGTTGCGGAAAAATGACGGCAGCAGGCATCGTATTATTTCACATAAAATCACGGAGGGAGGATACTGGATCGATAATTTCCATTGAATGAAACAAGAAAGGGGCCAACTTTTCATTGGCCCCTTTCTCTATGATCTGGCGGGGCCGAAGGGACTCGAACCCTCGCCCTCCGGCGTGACAGGCCGGCGTTATAACCAACTTAACTACGACCCCGCTATTTTATACAACTCGCCTGCTCTTTCGTTGCATTCCCACCATGCTTCATGGTAGGCGGAACAGGACTCGAACCTGTGACATCCACGGTGTAAGCGTGGCGCTCTCCCAGCTGAGCTACCCGCCCTTGCTCTTGCCTATCGCAGGGTTGGATTTCTAACAGCAAAGCCCGGCAATGTCAAGCGATAAATAGGCTCACAAAAAGTTATTCTTCCCGAGATCCCTTTCTCAAGCGCTGGAGCCGTCAGCTCGCCAGCTGCGGCGGATTAACGGTCGACATCTTGGACGTGTCAAAGCAGGGGGGCTCTCCGGAAAATTCCGGAGCCGAGCCTTTTTCCTCCTTGAGCAAAGCAACCTTCAGGACCTCATCCACGTGATCGACCCGTATAACCTCCAGCGACTTTAAGATATTCGCCGGCACTTCATCGAGATCCTTTTCATTGTCCTTTGGAATGACGACGGTCTTGATGTTTGCCCGATGGGCGGCGAGCAGCTTTTCCTTCAATCCTCCGATGGGAAGGACACGGCCACGCAGGGTGATCTCTCCGGTCATCGCCAGATCACCGCGAACCTTTCTCCTGGCGAAGGCCGACGTCATGGACGTCACCATGGCAATTCCGGCGGATGGTCCGTCTTTCGGTATGGCTCCCTCAGGGACATGAACATGGATGTCCACGTCCTTGTAAAAGTCTTCGGCCAATCCAAAGACGTCAGCCCGGGAGCGGACGTAGGTCAAAGCGGCCTGTGCGGATTCCTGCATGACCTCGCCCAGTTTGCCCGTCATGATAAGCTTGCCGGTCCCCTTGACAATGGAAGCCTCCACCACAAGGAGCTCTCCTCCCACCTCTGTCCAGGCGAGACCTACCGTAATCCCGATTTCATCCTTCCCCTCCGCTTCGCCATGTCGATGCTTTGGAACCCCCAGATACTTGGTAACGACCTTCGAGGTGATCCGAATCTTTCCCTTTCCGCCGTTCGTTACGATTTCACGGGCGACTTTTCTGCAGATCGAGGCGATTTCCCTCTCAAGGTTTCTGACCCCGGCTTCCCGTGTGTATTGGCGAATAATGCTCTGGAGGGCGCCATCGGTAAATTCGATCTGTTCGGAATTCAGTCCGTTCGCCTCCATTTCCTTGCTGACCAGGAATCTCTTGGCAATGTTCATCTTTTCCGGTTCCGTGTACCCCGCAATCCGAATCACCTCCATCCGGTCCTGCAGAGGAGCCGGTATGGTCTGCAGCACATTGGCCGTGGTGATGAACATCACATCGGAGAGATCGTAGTCGACCTCCAGGTAATTGTCGTTGAAGGCATAGTTTTGTTCGGGATCAAGAACTTCCAGCAGGGCGGAGGATGGATCTCCTCGAAAATCCGAGCTCAACTTGTCCACTTCATCCAGACAGAAAACAGGATTGTTTGATCCGGCTTTCTTCAGAAGCTGGATGATCTTGCCCGGCAGTGCGCCGATATAGGTTCTCCGGTGGCCGCGGATTTCCGCTTCGTCTCGGACTCCCCCGAGAGAAAGTCGAACGAACTTCCTGTTCGTAGCCCTTGCCACGGACTTGGCGATGGATGTTTTGCCAACACCGGGAGGCCCGACGAGACAGAGGATGGAACCCTTGTTTTTTCGGACCAGGGTCTGAACGGCCAGGTATTCAAGGATCCGCTCCTTCACCTTTTCGAGTCCGTAATGATCCTCTTCGAGGATGGCCTCCGACTGCTTCAGGGTATAGGCGTTCTCCGTCCGTTCCGCCCATGGCATATCCAGGATCCAGTCGATGTAATTTCGAACGACGGTGGCTTCGGCTGACATCGGCGCCATCATCTGCAGCTTCTTGATTTCCTGGCGCACCTTCTTGGCCGCTTCCTCAGATAACTTCTTTTGTTTCAGACGCTTTTCCAACTCGGCGATTTCATTCTTAAACTCATCTTTTTCGCCCATTTCCTTCTGGATGGCCCGCATCTGCTCATTGAGATAATAATCCTTCTGAGTTTTCTCCATCTGCTTTTTGACGCGTCTCTTGATTTTTTCTTCGACTTCAAGGATTTCAATCTCAGAAAGGATCATCGCGTAGATGGCCTCTAAACGCTCGTTAATGTCAAATATTTCCAGGATTTTCTGCTTTTCCTCAAGCTTCAGGTTGATGTGGGAGGCAACCACATCGGCCAGCTTTGAAGGGTCATCAATGGCGGCAATCGTACCCACCATTTCGACATGCACCTTCTTGCTCAGCTTCACATAATTCTCAAATGCCGTATTGATGCTTCTCACCAGGGCTTCCGTCCTGACGACATCCTGATTTTCAGATTCATCAATCTCTTCGACATGCACATAGAAGTATTCCTCATTCGGCATGTACTCCTTAACGAGCGCCCGTTTTTTGCCTTCCACCAATACCTTGACCGTACCGTCGGGAAGTCTCAATAACTGGATGATGATTCCTACCGTTCCGATCCTGTAGATATCTTCTTCAACAGGATCATCCTTCTTGGCATTTTTCTGGGCTACCATGAAAATGCCCTTCTCCTCCTTCATGGCGGATTCGAGTGCCGCGATGGATTTCTCCCGCCCGACAAAAAGAGGAACGATGCTGTGCGGAAACACCACCACATCCCTCAGGGGCAGAAGAGGAAGGAAAATGACATTATTTTTTTCCTTGTTCTTTATAAAATCAAACATTTTAGTCTTTCTCGCCTTTTATTCTTATCTTTATTGTTTCAAAACGGCTCAGGCCGATTCCGATTTCTTTTCAAAAAGCAGGATGGGCTGTGCCCTGTTCAGCACGACATCGTCATTGATGACGCATTCACGCACCTCCTGCTGAGATGGGATGTCGTACATGACATCCAGCATGGCGTTTTCCAGAATGGCCCGCAGCCCTCTGGCCCCGGATTTTCTTTCCACGGCCAATTTGGCCACGGTGCGAAGGGCGCTGTCCGTAAATCGGAGCTTCACATTTTCACGCTCAAAAGCCTTTGTGTACTGCTTGATGATGGCATCCTTGGGTTCCACCAGAATCCGGATCAATTCATCCTCATCCAGTTCGTTCAGCGGTGCAATGACCGGCAATCGCCCCACGAACTCGGGGATGAGGCCGCACTTGAGCAGATCCTCGGGCTGGACTTCTGAAAGCAGTTCTCCGACCTTCCGATCCCTTTTGCCTTTGATGTCCGCCCCGAATCCCATGGCATTGACCCCGATGCGCTTTGCGATGATATCGGGAAGGTCGTTGAAAGCGCCCCCGCAGATGAAAAGGATGCCCGTTGTATCAACCTGTATGAATTCCTGCTGAGGGTGTTTTCTTCCCCCTTTTGGCGGGATGTTGGCCATTGTCCCTTCGATGATTTTCAGCAGGGCCTGCTGAACACCCTCGCCCGACACGTCTCTTGTGATGGAGGGATTTCCCGATTTTTTGGCGATCTTGTCAATTTCATCAATATAGACGATGCCCTTCGACGCCTTTTCCACATCATAATCAGCATTCTGCAGGAGGCTGAGAATGATGTTTTCCACATCTTCCCCGACGTATCCGGCTTCGGTCAGCGTCGTCGCATCGGCAATCGTAAAGGGAACATTCAACAGCTTCGCCAGGGTCTTTGCCAGGAGGGTTTTCCCTGATCCGGTGGGGCCGATCAACAGGACATTGCTTTTTTGAATCTCCACCCCGTCATTGTCGCTTGGCGAGGCAAGCCGCTTGTAGTGATTGTACACGGCAACGGAAAGAACCTTCTTGGGCCTCTCCTGGCCGACGACATACTGATCCAGAAACTCCTTGATCATCCGTGGTTGGGGTATGCTTTTCGAAATGTCCAGCCCTAAATCCGTCGTGCGCTCCTCTTCAACGATGCAGCGGCAAAGCTCGATGCATTCATCGCAAATGTAAGCCGTCGGGCCGGCAACGAGCTTTTTGACTTCACTTTGCGTTTTCCCGCAGAAGGAACAAAAAAGCATCTCCTGTCCCTTGGAATAACCGTCTGTTTTTCTACCCATTACGTCTTCCTCGTTGGATTAAGTCCTCTTCAGGATAATTTCATCAATGATTCCATATTCCTTAGCCTGCCGGCTCGTCATATAATAATCCCGCTCCGTATCGGTCTTGATCCTCTCCAGAGGCTGCCCCGTCAAATCCGAGAGAATGATGCTCAGTTCGTCCTTCAATCGAAGAATCTCCTTCGCCTGAATGTCGATATCGGTTGCCTGGCCCTGAAACCCGCCAAGGGGCTGGTGGATCAGGATTCTTGAGTGCGGCAGTGCGGATCGCTTTCCCCTCTCTCCTGCCGCCAGCAGCAGAGCTCCCATACTGGCCGCCTGACCGACACAGACCGTGGCGACAGGAGGCTTGATGTATTGCATCGTATCATAGATCGCCATTCCGGAACTGATGTGGCCGCCGGGGGTATTCAGATAAAAAAAGATTTCCTTGTCCGGATCTTCAGACTCGAGAAAGAGCAGCTGAGCAATAATGAGGTTCGCCACTTCGTCATCGATCGGAGTTCCGAGAAAGATAATCCGATCCTTTAAAAGCCGTGAGTAGATATCGTATGCCCGTTCGCCTCGACCATCCTGCTGGACTACCATTGGAATGAGATTCATTATTTTTCCTCCTCTGTTGAGGAATCCCTCTTCTGAACCATTTTTATATCGGCTTTCTGTTCGATATACTCAAAGATTTTCTTGTTGAGGATGTCACTTTTGACGTTTTCTTTCATGTTGTCGTCAAAAGACTCGACCACTTTTTCATAGTCCTGCGAATACTGCTGGGCGATTTCTCTCAGGCGCGCTTCCAGTTCCTCATCCGTTGCCTCCAGTGCCTCTTTTTTGGCGATATTCTTCAGCAGGAGGGAGGATTTTACAATCCTCTCGGCTTCTTCCCGGTATTTGTCGCGCCATGAAGAACTCACCTGGGCGATCATCTGTGGATCCATCCCTGTGGAGATGAGCCGTTTCTGCGCCTCCATGATCATGAAATAGATCTGCTGCTCGACATAGGCTGCCGGCACGTCAAAGGCATTCTGCGCGAGCAGTTTGTCCACGATCTGCTTGGCCAGGTCATCATTGATCTTTTTCCCCTGCTCCTCGAAGATGGACTTTCTCACGTCTGCTTTCAGAGCATCCAGTGATTCATATTTCTCAAAATTCTTGACAAAGTTTTCATCGAGTTCCGGGAGCTTTTTCTCCTTGAGGGTTTTGATCGTGACGGTAAATTCCGCCTCTTTTCCGGCGACATTCCGGACTTGGTAATCTTCAGGGAATACAATTTTTATTCCTTTTGTAGTTCCGACCTTCTCTCCGATGAGTTGATCTTCGAATCCGGGAACCATTGTTTTAGAGCCGATTTCCAGGAAATAGTCGTTCCTTTTCATCTCTTCGGGAGTTTCACCCTCGACGGAGCCTTCAAAATCGATCGTGACGAAATCTCCGGTCTGTATTTCCCTGTCAACGGTTACCTCCTCCAGCGTACCGAACATTTTTCTGATCTCGTCAAGACGGCTGTCCACCTCCTGGTCTGTGACGACCAGCTCTTCTTTCTCGAGATTCATGTTCAGGTAACCCTGAGGGTCGATATCCGGCTCCACTTCGAAGGTCGCGGAAAAAGAAAAGCCCTTCTCTTCTTCAATCCCCTTCTCATCGATCTCCGGCTGACCGACCGCCTTGATCTCGTGCTCCTTGAGAGCATTTTCGGTGAATTTATTGACAAGATTCGAGATCGTTTCTTCCTCTACATAGTCTTTATAATGAACTTCAAGAATCTTCCTCGGGATTTTCCCCTGCCGAAAGCCCTTGATCTTTACTTTTCTGCTGTAATTACGGTATACGGCGTCCCTTTCCTTTTTGACATCCGTCCAGGGTACATCGATGGTCAGCTTCTTCTTTACAGGACTGATTTCTTCAACCTTCACCGCAGCGCTCAGTTCACTCACAATATTGACTCCTTAATCAAGATATTTAAAAACAGGCCATGCGCTCTTTCATATGGTGCGAGAGAGGGGACTTGAACCCCTATCCGCCGGGCGGGCTGGATCCTAAGTCCAGTGCGTCTGCCAATTCCGCCACTCTCGCTGATAATCTAAGGCAGTATATATTAACTAGATGTTGAATTGTCAACGGCTATTGTATTGAACAGACGGTACAGCGAACTCCGCACCGGAGGCGATTTCTGCCAAACCGCTCCGGAGGACTCCCCTGCGTTCCCCACTCCTTTTCCGGTGGCGACCTGCGTTCCTGTCCTGGAAAAGGTGCCCCTCTTTCAAAGCCCCTTTACTTTCAGCCCCGCTTACGAGGGGCATGTGGGAGCCACCTGAACGACAAATCATTCCAATGCGAAGGGGATTGGAGTTGGCGCATTCAGGCGTTCGGGCACATTTCTTGTTTACGATTTCGATACTGCAGGAATGAAAAAGATGGCCGCCATCATGTTGAACACGCAAGAGACATGACCTTTTTTATCGCGGGCGGCTTGGAGTTCCGCCCATTAGGAATCTTTAAATCGTGAAAACCATTCCCGTTAGGAAAGGCGGTCATGGCCTCCGTGAAGAAGATTGCCGCAACTCAAAAAGTGCCTGATGAGAGATTCGGATGCGTTTTCATCCGTACAATTCATAATAAAAAGGGTTAGAGAAACCGACTTCACTTTCTCTAACCCCTCAGTATTCATGGTCGGGGCGAGAGGATTTGAACCTCCGACCCTCTGAACCCCATTCAGATACGCTACCAAGCTGCGCTACGCCCCGACTTGAATTCCATTCCGATAAACAGGTGAGGTCATTATCACTATAGAATATTGATGTCAAGGATAATTCCTGTCAAAAAAACTTGTATTCGAAATCACATTCACGTATGAATCAGTAACATGAGCGAGATGCACTTCAATTCTTTACCAAGAGGTTTCCGACAGTTCCCTTCACCGCGCCTTCCGCGGAGGGGATATTTCGTTCTGCTCTTTACCATCCTCCTCCTCGTCCCGGCCAACGGGTATCCCGACATTTATAAATATGTCGACAAAAGCGGTGTCATTCATTTGACCAATGCACCCGTTCAGACGAATGTCAAATACGATCTGGTGATGAGGGAACAGAGGATTATCTTCTCCGTTTCATCCCGCGACATCACCCGGTACGATGATCTCATCCAGAAAGCCTCGGCAAAGTACAACATCGACTCGGCGCTGATCAAAGCCGTCATCAAAGCGGAATCCAATTTCAATCACCGGGCGGTTTCGCCGGTGGGAGCCAAAGGCTTGATGCAGCTGATGCCGTCAACGGCGGCCGACCTGCAGGTTCAGGATGCATTCCATCCGGAGAACAATATTGATGGGGGCGTTCGTTATCTGCGTTACCTGCTGCGGTTGTTTAAAGGGAATCTTTCCCTGGCCCTTGCCGCGTACAATGCCGGTGAAGGCGCCGTTGCCCGCTACAACAACACCATCCCGCCCTATCGAGAGACGCAGAATTACGTTCAGCGCGTTCTGCATTATCTCAATCAATACCGGAACAGCGGTGGATGATCACTTTTCAATATGGCGGGCATCCGGATGCACTTTTCAGCGGATGGGGTCAATTCCTTTGCAGGCTGAAGCAGGTTTTTTTGACCTTGTTAACTAAACACCTTCCACATAAAGGTACGTCTTCAATCGTGCCAGCCTTTTGCGTTTTATCCCCTTGATTTTCATGAGATCCTCCAGACGGCGGAACCCTCCCGATCTGTTTCTCGCCGCGATGATTTTCAGGGCTGTCTTCTCTCCTATGCCGGGAACTAGGATCAATTCTTCAAGAGAAGCACGATTCACATCAATGGGCCTGCTCAGGGCAAGCCTCTTTGAAGCCGCCATTCTTTCTACGGCGATCGAAGACCTCTGGCTGTTTCCCGTCGTGACATGGATCCTGATCCCGTCATCCAGCGGCATGGAGAGATCGGGACTCGAAGCGTCGCGCGCCCGGGAAGACCTGCCGATGCCCAGCATGCTTAACAGGTCGGAAAGCCTCTGTCCCCTGCGGATGAAATAGATCCCCTTCTGTTCAACGTCGCCGTCCACTTCAACGGCAAGACAGCCCTCAGCCGGCAGTCCAGAGAGGATGACCGGCGCCGGGCGGATATGTTCCTGATAAAAATGGATCAGCGCAGGAATGACGAGTGCGGACAAGGCAACAAGAACAGCCCCATGCCATTGGCTATCTCCAAGATTGTTCCTGATGCCTCGCTTCATGACGACCGGGATGGATTTTTTTGAGTCCGGGCGGTTTTCAGGGCGTCTTTTCCAGACCAAAGGCGTCATGCAAAACCATTACCGCCAGTTCCGTATACTTCGATTGAATGACACAGGACACCTTGATCTCGGAGGTACTGATCATCATGATGTTGATCCCCTCCTGTGCCAGGGCGGAGAACATCTTTGCAGCAACGCCTGAATGGCTGATCATTCCCACGCCGATGATGGACACCTTGGCTACCTGATCGTCCACTTCCACACTGGCGGCGCCGACCTCCCTGGCCGCCTCTTCGATCAGGCGCTTCGTTTCCTTGACATCTTTTCTCGATACCGTAAAGGTGAGATCCGTGTATCCTTCCAGGCTCGCATTCTGAATGATCATATCGACAACAATATTGTGCTCGCTAAGGGGTGTAAACAGCCGCGACGCGACACCCGCCTTGTCGGGAACGCGGATAACCGTGATCTTCGCCTGATCCCGGTCATACGTTACCCCCGATACGACTTCCCTCTCCATCTCCTTATCCTCCTTTGTCACCAGTGTTCCCACATCATCCTTGAACGAAGATTTAACATACACAGGCACATCATACTTCTTTGCCAACTCCACCGACCGCGGCTGCAGCACCTTGGCCCCTGCCCTTGCCATCTCCAGCATCTCGTCATAGGAGATCCTCGTCAGCAGTCTCGCATTGCTGCAGATGCCGGGGTCCGTTGTGTATACCCCGTCGACATCCGTGTAGATTTCACACACATCGGCTTGAAGGGCCGCCGCAAGCGCCACGGCGCTCGTGTCGGATCCGCCTCGTCCCAGTGTCGTGATGTTATTGTCCTTATCGACGCCTTGAAATCCCGCTACGACGGCAATGACCCCTTTCTCCAGCTCACGGCGCAATGCGGCGTCTTCGACGCTGAGGATTCTCGCCTGAGTGTGAGCCTGATCCGTCATGATCCTGACCTGAAATCCCAGGAAGGATCGGGCGGGATAGCCCATCCCCTTTAAAACCATGGCCAGCAGGGAAACCGTCACCTGCTCCCCCGTGGAGATCAGGGTGTCGTACTCCCGGATGTCATAATCTTCCGCAGCCTGCTGAGCCAGTTCGATCAAACGGTTCGTTTCGCCGGCCATGGCCGAAAGGACAACGACGACCTGGTTGCCTGCCTGCCGTTCCTTAATGACCCTTCTGGCCACGTTTTCAATCTTCTCCAGGTTGGCAACAGAGGTACCGCCATATTTCTGAACAACGAGCGCCATAAATTAAAATCCTCCCCCAGTCAGAGCTGATGCAATTTCCGCCAAGCGCTTTTCCGGTGCGGAAATTTCTATTCTGCGCAAATGCTCATCCACAAATGCGAAACAAATTGTGATTGCGGTTTCCGGAACAATATCCGCTATTTTTTCCGCCCACTCGATCACGGACACTCCCTTTCCATAAAAATAATCCTCATAGCCCATCTCTTCCAGGTCCTTTGACCCTGAAAGACGGTAGACATCGAGATGATACAGGACGTGGCGTCCCGGATATTCATTGATGAGGGTAAACGTAGGGCTTGCAACGGCATAGGATTTCGGCACACCCAAGCCCCGGGCGATACCCTGTGTAAGGCACGTCTTTCCGGCTCCCAGGTCCCCGATCAGGGCCACAATATCTCCCGATACGAGGCATCGGCCGATGATTTCTCCGATCAGGAGCGTTTCCTCATTGCTGCGAGAAAGGATGCACTTCTTCATGACCGCTCCTCGATACTCCCCCCGGTGATCCGGCGATTCCTTTTCATTGCCATTCCGGTAGCTCATTTCTCCAGGATGACAATGGCACAGGCCTGCATGCGGCCATGCGAAAGGCTGACATGGGTGGTCGTGACGCCGCGTTCACTGAGGATGGCCCTTGCCGCTCCGTAAAGATTCATAACAGGCCTTCCCTGGCTGTCGTTCTGCACCTCGATGTCCTTCAACCTGATTCCCATGCCCAGGCCGAGGCCCAGAGATTTCAGAAAGCTTTCCTTTGCCGCAAACCGGGCTGCAAAATGAACGGCCGGCACGGCCCTTTTCATGCAGTAGCTTATTTCCTGTGGAGAATAAACCTTTTCCAGAAATCGTCTGTCCCATTTCTCGATGATCGTTTTCAGCCGATCAATATCGACCAGATCAATTCCCGTTCCATGAATCATCCTGAAGGCCTTTCTTGTCTCCTTAGAAAATACCGGGGGTTGAAATGCTACGCAGAGAGCAGGGCATCCGTCATGGCGGCCACTTTTTTCATCGCAGGGACATCATGCACCCGGACGATGTGGGCCCCGTTCATAATGGCTGCGGCTACGGCGGCAGCCGTTCCCTCAAGCCGCTGCTGCGGATCGGAAAGGAACTCCGGGCCGCCTGACCCAAGGGCAACAAAGCGCTTTTTTGAGGGCCCGACGAGAATCGGCCGCCCCAGGGCTCGGAACTCACGCAGGTGCTTTAGAAGCTTGAGAGAATCCGCAGGGGTTTTTCCAAATCCCAATCCCGGATCAATGATCATCTGCTCTTTTCTGAGCCCTTCGGAAACCGCCTGGTCAATGCGCTCCTCCAGGTAGGCGAAAACATCTCCCTGTACGGAACGGTATGTCAGGTCGCCGAGCTGCATATCCTTCGGCTTCCCACGCATGTGCATAAGGACGATGGCCGCCCCCGAATCCCTCACCGCTTCACTCATGGCTTCATCAAACGTCATTGCGCTGATGTCGTTGATGATTTCCGCTCCCGCCGCCAGGGCTTCCCGGGCGATTTCGGATTTCGTTGTGTCAATGGATATGGGGATGTCGATTTCCTGCGCCAGTTTTTTGATTACCGGCAGAATCCGCTCCGCCTCTTCCTTCAGCGAAATCGCCTCCGCACCCGGTCTCGACGATTCCCCTCCGATATCCAGGATGTCCGCCCCCGCCTCTGCCAGTTGAACCCCATGCGCGACAGCCAGATCATGGGGAAGGTATTTTCCCCCATCGGAAAATGAATCGGGGGTCACGTTGAGAATACCCATGATGTGGGTCTTTCCACCGAAAACCAGTTCCCGTTTTGCCGTTTTCAGGGAAATCCACTCCAGGGCCTCCCGGGCCAGAAGATCCTTCAGGCGCCCGGATATCGCCCGCAGTCCGAAAGGCTGGCAGGAGATCTTCTCCGCAAGGCGTCTCAGCTGCTTTTCCGTTCCCATGAGGATGGCATCGGTCCGTTCAACGGCACAGGATACGGACTGTCGCGACACGGCCGCATCTCCGCCTACGGAAAGCATCTCCTGCTTGAGAATATTGGCAACCTTGCACTCCAGCCCCTCAATGAGGATATTGAGATGCCTCATTTTAGGAAGCATGGCGTCGATCCCGTAGGGATCGACGCCCATGCTCTGCATAAGCGCTGCAAGCTCTGACGGCGAGAAGCCGGAAAGGGATCTCAGGGGATGGCGGAACCGTTTTGCTTCTTGAGCTTTGCCCATTTAGCTTACCCTTGAAACGCCGACTGGAGAGATGAAATGCGGAGGGAACACTGCGACTCAGGCTTCCCCATCGGCAGGATTGCCCTGTTCTCCTTCCTTCTCGACCCCCGCCGTCGGAATTCCGATGATGGCATCCAACTCGGCGGTGTTCAGAACTTCCTTTTCCAGCAGCTCACTGGCAAGCCGATTGAGCGTATCCTTGTTATCCAGAAGAATTTTTTTGGCATTTTCATAGCAGCCTGTCACGATGGCGGATATCTCCTCATCGATCCGCCGTGCTGTTTCTTCGCTGTAATCCTTGTGGGTGGCAAACTCCCGGCCGAGAAAAATCTGCTCTTCTTTTCCCCCGTAACTGAGCGGCCCGAGGACATCGCTCATGCCCCATTCGCATACCATTTTTCGGGCTATGTGGGTGGCCCGTTCGATGTCGTTGCCGGCACCCGTGGTAAAGTCATTGAGGGTGAGCTCCTCTGCAGCCCGGCCTGCCAGGAGAATCGTAATGTTCGTCAGGAGAAACTTTTTTGGATAGGTGTGCTTTTCATCGACGGGCAGCTGCTGCGTCAGACCCAGGGCTCTTCCCCTGGGGATGATGGTCACCTTGTGGATGGGGTCGCTTCCCGGCAGCAATCGGGCGACCAGGGCGTGACCCGCCTCGTGATAGGCGGTGTTCCGTTTTTCTTCATCGCTGATGACCATGCTTTTCCGCTCGGCGCCCATAAGGATTTTATCCCTTGCGAAATCGAAGTCCGCAAGCTCCACGTTATCCTTTCCCAGGCGTGAGGCATGAATAATCGCTTCATTCACCAGGTTTTCTATATCCGCTCCCGACGCCCCCGGCGTTCCCCTGGCGAGAATCGAAAATTCCACGTCATCCGCCAGGGTTGTTTTACGGGAATGCACCTGAAAAATCATTTCCCTCCCCTTGACATCGGGAAGGGGGACAACCACCTGCCGGTCGAACCGACCCGGCCGGAGCAGCGCCGGATCGAGCACGTCGGGACGGTTGGTCGCGGAAACGAGGATGACGCCTTCATTGGATTCAAAGCCGTCCATTTCCACGAGGAGCTGATTGAGCGTCTGTTCCCGCTCGTCGTGGCCTCCCCCGAGACCGGCACCCCGGTGCCGACCCACAGCATCGATTTCATCAATGAAGATAATGCACGGGGCATTCTTTTTGGCCTGGGTGAAGAGATCCCTCACCCGCGAGGCGCCAACCCCGACAAACATCTCGACAAAATCGGACCCGCTGATGCTCAGGAAAGGCACATCGGCTTCACCGGCGATCGCCTTGGCAAGCAGCGTTTTTCCTGTACCCGGAGGGCCTACCAGAAGCAGACCCTTGGGAATCCGCCCGCCCAGGCGGGTGAATTTTTTGGGATCCTTGAGAAATTCGATGACCTCCTCCAGTTCCGCCTTGGCTTCATCGATCCCTGCGACATCGGAAAAGGTCACTTTCTTTGTCTTGTCTGTCATCAGTCGCGCCCGGCTTTTGCCAAAGGCCATGGCCTTTCCGCCACCGGCCTGCATCTGCCGCATAAAGAAGATCCAAACGCCGATGAGCAGGAGCATGGGAAACCATGACACGAGAACCGTCACAAACCACGGGGATTCATCCTCCGGCTTGGCCGTGATACGCACCCCCTTGGATTTCAGCAGTGGAATGAGACTCGGATCATTGGGGGCGTAACTCTTGAATTTTTTTCCGCTTGTCATCTTTCCGGTGATGTTGTCCCCCTGCATGGTCACTTCTGTAATCTGACCTTTGTCGACATAGGAGATAAAATCGCTGAAAACGATCGTTTCCTCCTGGCCTTTTGGCTGGCTGAAAAGATGGTACACAAGCACAAAGACGAGGCTGATGATCAGCCAGAGTGCAATATTTTTCTGCAAAGAATTCAATAAAGATGCTCCTTTTTATTTCCCAGTGGCTACGTTAGGTTCTTTCCATCAAGCAGATTGTCCAAGAAATCAAGTTTCCGGCCACAATTACATTAATCCTTTTACAATTTCAAATAATTTCTATTTTTGCGATATGCTTCGTATTTTTATCTACCGAAACACGCTCACTGAGTCGATGCCCCGCAATCCAGACCACGGACTGGCGATCCGCCAGCAGCGGTATGGAATCCCGTCGCCGGCGCGGGATCTTTTCGTCGATGAAATAGTTCTTCAATTTCTTTGTTCCCTTCATGCCGGATGGCTGAAAGCGATCCCCCTCCCGTCGATTCCGGATGGTCAGGGGCATCTGCACCCTGTCGAAATCCAGGCAGACGGCAAGGCTTCCTTCCCCTGCAGCTTCCCGGTGAGCCTTTTCTACAAAGGCGGTTCTGACGATTCTGCCAAGCTCCTTGATCTCGACACAACCTGGAAATTCAATGGGATAACAGAATTGGCCGGGGATCCTCCCCCCCGTGCCCGCCGTCTCTGCCGGCGGGGTGTCTTCCCTTCCGCGCGACAGGATCAGCCGCCCGTATTCCCTCCTCACCACGGCCTGTCCAGGCAGGTGGACATCGCCGGCTGGCTTCTCCCCCCTGCAGAGATCGATGACCGCCCCGATATGCCGTGAGGTTATCCGGAACGAGCCGGAGAGCAAATGTTCAAGCAGGCCTTTTACCACTCTGTGCTGAAGCGCTTCGGGTATCCCCGTCAGCCGGGAAATATCGAGCGCTGCCCCCTCCCCCGCCATCGAATCGGGAATCTGCCAGGTGTCAAGAATCCGGCGAGCCGTCGTCTCCAGGCAGTCATCCTCGCGGCGGACGATCGAGGCCGTACGGTTCAGGGCATCGACGATCCGGGGATTGTAGTGCGCCTGCAAGAGGGGAATCAGCTGGTGACGGATCCTGTTTCGAAGGAAGACATCCCGGGTGTTGGAGCTGTCCTCGGAAAAGGGAATACCCTGTGTCAGGAGAAACGTCAGAATCTCTTCCCGGCTGACTTCGATGAGCGGGCGGATAAAGATCCCGTCCCTAACGGGCAGGATGCCTTTCAACCCCTCCAGGCCGCTGCCCCGGATTAGATTCATCAGGACGGTCTCTGCCTGATCCTCCCGATGATGCCCCAGGGCAATCCGGGAAGCGCCGACCCTTTCCCCCAGCGCCGAAAAGAAGGAATAGCGCTCCTCCCTCCCAAGATCCTCCAGGGAGCGCCTCCGGCGCCCCCTTTGTCGAAGCTCCGTGAGGTTTACCCTTTTGACGGCGCAGGAAATCCCCCTTTCCCCACACAACCGGCAGACCAGCCTCTCTTCGGCATCCGATTCCGCCCCCCTCAGTCCATGGTTGAGATGGGCTGCAGTCAACGTCAGGCCGTACTCTGGTGCAAGAAGCGCAAGAACCTGCAGAAGCGAAACGGAATCCGGCCCTCCCGAAACGGCGACGACCACGTGCTCACCACCCTGCAGCATTCCGAACTTTTGCACGCTGTGCCGGATCTTGTTCAGCATCGCCCTCTGCCTCTCCTCAACAGAAGAACGAAATCATCTCAAGCAGGCCTTCACAGACAAAATCGGGCTGCAGGGACAGGAGTTCCTCCCGGTTTCCCAGGCCATTCAAGAAAGCGCAACTGATCAGGCCGGCGTTTTTGGCCAGAAGAACATCATTGATCCCGTCACCGACAACGACGGCTTTTTCCCGAGGGATACCGTAGAGATCGAGAAGAGGATCGACGAGACGCCTGTCCGGTTTACAATAAGGCCTGCTGTCCGCCCCGATGATCTCGTCGAAATATTCGGTCAGATGGAGGGCGTCCGTGAGTTCCACGGTAAAATGATGCCGCTTGTTGGTCATGATGACCTTTTTTTTGTCGGAAAAGTGAGTGAGGACAGCCTCCACTCCCGGATAGGTTGCCGTATGGTCCAGCAGGTGTTCCGTGTAGTAAAGGTCGAAGATTTTCATCGCCTCATCGAAGTATTCCGGGAAAAAGCGCCCCAGAGAGCGCTCCAGAAGCTTATGAACTCCATCCCCAACAAAGCTGATGATTTTCCCGCCGGGAAGTTCGGGCAGCGAAAGTCTCTTCAGCGTGTAATTGACCGCATTCACCAGATCGGTGCCGGAATTGACCAGCGTGCCGTCAAAATCGAAAATCATCAGCTCTACGGCTTTCATGTTCGTCTAAATCCTTCCTGTTGCAGATGGTTCGAACTATATCCAAATTGCTGCGGAATGACAAGGCATGATCCGCCTCTGCCTGACTGCCTGCAGAAACGTCATTTCGGTTGATTTTTTTCTACCCTGTGTTAGAAATACATTCGTTTGGATCCACAACGGAATGGACTGAGACGAAAGGGGTTGAATGCATGAAAACTCGGATGGCCAAAAACCCATCGATCGGTCTTGCAGATCCTTTTCCGGGGTTTTTTATGGCGAACATTTTCTGATTCCTTCAAATTCATGAACGGTTCCATTGAGCAAATAGCGATTATCGGAGCAGGAAAGGTCGGTACGGCCATGGCCTATCTCCTTCAGAAGGCCGGTTACGGCGTTGCTGCCGTTTCGGATCGGAATCCCTCCGCCCTGGTGGACATTCTCTCCTACACGTCGGCTCAGCCTTGTTCCAGCCCTGAAGAAGCAGCCCGAAAGGCCGATTTCATCCTGATCACGACCCCTGATGACGAAATTGCCGGAACATGCCGGACCCTGAGCGATTCCGGGGCCATTTTGCCGGGGAATAAGGTTGTGCACATGAGCGGCGCCGGGGGGCTCGATCTCTTGGAGTCGGCCCGCCGTTCAGGCGCGCTGGTCGCCAGCATTCATCCAATCCAGTCTTTTGCAGATATCGGGGGAGCTATTGAGAACCTGCCGGGCAGCGCGTTCGGCGTTACGGCCCAGGAAGAGCTCGTCGGCTGGGCCGAAAAACTGGTAAGGGATCTTGGAGGGAAGCCCTTCCTGGTCCGTGAGGCGGACAAGCCCCTGTATCATGCCGCCGCCTGCATGGCGTCCAACTATCTGACGACGCTGCTGCACACCGTGGAAACCATTTATGCCTCTTTCGGATTGACCCGTGAACAATCCATCGAGGCCTTTTGGCCCCTGGTCCTGGGAACGATCAGGAACATCGAGCGCCAGGGCACCGTCTCGGCTCTGACCGGTCCCATCGCCCGCGGCGATACGGGTACGGTCCAGAAGCATCTGGACGCCTTTTACCTCAAGCTGCCCCACTTTCTACGCATTTACCAGGAGATGGGCGTTCTAACCGTAGAGTTGGGTGTGGAGAAAGGGAGTCTTTCGACTGAACGCGCCGAAGCCCTTAAGAATCTGCTGCGGGGGGTAGACACCGATCAGATGTAGAGAGAAGGCGCTAAAATCACCTCATGGGCGATCCGCGGATTGTTCTCGAAACGAAAAGGGGCCTCTCATCCAGGAACAGATGAGAGGCCCCCTGCATTTCTCTGTCTATCTGTCTGCGTGCCTCAGGAGAGATAGGACACGATCTTTGCTTTTTCCTTGAGGCTCCTGATCATGTTCTTGAAAACATCCTGCTGTTTCTGCTGCTGAAGATAAGCCGAAATCATCGCCTTGGTCTTTTCGTCAAAGGCGATGGTCTTTGGCGGCCGCACACCCAGGGCCTGCACTACATGGAATCCATATTCCGTCTCCACAACCGGACCGATCTGATTCTTTTTCAATGCGAAAACCGCGTCTTCAAAGGGCTTTACCATCTGTCCCCGGGTGACATTACCCAGGTCTCCCCCCTTGCTTTTGCTTGGACAGTCTGAATGACTCCTGGCCAGCTCGGCAAAGTCGGCTCCTGCCGAAATCTGCTTTCTCAGGCCTTCCGCTTTTGCCTTTTTCTGGGCAAGAAGCGCAGCACTGTCTCCGGGGGCCTTGGCGATCAGAATATGTCTTGCGTGTACGGCCTCAGGCACCTTGAAGCGATTCTGGTTGTTCTTGTAGAAATCGGAGATTTCCTTCTCCGTTGGCACGGGCAGATTCTTGATCTGCGGGGAAATGAGCTTGTTGATGCGGATTCCAAGCTGAATCTCTTCCCGCATTTTTTCCCTGGTCAGATGGTTCTTCTTCATAAGGTCTTCCAGGGTCATATTGGCGGGGAGGGTTGATTTCAGTTTTTCAATCGCCGAATCGATTTCCTCGTTCGTCGCGGTGATTTTCAGGCGGTTTACCTCATTGTTCAGCAGGGTTTTGACAACAAAATCCTCAACAAGTCCCTTCTGAATGTTGGCTTTGACCTGGTCGAGCTTTTCAGCCGGTATTTTGTCCTGAATCTCCGACAGTTTGCTGTTCACGTCCGCATCCAGCTGCGCCTTGGTCATTTTCGCCCCATCCACCTCAATGACGGCCCCACCGGGTCCAAGGGCGACCGATGTATCCTTCGCAGGTTTCGATGGATCGGATGCGTTGGACTTTCCGGTTGTTTCGTTAAGAGCGGTCTCTTTTTCCCCCTGTTTCTGGCAGGCCGTCAATCCGAAGGCCAGTAAAAAGCTCAGGCAAAGTATTGCTGTTGAAAAAATGGCTCGTACTCCCTTGTCCTTTGGTGATGACATATGATCTCCTTTGAATGTTCATGCATTAATGCTGATAAGACAGATTTTTCAATTAAGTGGGCGAAGTATAGGGAAAGTGCCTGTAAAGGTCAAGAGGTGATTCGAATAAATTTCCGAAGATTATTTTTCGCCCTGAAACTCATAATGCCTCAGATTCTTTAGCATTTCGATCTGCACGTCCAGCCCGGGATCGCTCCCGTCTCGTTTTGCCCGCCAGACTTCCTCGAGAGGATGCTCCATCCACTCCAGCAGCAGCGGTAAAGCCCGTCCCATCGTACACGCTGGATAGGCGGTGTCCGAGAGGTGGTGGAGGAATTTCATGGTTCTGAACCCGTCAAACCACTCCGAAAAATGCTCGAGACGTTTTTCCGGACTCCTGTGCGTCCTGCAGATCTTCGTCCAGACATGGGGGAACTGATTCCGTTCCAGGAAAGAGGGAAGAAGGGGTGAGATCTCCTCTGCCATCCGCAGGGTAAAATCCCCACCGTTACCGATGCATGTTGTCATCCCCTTCAGCCAGGACTTCAGAACCCGGAAGGCCCGGGGATCATAAAAGATGTCCTCCCGGTCCGTTCCCTCCAGGGAACTGTTCATCCGCTGTCCCGTGCCGAAGGGAACCCTCCGGGAAACCCTGGGAGACGGGTACACCTGTGTGCCTGAAATGGTTCCCACGGGAGAATGCTTCGCCAGCTTGTTCAGAAAATAGAAATCCTCCCCCGCCTCGCGGCGGTTCATCCCCCGGACGGCAGCATAGCTGCGGACGCTGCAGCTCATGGTGGAACCGATGGTGTGGAAGGCGTAAGGGGATCCTGCAAATTTCAGCCCGAGGACATAATAGCGGAGGTAGAGCTCATACCGGACAATGGCGGCAAGCAGCTTCGGGTTTGCGGGAAGGGGATGGGCATAGGGCACGACGGCAGCTCCCGGTTTCCGGCCTTCATAAAAGCGGCGTACGGCGGACAGATAATTTCGATCCACGGGGGAATCCGCATCGAGGCACAGGAGCAGACCAGGATCGGAACCGGTAAAATCCATGACGCAAAGCGCCGCATCGAGACCGATCTTTCTCGCAAGACCGACCCCACCCTGTTTCAGGGGCAGCTCCCTTCCCGGTGAAGAGGCATCCACATAGGCCAGGCGCAGCCTTCCCTGGAGAATCCGCCGGCAGTCTTCGATGAGGAAGCCTCCGCCCTCTTCGAAAGGGGGAAGTCGCCCTCTTCCCAGTTCCCGAAGAATCTCCAGGGTCCGTTGATTGTTTTCAATCGCCTCCGCGCTTGTGTAGGGACAGGGGCGGTTGTTGACGACGCAGATGACCAGCGTCCGCTCCAGCTTGTCGGGGGCGTTGCCGGCCAGGCTGGCCAGTGTCGAAAAAAGATGGCCCCTTTCAGCCAAAACGGGAATGACCACGGCCTGCAGAATGCCCTGAAGACAATCTTCACCGGGGCTCAAGGTGTGTGAGGACTCGTAGCGACACTTTGTCAGGTAGTCGAAAACGAAGCCGGGCTGAGTCATGCGGTCAGAATCCCGCGGGTCAGTTTTTCCAAGGATTCGTAATCGCTTCCCTCAACCCAGAAAATTTTGATGCCGTGCCGTTCCATTCGGCGAAACCATGTGCCCTGTCTTTTTGAGAACTGGAAAATGCGGTTCGTAAGGGTTCGCACCATTTCTGTGCAGGACATTTTCCTCTGAAGATAAAGCGCGACATACCGGTATTCGAGGCCCAGGGAATGAAGCCTCTCCCAGGAGATCCCGGACCGGTTGAGCTCTTTCACCTCATCGATCAGACCCATGGCCAGCCGCTCATTCAGCCGGAGGGTGATCCGTCTGCGGAGCGACTCCCGATCCCAGTGGATACCGATCACCAGGGGATCGATGGCTGGTCGTTCCCCTGTGGAGCCTGCCTCCCTGTTCCGCGGGAATTCAGCGATTTCAAGGGCGCGAAGAATGCGGGAGCGATCGAGCAGATCCGTTGTATTGTGCAAGGTCGGATTGAGCGCCAGCAGTCGCTGCCGAAGTTCCTCGATCGATTTCTCCTTCAGGGATTCCCTCAACTCGATGTTTTCCGGAACGGCATCCATTCGATACTCTTCGAGAACGGCGGAGAGGTATAATCCGGTACCGCCCACGAGGATGGGGATCATCCCCCGGGACGAGATCTCCGCAAAACAACGGTAAAAGCGGGCCTGATACTCAAACATGCTGAAATCGTAATCAGGATCCACGATATCGATCAGGTGGCAGGGGATGTTTCTTCCGTCGATCCGGTAATCCCCAAGATCCTTGCCCGTTCCGATATCCATTCCCCGATAGACCTGCCGTGAATCCGCGGAAATGATTTCCGTATTCAGGTCAAGGGCGAGGCGGACCGCCAGCCCTGTTTTTCCCGATGCCGTAGGGCCCAGGATGACGATGAGATTTTTGCTCATGTCAATAAATGATCTTGATCTTTTGGAGTATTCAATGTTAGCAGGTACCTTTCTCCGGGCAAGAGAAGAAAGAAATTACGGCCGAATGTCCCGTCGTGCGATTCCTCCCCTTGCTTCCTTTGTCTTGAACAGATTCTGCCTATAAATCAAAGCGCCATGAATGACAAGATCCTTGATCTGGGAGAAGGTCCCATTGTGCCTCTACTGCTCAGAATGAGCGGACCGTCCATTGCCGCCATGCTCATCATGGCGTTTTTCAACCTCATTGAAGCCTTCTGGCTGGCCCGTTTAAGCTCTAAAGCCATGGCGGCTTTAACCATCTGCTTTCCCATCCTGCTGGTTTTTGGCGGCATCGGAGTAGGAACGGGGATAGGCGCCGGTTCCTACGCCGCCCGGATGTTCGGAGCGGAGGAATTTCTCAAGGCCCGCCAGACGGCGGGGCAGGTCTTTTTTCTTTCAGCCGCTCTGGGCGTTCTGCTTGCCGGGGTGATTCTAGCCGCTCCGGCTCCGATTCTGAAACTCTTCGGCGCCACGGACGAAATCCTCCCCCTTTCACGCCTCTATCTCGTCACGGTCATGCCTGGCGTCCCTTTTCTTTTTCTGATCATGATGATCAACAATCTCCTCCGGGCGGAAGGCAGGCCCAATGCCTCGATGCTTTCCGTTTTTTTTATTGCCGCGGTCAGCGCCATCCTTGAACCCCTGCTCATCTTCGGGCTGGGGCCTTTCCCCCGCCTGGAAATACAGGGGGCCGCCCTGGCCACGGTGATCTCCCAGATCTCGGGCGCTCTGCTGTCCTTTTATTACCTCCAGCAGAAAAGCTCAAAGTATCGGCTGAAATGGAAACATCTACGCCCGAATCTCCCCATCATTTACTCCATTTATTCGACAGGATTTCCCTCTATAGTCATCAATCTGGTGGTCAGCCTGGGCATGCTGCTGCACAATTCCATCCTCGCCGGGTACAGCGACCTGGCCGTCGCCACTCTCGGCATTATCTTCCGGACAAATGGCCTGATCATGATGATGCTCTACGGCTTCGGGCAGGGTCTGATGCCGCTGGTGGGCTTCAGTGAAGGGGCCAGCCTCTATTCCAGGCTTTTGGAGACCGTCAAGGTCGCCGTCAGAATCTCCGTCGGCATCGCCGTGCTGAGTTGCCTGGCTGTAGAAGTCTTCGCACATTCGATTGCAACGTTTTTCTCTCCCGACCCGCAGTTGCAGGCCCTGACGGAAACGGCCCTTCGCATCAACTTTTTAATGCTCCTGACAGCAGCCCCCAGCCTGATGTGGATCAACATGTTCATCGGCCTCGGGCGTGGAGTCACGGCCATGCTCCTCTTGGTTGTACGCGACACCCTGGTCCTGTTTCCCCTTCTTTTCGGCCTTCCGCACCTTTTCGGCATCACCGGCGTCTGGATGGCCCAGCCCCTCGCCAATGCCCTAGCCTTTCTTTTTATCCTTTTCTGGACCAAACGCCAGTATCGTGTTTTCGAATCCCGGATGGTCGACTGAACATTGCGGTTCAAATCCCCGGCAGGTTCAGTGATCCCCATCATGGCGACGGTACAGGCTCACAGGTTGGCCCGGCGCACAGGATCTCTCCGCAACGAATTCCGACGTGCACTAACGCGTCAACGCACGAACAAATGCTTCCGGATGCTCCGGTGTGATCAGCCACGGACGCTTGCCGCAACACTCGATCCACACGTAACCATCGGTGCGCGAGACATACATCTGAACGACACCCCGGCGTTTCGTCCACAGCCAACCGAATCCGCCCCAGAGTCCGCCTTGGTAATGACAACCGAAAATTGACCACCTGTGATAATCGAATTTTGACCACCCAGAGCAGTGTTTATACTTTGGGATGACGGGCAGGTCATCCCCTGTCTTTCTTATTGATCGCCGGTAAAACATAGGGAGCCGGGAGGCGACCGGAGTTTTACCGGCGAAACGTCGCTATTTCTTTGAGACTTTCTCGCAAACGATAGCTATCCCAGTTACAGCCGATGATGTGGGCTTTGTGGGTTAACCGATCCA